>NZ_DS989904.1:2841719-3204357 GCF_000155595.1 Synechococcus sp. PCC 7335 | reverse complement strand
AATTGTTTATGGCGCAAATACGGGTCACTTGTATTACAACTCGAACGGTGCTGACGCAGAATTTGGCGGCGGTGCTCAGTTTGCCACTATCGAAGGCGCGCCCACACTGGATGCTAATAGCTTTGTTGTTCAGGCATAAACAAACTGGCTTAAGTGGTGACTTAACTAGTAAGCCTAAATTGTGAACTTGACTGGTGCAATCTAGTTAACTACGGCAAGCGAACACCTTGCGTCGAGCAAGAAGATACTTCAAAAGAGGGACAGCTCTCTGGCCACCTCTCCAGCAAATGCATTAGTACAACAAAGAAGTGACCAGAGAGTCCGCTTTATCTCTCGAAGACATCAACTTATTTCCAACAACGTTGGCTATCAGAGGCGATCGCAACAACTTAGTCCTAAGTTAAATCCAAGTTAACTCTTCTTGGATCTGAACGGAGGCAGCTGAGGTTTCTGATGATTCAAAAACTGTCAGTTTTAGCTAACACTTGCAGCACAAAATAGACCGTCATTGGGTCTTGCACCCACTAGCACAGGTTTGTCCGATTGAAATATATTCGTCGTGAAGGCCAACATCTTATGGAAAACCCCATTATTTATCCCGATTTCTTCCCTTTTGAGCGCTAACTTGTCAAGCATAGAAGGCCTGATTGAGGCGACGCTATAGGGCCTAACAAAAACATAAATCAAGGAGGCTACTTACGATGTCTTGGTTAAAACTAACCGAAAAAAGTCTTTACCTAATGGAAGGTGGGAAATACCTGAAAAAGGTAGACTTACGAGACCATAACGGTGAACAAGCTTTAGATATTCCGTTTGATTGGTTTAAAGGGCAAGGTGATAATGTACCAATGGTCGTTTCAATCACTCATAATGCTACTGCAACAGAGCCTGCTCCGAAGTCAAAAGCGGTCTCGCCCCGATTTTCCGGTAAGGACTTAGCTAGCCGAATTCTCTCCTACATGGACAGTAAGGGGTATACGATTTTTGAAGGTTTGCGCAAATACAACATTGTATATATAGAGGGTATGAACCCTAATGGTAGCCTCAACAGTGATTCGGATAACGTGTTTAACGATATTCGTCTAGTAATTGAGATGATCGATGGGCACCCCAAAATTGTCGGTGGTCCTTGGCTAGCAAGCACAGAACCTGGTAGTTACTATGTGAAATACCCCATGAATTCTAAGGGTGCTGCTCGCATCCAGTTTAGTCAATATACTGCTTGGCAAGTGGGGATACATGGCAATAGTGAGCCTCACGAGGCTTTAGTCCAGACAGGTGGAGTCGTGACTGTCCATCGTGATTTCGATAAAAATGGCATCCGGACCGGCGACAAGCTAGATACAGGTTACTTTGGGATTAACCAACACAGTGGTTATGACAATCCAGTCAGTCATGTGGGGAAAGCCTCGGCAGGTTGTTTGATAGCACGCTCTCGGGCTGATCACAGGCAATTTATGGCCCTAATTAAGCAAGACTTGCGTTATCAGAAGGATAAAAAGTTCATTTTTACATCAACAATTATTCCTGGGGACGACTTAGTAAAACAGATTCCTGCCTGATAAAGGATAAAAAGTTAAGTGCTACCCAATGATTGACCATCCCTAAGTTGTAACTTGACTTGTGAGCCTAAGCTGTGAGCTTGAGTGTTCAGTAGCGACATCTTTCTCGATGTGAAGTCTCAAAAAGTTTATTTCGCTTTCCTAGGAAGCAACAAGCAGAAAGAAAGAAATAGGAAATAACAAACATGACTGCAATGAGCAATCCAACACCTAAGCTCTCACAAATACGTCGCAATCTAGGTTATCAGATCGGCATGCTTGGATTTCCCCGGCTGCGCAACCTTCTGCGAGTCGCCCACTATACGGTTGGGATTCACCCCAAGTATCTGTTGCGTTTGCTATGGATGATAACGTCTAGCTTCGTGAGCTGGCCACTGCGGCTCGCTGAAAAACTCTTCTACGGCCGTAAGATCGCTCAGACTCAGATAAAGCACTCACCTATTTTTATGATTGGCCACTGGCGTAGCGGCACGACCTATCTGCACAATCTCATGACCCAAGCTCCTCGCTTTGGATACTTCTCAATGTATCAAGCTATTGCGCCCGATTGCTCTCTGATTGGTCACCAGTGGCTGCGGCAACTCCAATAACACTATGCAGAATGTTATTCTTCAGGCCTTTAACTAGTGTTACAGCGACATCATCGAAAATCTGGAGACCATTCGCTCAGCGGGTTATGGCGCTATTTTGATTCCGCTTCCGCTCTACTCTGATCCTAACAAAGATTCAGTGGTGGCAGCGCTATCAGCTCAAAGATTATCGGGTTTTACTTTCTCACTTCGGTGGGAAACGAGAGTTAGAGAAACTGATTGCAACTTGCCGTGCAGACATACGCAAACTGCGGTGTATACAGGTTTGTGCTAGCGAGTACTGCAACCGCAGCAAGTATCGGCGGTGCTACTGGCGCGATTATCCTCAGCGCTTAGGGTGGGCCAAAGTAGCGTACGAAAGGACTATTGATTGGGTTTATCGGTGCAGGGCTCAGTAAATTCGTGTTTGGTTTGGGGCGATCGCCTCTTATCTGGCTACCGGCCCAATTCTGTTCATCCTTCAATTTTTCCCTACTAGGCAGTTCTGAAACTGAGCTCTGGATGGAAGCCACAAAACCAGACATTCAAGGCCGCGTGTTTGCCGCCAATGATCTCATCATGCAAATTGTGAGCGCCCTGGCAGCTTTACTAGCATACCCCTTAGCTGATCGAGTTTTAGAACCGATGACGGCATCATCTCCGCAGCCGCTTGGCTATATGTTGACATGGGTGCGGGTGCGGACAGTTCAGTGCTGTATGTGAGCTGTGCGATTGCGATGCTGCTTGTAGGTGTTGTCAGTCGCTCGCTGTACAAGCGAGCAGTAGGAAAGAAAGGTATGAACGCAAAAAGGCATGCTAGACGGAAGCACTTCACTGCAGCTTGAATTGCAAAGCAGCGTTACAAGTTGGACAAAAAGTTTTATTTCTTGATAAGAATTCTTATCAATAGCAGCGTGATTACTATGCTCTAATGAGCTTGGCTCTATTTTGCTTCTAGCAGATTTGTTTCTGTAAGCCTAATCTCTGGCCAAGGACGAACCCCAGAGAGAAATGAGCTTATGAGCTGTTAGAGCCTTTCTGTTTTGCAGAGCTTATGCTGCTAAGATTTAATTCTCGCTAGCAAAGACAGTCACAACAGAGCGTATCTCAGCTACATGATTGCCCCATTATCTCTGTTGATAACCATTCTCTGATTGATTATGCCTCTTCAATCGCGCTTCCCTCATTTCGGTATTGCACTTATTGTCTCTGCATCCCTGGCTGTAGCAGTTTCTCCATCTGTAAAGGCAGTGACGCCTACCGTCGCCCCTACCGTCGCCCCTGCCGCCGACCCTCTGCTTGCTCAAGCGGGTGACCTCACGCCTTACATCGAGAGCTACGCAGAATTGGTCTACCGCACTTACAGGAGCTCTAAGGCCGATGCTGTGATGATGCAAAGGGCGATCGCCACATTCCTAGACAATCCCAACGTCGACACTCACCAAGCTGCCAAAGCCGCTTGGACAGAAGCTCGCCAAAGTTACCTACAAACCGAAGCTTTCCGTTTCTATGAAGGGCCTATCGACTTTATCGATCTCGAAACGGGCGAAGAAGGCCCAGAAGGTCGCATCAATGCTTGGCCCATGAACGAAGCTTTTATTGACTATGTGCAGGGCAAGGCAGATAGCGGTGTGATCAACGACCCAAGCTTTGAGATTTCTACCGCTAACGTCCTAGAAAACGATCAGGTCTCTGACGAAGCCGACGTCACCACCGGCTGGCATGCCATCGAATTTTTACTTTGGGGTCAAGATTTCAATGCTGACGGCCCTGGGCAGCGCAGCTATGAAGACTTTGTCGCAGGCAAAGGCAATAACGATCGCCGCCGCGAATACCTCAACCTGGTCACTGATCAGCTAATTGAAGATTTAACCTTTCTCGAAACGGAGTGGCAGCCGGGTAGTGATAACTACCGGGCCGAATTTGTCGCTCAAGATCCCCAAGAGACGTTAGGGAAGGTTTTAACATCCTTAGCTACTTTGAGCGCCTTTGAAATGGCTTCGGAACGGATGGCTGTTTCTCTAGATAGCGGCGATCAAGAAGATGAGCATTCCTGCTTTAGCGATACCACTTACCAGGACTTTGTGTTTAACGCGGCTGGCATTCGCAATGTCTACTTCGCTGACTATGGCGATTATCAGGGCATCGGTCTTGATGAGCTGCTAGCGAGCGTCGCTCCCGAGCTAAATCAACAGATGATCGCAGCCTTAGATCAAACTCAGACGACTATCGCTCAAATCTCTACACCTTTCGACCAAGTGCTGGTCTCCCCCCCTGGCAGCGAGGAGCGTGCTGTAGTGGAATCAGCGATAGTCGCTTTAGAAGATCAAGCTGAGCTGATTGTAGAGGTTGGCTCTGCGCTCGGTGTAGAAGCGGAGATTCTGGCTGAGTAATGAGGAGAAGACACCTGTGGCAATGGGGCTTGGCGCTATTTACGATTTGCGTTGTTATTATTTTTCCCTTGCTTAGCATGGCGGAAGATGGTCTAGATCCCCGGTTAGAAGCTCAGATTTTAGAAAACCGGACAGAACTCTCCGCTGGTGAATATGCCACTAGCTTCAAGTTCACCAGAACAGCGTTTGCACAGCCCATTCCAAATCTGGATCGACGGCGGCGGCGGGTGTTTTCCTTTGGCGATCGCCTATTTAATACCCAGTGGGTACAAGCGCCGGGGTCTGTCGCCAGTTTGGATGGCCTCGGTCCATTGTTTAACCGCAATTCTTGCGCGGGTTGCCACATTCGCGATGGTCGAGGCAGGCCCCCGATTGCGGGCGAAACGCGCATGCTCTCTAAGCTCATTCGGCTGAGTATTCCGGGTGAGAATGCGCAAGGGGGTCCCCTACCGCACCCCGTTTACGGCGCTCAGCTACAAGAGCAAGGCATTTTAGGCGTGAGCGCCGAGGGAAAAACTCAAATCACTTGGACGCAAGAGACGGGTCAGTTTACCGATGGCACGGACTTTTCACTACGCAAACCGAGCTATAAGTTCACCGAGTTGGGCTATGGCCCCTTGGGAGACGATGTGCTGTTTTCTCCGCGGGTTTCGCCTGCTGTCTTCGGATTGGGACTCTTAGAAAACATTCCAGAAGCAGATATTGTGCAACAAGCTGATCCCGAAGATCTAGATGGAGATGGCATTTCTGGGCGACCCAACTATGTTTGGAGTGAAGAATCTCAAACTAAAATGCTCGGTCGCTTGGGCTGGAAGGCCAATGAACCCACACTAAAACAACAGATTGCCGGTGCCTTTAATGGAGATATTGGTCTCACGACGCCGCTATTCGAGAACAATAGCTGTAGTGAGTCACAAGCAGACTGTCAAGAAGCAGCAACCCTTGGCGACCCGCCAGATGTGAGCGGCGAATTTCTCGATAAAATCACCACTTACCTCAGTTTGCTGGCTGTCCCGGCTCGGCGCAATGTCGAGGGTGCCCTAGAGCAACAAGGTGAACGCTTGTTTTACCAAGGGCAGTGTGCGAGCTGCCACTTGCCTCAGCAGTTGACTGGCAACAGTTCTGTTCATGAGGAACACAACAACCAAACCATTCACGCTTACACCGATCTGTTGCTTCACGATATGGGCCCGGCGCTGAGTGATATGCGCCCTGACTTTGAAGCGAGCGGGCAAGAGTGGCGTACGCCACCACTGTGGGGCATTGGCTTGGTCGAAACTACGAATAACCACACCTTTTATCTGCACGATGGCCGGGCCCGCAACCTTTTGGAAGCTATCCTCTGGCATGATGGTGAAGCTCACGAGGCAAAAGAATTTGTACGTCAGCTCGACGAGGATGATCGCGACGCGCTAGTAGCTTTTGTGGCTTCGCTCTAGCGTAATTTGGCGATGCTTATTGCTTTCACGGCCAGTTTATTACTCATCACCGTTTCAGAACTCGGTGATAAAACCTTCTTTATTGCCGCTATTCTGGCAATACGTCATCCCCGCCGTTGGGTAACAGAATCAATGACAATCAAATTTGATGGTAGCTCGCTAATGACAAGCTCTCCAATAGGCTCGCTCAAAATTTGCCCATAGTCCAAATCACTAACTGCCAGGTAGAGACGGTGATCTAGGTCAACTTGATCGAGCAGTAGACGATAGAGCATATACCGACCGATTGCCTGCTCGAAGGATACAGTCGCCGACTGGCCGCGAAATTCCTTAATCTCTACAGCAATCGTCTAAGCAAATAAAGGGCTTTGAAAAAGCGGGTAACGCGATTCGAACGCGCGACATTTTGCTTGGGAAGCAAACGCTCTACCACTGAGCTATACCCGCATGAGGTCTATTGTGGCGCTTATACAGAACACTGTCCATGCTAGCGCTATGAAGCTTTACATCTTAAAAACGAAGCAACTAGAAATGAAAATTATTCGTCTTCCTCAGTGTCCTCTTGAATGTAAAAAGAGCGAGCCATGGTTTCGCCCTCTTTCTTGACGGCGACATCTGCACCCGGAAATTCGTAGATACCACGTTCGCCACTATCAATATGTAAGAGTACCCATAGCTTTTCCTCTGGGTAGGGCGCTTCCCAAAGATCGACAATGATGTTCTCACTGTCGCCAGAATCCACGCGAGCCTGCCCAAGACTATCAGGAAGCTCTATGTCGCCGGCTTCGTTACTTTTGTGAATAGAAACCCAACCATCCCTTGCAGTGGCGACTTCTTCAACGACGATCTGGCCCGCTGTGGGCTGATCTTTAATCACAAGCTTGACGTTCTTTTGATCAACACCTTCTTCATCTTCAGTCGGCTGAGCATCTTTTGCCGTGTCTTCGTCTGCTGTGTCTTTATCTGCTGTGTCTTCGGTCGTTGCGTTCTCAGCGGCTGCGTCTTCGGTCGTTGCGTTCTCAGCGGCTGCGTCCTCGCTAGGTTCAACTGAGGATTCTATCTGACTCGGTCCGTCAGCAGCCGAGCAGCCTGCTAAAACGAGGATCACGGCGAAGAGGTTAAGAAAACGAGTCATGACTCAGCAAAAAAATCAAAAGTGGTTGTTCGTTCAAATCATTATTATGCGAAATTCTAGGTTACATGACTAGAGCTACCCAAGTAGAGCACTCGAAAATTACGATTTATCAGAGGAAGTGTGTGCCAAGCGCTCGGATGTTTATGCTTGGTTTTAAATCTGAGCCAAGATCAGGAGGTAGAGATTGAACAAGCGGATAGGAAGAATTCTCCAGTTTGTAGCGATCGCACTACTAGTCGTGATGGCGGTCGTGCTAATCAATCAGTACGGCATGGCAACGCTACGAGCCCAGGTTGAACGGATGGGCGTTTGGGCACCAGTAGGCTTGTTCGTACTGCGATTTAGCAGCGTCGTCATTCCAGCGCTGCCTGGAACGGCCTACTCAATTGCGGCAGGTGGACTGTTGGGCTTTCAGCAAGGATTATTTGTGGTTTGTCTGTCTGACCTACTTTCTTGTTCGCTAAGCTTTTGGCTGTCTCGTCGCTATGGGCGATCGCTAGTGAGTCGTTTAGTTGGCAAACGGTTCATGGACAGGGTCGATAGACTAAGTCAGCGACATCTAGAACAAAACTTCTTCTTGATGACAGCTTTTCTGATGTCGGGCTTTTTTGACTTTGTAGCGTATGGGGTAGGCTTAGCTAAGGCACCCTGGAAAAAGTTTTTCCCGGCCCTAGTACTCAGTATCGCTATCTCGAACCCACCTATCGTAGCGGTAGGTGCGAGCGCTTTAGAAGGCGGAAAGATTCTGTTGTTTCTTGCTCTTTTGGGTGTGTTTGGGCTAGCGCTGATTGCTGGATGGGTAAGGCGACATGAAAAACCTGTTGAGATTGAACAGCGGTAAGCCATCCCAAGAAGCCTTGCTAGAATGGGGATCAAACATCTGAAGTTCTGCGATCCTTACCGAGACTCGCTAATTAACAAGCTATTCGACTGGTATAGACAATTCAATAATCTCAACTCCTCTACTGTCCTCATAGCGGTCTGATTCTAAATTAACAAAATCGATATCTGTTCTAGGACGAGGTGCACTAAGTAGCTCGGCATCCACTTCTCTGCCTTCAAAATCAAGTGGATCTAGCTTAATAACTGCATCATCGCTTTCACTAAGCGTATAGCTGTAGTTGCTTTCAATATCTTCCAAGGTTTCTTCTTCAACGGCTTGACTAGGCATAGCAGAGAGCCCTATTCCCACACAAAACAAAGCCAGCGTAATCAATACTTTGAACAGTCTCATATAGGCTCCAACTTGGCTTAGATGTCAAATAGATGCAACCTTATAATAGCTTCTGTAAACAGGATAGAGCCTACTAGTAAAGTCACTATTTGTTAATAATTGAACACTTCATTGCACACTCTAAAATGGCAGCCCTTTTCCAAAGTTGTGACTCTTGCATTATTCAGCTGAAACTGTATGGTGATAGTTGAGTGCGCCTTTTCAATCAGCATTCATATCACGATAGACCAATCGTAAAGTAAAGGAAGCCGTATTCTCTCAATTTGTATGGTCTAGTTGGCTCTAATCTCTAGTGACTACCTTTGGGATCAAGCGCGTCTCTAAGTCCATCACCTAGCAGGTTAAAAGCTAGCACAGTCAAGGTGATGAACAATCCTGGGAACACAATCGTCCAAGGGGCCGAAAGCGAATATCCTCCCTTAAACGCATCTGAAAGCATGGTGCCTAGCTCAGGAGTGGGAGGCTGCGCACCCAATCCCAAAAAGCCCAGTCCGGCTGCCTCAAGTGTAGCCGTACCAATCGCAAGGGTGGCTTGAACGACCAGAGGGGCCAAGCTAGCAGGTAAGATATGTAGAAAGACAATTCGCGGGGGTTTAGCGCCAAAAGCACGAACGGTTTGAACAAACTCCTGCTCACGCAAAGACAACACCATGCTGCGAGTAAGTCGAATAAACTTGGGGATTTGAACAATACCAACGGCCACCATAACGCTGATGACGCTAGGGCCAGTGACGGTGACCACGGCGATCGCTAGCAAGATAGACGGAAACGCCAGCATTACATCGGTCACCCAGCCAACGACCGTTTCTATCCAACCCCTAAAGTAGCCAGCAGCTAGCCCTAAACCCACACCAATCAACAAACCAATAAGAACCGAAACAAGACCAATCACAAGTGAGGTTCTAAGCCCGTACCAAACCAGCGTCAAAATATCTCGACCTAGCCCATCTGCGCCAAACCAGTGCGCCATACTCGGACCTTGTAACCTAGCAGCGTAATCTCTAGCAGAAGCCGCATCGTAAGGGTTAAGCACAGGTGCCAAAAGCGCTGCCAAGACAATGAACACGGTAATTCCCAACCCAATCAACCCAGAGGTCGATTCGAGAAATCTTTGCACCGCCCGGTTCCGAAGAAGTTTGGATCGACGTTTTGTTACCGTGGGCGCAGGAGGAGGAGCGATCGCCATAAGAACACACAAAAAGGGAATGAAGTCACAAAAAACAAAGTCAAGCGCTTATGTCGAGCGGACTTACTTAGGTGGGCCTACTTATACTGAATACGAGGGTCTAATAGCGCGTAGGAGAGATCAACTAGTAAGTTAATCAACACAAACACAAACGCTACAAAAACAACGCCGCCTTGCACAACCGGGTAGTCCCTTTGCAAAATACCGCCATAGATCCAGCTACCAATACCTGGCCAAGAGAAAATTGTTTCTGTTAAGATAGCGCCGCCTAGCAGTGTCCCAAACTCTAAGCCAACGATGGTAACGACTGGTAGCATGGCATTCTTCAAAGCATGTTTGCCAATGACAATCAATTCCTTCAGTCCCTTGGAGCGAGCGGTGCGAATGTAGTCTTGCGACAGCACCTCTAGCATGGCACTCCGAGTAATTCGAGCAATAATGGCTAAAGGAATGGTGCTTAGAGTAATAGCCGGTAGCACTAGGTGAGCCAACACATCCCCTAGTGCTTTGAAATCACCTTGAATAATTGAATCAAAGATAAAAAAGCCAGTAACAGGTCGAAAGACAGTGCTGATGTCAGTGCGGCCGCTAGGGGGCAGCCATTGCAAGTTTACTGCAAACAGATAAACCAGCAGCAAACCTAGCCAGTAGACCGGCATTGACACGCCTAACAAAGAGCCAGTCATGGTCAAATTATCAATCCAACTGTTCTTTTTAACAGCCGCAAGTACACCTGCTGGGATGCCGACTAGCAGAGCAATTAGCATAGCGATAACAGATAGCTCAAACGTAGCAGGCCAGCGCAAACGAATTTCTTCGGCAATGGGCACCCCGGTAAAGATGCTGTTGCCTAGATCAAAGGTCAGTAGATTCCCTAAAAACGACAGATATTGAAGTGGTAACGGTTCGTTTAGACCCATACGCTCTCGCAGCTTTTCAACTGCCTCCGGCGTAGCGCGATCGCCCAGCATAGTCACCGCCGGATCGCCTGGAATGAGATGCAAGAAGATAAATACGAGCAGTGAGATGCCTAGTAAGACCGGCACTAATTGGAGCAATCGTCTAAGAATATATCTGCCCATGATGATCTCTAAAGAGTGACTTGCAAGCTAGAAGTTGATTGGTCTTTAGGTGGCCTTTGACTGGCTCCTGACCGGTCTTAATTCTCGACTGTGTGCTTTTCGTGTGATAGCAGAATGTTCTATTCACAAGAGTGAGATGAGTGTTTACCCTTTCTCAACTGCGACAAATGGCTCAGAGCTAAACGGACTAGGTTCCCAACCATCAACCTCGGCGCGTTTGGCCAACAGAGGCTGGGAATGTACAATCGGAATTCTCAGGGCTTCTTCAAAGATGAGCGCATCTGCTTGCTGGTATAGCGCTTCTCTTTCAGCTGGATCGCTGTTTATCCGTGCCTGTTCGAGCAGATCGAACAGCTCAGGGTTCTGATAGTCGCCTAAATCTTGAGTTGCGCCAGGACCAAAGTGAGCATAGAGGAAGTTATCTGGATCGCCGTAATCACCTGTCCAGCCCAGCATGAATGATTGGAAGCCAGGGGCTACGTTGCGATCAGCTAGGTACGCACCCCAGTCTTTGGTCTGCAAGTTGACATTGATCCCAATCTGGCTTAGCTCAGCGGCAAAAGCCTCGGCAATCGGCTTGGGATTTGGGAAATAGGGACGGCTGACAGGCATATACCACATGTCTAGATCGAAGCCATCAGGATAGCCCGCTTCAGCGATCGCCTCTTGTGCCGCTTCTATGCTGTATTCGTAGTCATCTATACTGCTATCTCTATAGTCTTCTAGTGAAGGCGGAACAAAGTGGCCATCAGTTTCGCCTAGCTCGCCCCAGAAGGCATCAACAATGGCAGGCTTATTAATAGCCTGAGCGATCGCCTGCCGCACTTCCTTGGTCGCTAGCGGTTCATAGCTAGGATTCAACGCTAGATAGCCGACATTAAACGAAGGACGATAGACCGCTTCTAGGTTTGGATCTGACTCAATCTCAGTTAGCTGATCGGGCGTAAGATCCACCGTGAAATCTAGCGTCCCGGCTCGTAGCTGAGCCAGTCTAGCTGCTGGATCTTCAACAAAACTGAAGACGAGCTGGTCGACTTTAGGCATCCCATCTTCCCAATAGTCTTCGAACTTGGTAAGCGTGACGCGATCACCGCTGATCCAAGAATCAAACACAAATGGTCCAGTACCTACGGCCGCACCAGACGGGGTGCCGTAGTCAGTACCAGCCTGCACTGCTGTCGGGCTAGCGATACCAAAATAACCTGACGAAATCGCAGCTGGAAAGGCGGCGAATGGTTCAGCGATCTCAAACTCAACCGTTAGCTCATCAACTGCTCTCACATCGACTAGCGTCGAAGCTTCATCACCTTTAAACCCGCCGAATAAGTCCGTCCAAATCTCATATAGAGCGCCTGCATCACGGTAGCCAAACTCAAATTCTGGATCCCACCAGCGATTGACATTAAAGACAACGGCCTCTGCGTTGAAGTCCGTACCATCGTGAAACTTTACGCCTTCTCGCAGATTAAACGTCCAGGTTCTCCCATCCTCAGACGCGCTCCATTCGGTCGCTAGCTCCGGTGCTAGCTCTGTGCTGCCTGGCTCATTACCAATCAAATAGTTGTAAATTTGCTGCTGAACATAAATTGAATTGCCGTCGGTAATATCTCCGGGTGTGAGATTAACGGGTTGGCCAACCGAGCCGAACACAAGCGCCCCCGTAGGAGCCTCTATGCCATCACCGTCAGCCGTTGATGGATCTTCAGAAGCGCCCCCACAATTAGCTAGAACAACTGCCAGCGTCAGCGCCATCACCGCTAGAAGGACTCGTCGCAGTCGCTGCCTGAAGAAAAAGTGTAGACGCATAGCTTCTGAACTCCCAATATTGTTTCTACAGGGTTCTATCCCTGAAGGCCTAGTTAGAGAGGATTATAGGAACCTACGCGAAAATTTCTAGATAAAATGCGTAAATCGATACATTTGGAACATTTATGCCGTTCAACTCAGAATAAAGATCTATCTATTCTCGATATAGAGATGACAATGTGTGAAAACAAATGTGTAGGAATATATGTGCCAGAGATATGCAACAAAACATATTGCCAAAAAGGCTCATGAAAGGCTTATGTCAGGGCATGTGAACAAAAAGAGGCAGAGAAATAAACAAACTAAATCAGCGAAGACATCATAGTTTCCTTACGGGCTCGGCTTTATAATGCTCCCCTTCGCTGCCCCAAAACATTATCAAAACAGCGATAGAGACCAAGATAATAGAAACACTTTCGTTCAACTAGCTACAGTCTATTGGTTCTAGTGCTGTATTGTTACATCTATAGTGCAGTTACCAGTGCAGTTACCCGTCGTTTTGTAGTCTTAGAGCTTGAAGATGACTTTCCCGATTCTTGACGTTCGCAATCTTTCAATCGCCTTTCCAACCAAAACAGGCGCAATTGACGCGGTAAAGTCAGTTTCTTTCTCTATTGACCCTGGGCAAACGCTGGGACTGGTAGGCGAATCGGGTTCAGGAAAATCAGTGACCTCCTTGGCATTAATCGGTCTGCTAGAAGAAAGTACTCAGGTTTCAGGTGAAATTTGGTTTTGCGATCCGAATACGCCCAATGCCGAGCCAGTCGATCTGCTCAAGCTTTCACTTGAAGATCGCCGTCGGTATCGAGGTCGGCTGATTTCAATGATCTTTCAAGAGCCACTCACTTCGCTCAATCCAGTTTATACCTGCGGCGATCAGCTCATAGAAGCCCTTAAGCTCCATCAGGATTTGACCGGAAGCGCCGCAGAAGCTAAGGCGATCGCCCTTTTTGAAGAAGTCAAGCTACCCAAACCCAAACAAGTCTTGGGCCGCTATCCCCATCAGCTTTCGGGCGGGCAGCAGCAGCGGGTAATGATTGCGATCGCGCTAGCTGGCAATCCCGCTGTCCTCATCGCTGACGAGCCCACTACTGCGCTCGATGTCACCATCCAATCCACCATTCTCGATCTGCTTAGAGACTTGCAGACAGCAAGAGGCACCGCCATTTTATTCATCACTCATGATATGGGTGTCGTTTCCCAAATCGCTGATCGCGTCGCTGTGATGTACAAGGGTGATTTAGTTGAGATTGCGCCTGTGTACGAGTTGTTTGCTAATCCACAGCATCCCTACACGCAAGGGTTGTTGAACTGCAGACCAAGACCCAACAAGCAGCTACGCAGACTGCCTACCGTCAGCGACTTCATGAACGTGGATGAAAACAAAGAGATTACAGCAACTGTTCGCACGGAAGCTGAAAGAGCTGAGCTACTCGCAGAAGTCAGTCCTACTGAGATTGAGCAGCATCGCACCGAGCTTCTACAACAGCAGCCACTACTCACAGTAAATGAGCTAACCAAAGGTTTTCCAGTTAGACACGGCTTTTTCTCTAAGAAAACGGTATTTCGAGCTGTAGACAGCGTCAGTTTCGATGTTTATCCAGGCGAAACGTTAGGGCTTGTTGGTGAGTCAGGCTGCGGTAAATCCACTCTTAGCCGTTGTTTGCTTCGCTTGATCGAGCCTACATCAGGTTCAATTAGCTTCGATGGTCAATCTGTTCTAGCGTTGAGTAGTGACGAAATGCGACGACTGCGCCGTGAGATGCAAATCGTCTTTCAAAATCCCTATGGGTCGCTAGATGCTAGACAAACAATCGGCTCAGCGATTATGGAACCCATGCGGATCCATGGATTGGGAGGGGATGAAAGACAGCGGCGATCGCGCACAGCCGACCTATTAGAGCGAGTTGGGCTTAGTGCTAGCGCTATGAGCCGGATGCCCTTTGAGTTCTCAGGTGGACAGCGGCAAAGGGTCTGTATCGCTAGAACGCTAGCCTGCGAGCCTAAGTTTATTATCTGTGATGAATCCGTTTCTGCTCTAGATGTATCTGTACAGGCTCAGGTGCTAAATCTACTAAAAGATTTGCAGCAAGAATTTAATCTCACGTATATCTTTATCTCTCACGATTTAAGTGTTGTGAAATTTGTTAGCGATCGCATTATGGTGATGAACAAAGGTCGGATTGAAGAGATTGGACCTTCCGAAGCGATCTACAACTCACCCCAAAGGCCCTACACACAAGAGCTGATCGCCGCCATTCCTGACGCCAAGCTCGAAGATATTCGTCGGCGCCAAACGGTTAGCGCCTAGCCAAATGGTTAACGCCTAACAAGAAAGAAGAGATTGAGCTATCCCAGCGTCTCTACAAAAAAATAGATTGACAAGATAGTTCCTGTCACAACTACAAAACGTCTGAGTAAAACAGCCGGGACGCTTTTGGCAAAGTAAGCGCTACTATACCCGCCTATCGATGTACCCATAGCGACTAGACCAGCGTAGGGCCAGTCAATAACGCCCACAAAAACAAAGTAGCTTAAGGCCGCAGCATTGATACACAGCGCCATCCAGACTTTGACAGCCTGAAGCGTTTGCAAAGGGCCTGAGTTGGTAAGCCTTAGCAAAGTCAACATCAAAATGCCCGCGCCGCCGCCGAAAAAGCCACCATAGAGAGCAACTAGGCTCTGTCCCAAGAGTAGCAGGGGCTGATTGAGCATAGGCAACTTAGCTGTGTTACCTCTAGATCTTTTTGATAGACGAGCAATATCAGGAGAAAATGCAAACAAAAGCGTACCGATAGCCACTAGATAAGGAACAACAACCGCGAAGCCTTCATCCGAAAAATTGAGCAGTAGCCAAGCGCCTAGTGCCCCACCCGCCAAGCTGGCAACAGTCACTGGCCATAAACGCCTTGAAACACTTCGCAGCTCCAGACGATAGGCAAAACTACTGGCCAACATACCGACCCAAATGCCAGCAGCGCTAGTCGCGTTTGCGCTGATAGGAGCAATGCCAGATAGTATCAGCGCAGGAAAGACCAACAGACCACCGCCGCCGGCGATCGCATTAATCGCTCCAGCCGCGATCGCCGCTGCCAACAAGAACGCCGCCTCAAGCTCCATCTAGCTGTCCTGTTATAGCAATCACGCTCATACCATCACAATTTCCAACAAATACAAACTTCAAAAGCGTGATCGCTATATCTTGAGTGCAATCACTCTTAGCCGTCTGTAGTCAGCAATCCAAATTCCATCCTGATATAGCTGAGGTACTGCCGCTTCAACCTGATGCACTAGATCGCTCCACGCTTCAGTAGATAGATGCTGGAAGAAACGCTGAGCAAACATATCTAACCAACCTGTCAAACCGGATGCACCTAGTGGCGTAGGCCGATCAAAACTATGCGCATACGTTACACTCAAACCAGCCGCCTCCAGAATAGCAACATACTCACCCAGCTTTGGAAAGTACCAGGGGTTAAGGTTATGCTTGCCGCTAATCGCCTCTAACGCCGTTAGAATAGTCTGCATATTGCCCTGGCTACCTAGTTCCACAACTAGTCTTCCGCCCGGCTTAAGAGCATTTGCCATGCAGCTAGCGGCGGCTTTGGCCCTAGGCACCCAATGCAGTACAGCGTTAGAGAAGATCGCGTCTACCGGAGTCAGAAGCTGAAAACTATCGGCACTATCGGTTCTAAAAGAAAGCGTAGGATAGTTGGCTTTTGCCTGGGAAATCATCGCGGGGTCGCTATCGATACCTAACGCAACAGCACCGTGATCGGCGATCGCGTTCGTAAGCTGCCCAGTGCCGCAGCCTAGATCCAGGATCCGTTCTCCCGGCTGAGGAGCAAGCTGTGATATTAAACTTTCACCGAACTGCCAAACGTAGCCGAATTGGTCTTGATAGTTTGCAGCGTTCCAAACAGCATCTGGCATAGGTAGATTTTCCCAGAGATTTTCCTTGGCAAACTTTCATAGTGTATTGATAGCGTTCATTGCAGGCGGTGGTAGTGCCTATTCATAGCGCGCTATTAACAGCCTAGCCACAGTTCATATAACTGTCTAATATATTTATTATCCAAATTTGATACTCTAAAAGTATTATTCGTCGACCTTATGAACCTGCGACAGCTAAATTACTTTCTAGCAGTGGCCAATGAGCTTCATTTTGGACAGGCCGCCAAGCGGTTAAACATGGCTCAGCCGCCGCTAAGTATGCAAATTAAACAGTTAGAATCTGATCTCGATGTGCAACTGTTTGAAAGAACACAAAGAAAGGTCAGCTTAACAGCCGCAGGTGAAGTTTTAAAGAAAGAAGCCGAACAAATACTTGAACGAATTGAAGTTGCTCGCCGAAAGACTCAGCAGGCGGATCGAGGAGAGACTGGGCAGATGGCGATCGCCTTTGTTAGCTCTGCCATGTACAGCATTCTACCGCCGTGGATTAGCGCCTTTCGCCAAAGCTATCCGCAAGTAGCGCTTACCTTTCAAGAGGCTACGGGCCTAGAGCAAATTTCGGGGCTGCTTTCACACCAAATCGACATTGGCTTTGTCAGGCCCCCAATTGAAGATGTTAGTATTTCAGACAAGGTTGTTTGGCGCGAGCCGTTGGTCGTAGCCCTGCCAGAAGGCCATCGTCTGAGCACTCACAAAGCAATTTCGATTAGCAGCCTTGAGCAAGAGCCTTTTATTCTCATTCAAAGACCGCTAGCGAGCGAGATGTACGACAAGATCATCAGCTTTTGCCAGCAGGCTTCATTTAGCCCTAACATTACCCAAACTGCGCAACAGCTACAAACTATTTTGGGCTTGGTTGCTGCGAATCTTGGCATCGCTATCCTACCAACTGCTGCTCAGAAGCTTCAGCGAGCAGGCATCTGCTACCGTCCTTTTATAGAAACTACCCCAGCCGTTGAATTAGTGATGATATGGAGAAAAGACGAAACTTCTCGGTTAAGAGAGAACTTCTTGAAATCTCGACCCTAAAATAAAATTTTGGGTTCTTACTGATTTCCTATAGCAGTCCTCGCCCTTTTCTAACTATATCTTCTAAAACAATAGAGAAAATAGACAAACAACTTTGTTCTTCGCTTTCTTGTCGATTCTCGTATATTTTGTTAGGCCTAAAATGATGAGCGATCGCATCAACCATTTCTAGTGATGTGTCGATACAAGTAATACCTGTTCTGTAAGACGATACTTACAGACGCCCTTAGATGAGTAGCACCATCTATCAAACCCGCACTGGCTCACATCCATAGACTCAAATCAATCTAAGTTAGATAATCAATAGAAATATAGACAAATAGCACTTATACCTATTGACTTTTTATTTTCTAATCGAGACGCAAATGTGTTACATTGCTTTACATAAGGACGAAGCGCTGCTCACTTATGGCCTTCAGTAGGTTTTAGGTTCTACCAGTAGCAGCAAAACGGCATTTTTGTCTTAGCGTCCGATACACATCCACGTAAGGAAATTCTAAAAATGGCTGTTGTTATAGCGCTCGTAATTGCTGGTTGGTTGGTTGCATTCGCACTTGGCGCACAAGCTGGGTTTGACAACGAGGCCGCCTCTGAACCGACACTGATTACTGAGCCTGTGAATACTGAGCTTGTTACCCCCGTATCTGCATCACGAAGTGTCTCTTTAGGTTAAGGAACGCTCTTCTCCTCGTACCTTATAATCTTATTGCTTCCTAAGGTCTCATAATACTCATTCGGATATCTAGATTCCTTTCCTACTAGATATCCGAATGAAGGTATTTGCAACGTCGTCAGGCTAGAACAGACGCTTATAGTTCGATTGCCAGGTTCAAATTACCAGTTAAGTGTCTGACCAAACACCGTATTCGTTACCACTAGGGTCGCTGAAATGGAACCGGCGCCCACCGGGAAAAGAAAAGATGGGCTTGGTAACCTTTCCACCTGCTTCCTCTATCTGAGACTGAGTCTCTTCTAAGGTCTCACTATAGAGAACAATCAGTACGCTGCCGCTTTCAGTAGAAACACTTTTGTCAGACTGAAAGAATCCACCCTCAACGCCAGCGTTGGAAAAGACTGTATAGTCAGAGCCAAAATCCTTAAACTTCCAATCAAATATTTGAGTGAAGAACGCTTTAGTCTTCTCTATGTCTTTGGTTGGCAATTTGAGGTAGTTGATCTTTCCATAGGTGTTCATAATTTCTCTTTATTAGGATAGGCTAACGATCTTCTTGAAGAAATCTAGTTTTTTAGCATAAGGTGGGTAGCGCCAATCGATGTCTAGCCAGAAAGGTTTCCTCAAGATGCTTTTCATATGTGAGAAGGTGTCAAAGCTGGTTTTTCCGTGGTAGGCGCCAATGCCGCTGTCACCGACACCACCAAAGGGCATCCCCCAAATAGCGACGTGCAAAAAGACATCGTTGATGCAAACACCGCCTGAAGAGGTCGAGGCAAGGACTTTTTCTTGCAGAGATCGACTATTTGAAAATAGATAAAGCGCCAGCGGTTTAGGTCTAGCAGCAATTTGCGCGATCGCCTCTTCAACATTTTGGTATTCCAGGATAGGCAAAATAGGACCAAAGATCTCTTCTTGCATCACAGGCGCGTCCCAGCTCACGTTGTTTAGCAAGGTAGGGGCCACGAACTTTTCGTTCCTATCAGTCTGCCCACCGATAACGATTTCTTCACCCTCTATTAAGCTAGCTACTCGATCGAATTGGCGATCGCTCACCAGCCTAGAGAAATCTTGACTCTGCAATGGATCATCGCCATAGAACTCAGACACAACCTGTCGCAACGCTTCCACAAACTCTGTTTTGATATCGCTATGAACTAGCAGATAGTCTGGAGCGACACAGGTTTGTCCGGCGTTGAGATACTTCCCCCAAGCAATCCGCTTAGCAGCGACCTTTACGTTGACATCTTTATCGATAATGCAGGGGCTCTTCCCACCTAGCTCCAAAGTGACGGGTGTCAGCTGCTTGGCGGCTGCTTCCATCACAATTTGACCAACACGGGTGCCGCCAGTAAAAAAGATATGATCGAACTTTTCAGCTAGCAGCGCCTGGGACGTTTCAACGCCGCCTTCTTTGACTGCGACATAGTTGGGCTCGAAAGTAGATGAGATCAGCTCAGCAACAACTTTTGAGGTAGCTGGCGCGATTTCGGAAGGTTTAATGATGGCACAGTTGCCAGCGGCGATCGCCCCAATCAAAGGTGAGATAACCAGCTGAAACGGATAGTTCCAAGGCCCAATAATCAATACGCAGCCTAAAGGCTCCGGCTGCACCCACGCCGAACCAGGAAGCTGAGAAATGGGCAAGCTAGCTTTTTGTGGCTTTACCCAAGACTTCAGCCGCTTGAGTACATAGCTCAACTCAGCGGTTACCCCAATCTCAAAGTATCCTTCGAACTCAGGACGCCCTAAATCTTCTTTCGCCGCTTGAATAATTGCATCTTGACGCGCAGTGATTGCTTCTCGTAATTTATTGAGCTGCTCTAATCGGTAGTCTAAGGGCTTCGTTTTTCCGGTCGCAAAAAAAGCCCGCTGATCCCGGACGAGATCTTGAAGCGATCGCTCCGAATTTTGAGCAGAATCAGGGCGTGCAGAAAGGGCTGTCATAAAAAGAAAAGATAGCAGTTACCCTCACTCTAATGAAACATCTGGGTGAATTCAACTGTCCATGCTTTACCAGCTCGTCTTCATAGGCCAGAAGAACCAAAGCCACCTCTGTCTCTAGCCGAGTTCGACAGATAGGCTACTTCCTCCAACTCTGCTCGAATCACAGGCATAATCACCATCTGAGCAATTCTCATTCCTGCTTCTACCTTAAAAGGGCGTTTAGCGTGGTTGATTAAAATAACTCGAATCTCTCCTCTATAGCCTGCGTCAATAGTGCCGGGCGTGTTGAGAACAGTGATGCCATGATTGAGCGCAAGACCACTACGAGGACGAATCTGAGCTTCAGTGCTAGGGGGAAGTTCGATGGCAATACCTGTCGGAACAAGGGCGGTTTCGCTAGGCTCTATAGTTTGAGGGGCGATCGCATACAAATCCATACCGGCATCGTCGTCATGCTCATACCTAGGTAGTTTAGCGTTCTGCGCTAATCGCAAGATTTTTACTCTCATCATGCTCGTTGTTTAGAAAATAGCTACGTTATAACGAACTAACACGAACGTCAGTTTGGGACAAGCAAAGTACTGCAATCCCTATCAGAGCAGGGGATTAGAAATTACCCATCCTCATCGATACCTATTAGTTCTCAATAAGCCTCACCAAACGAGGACATTTTCAATTTTTAGGGCTGATTAATCGAGCTTCAGATAGGCGGTTTGGCTAGAAGCCTATCACGTCAACTGATGCTAGCAATTCCTCATCTTGAACTCAGACTGACTTATGAACAATCGATTGGGCATTCGTTGGGCATTATTAGATTGAAAGCTTACACTACTGTCTGAGTCAGGGAAATAATTTTCCTTAGGTCAAAACCTGTTCGATATAGCGGCGAATAATCAGCAGTTGCTGATCGACGCTAAGTCCATTCGCCTGAATCAGCGAATCAAAACTCACACCATTACTCAAAGCCAGCAAAGCATTAGATTCTATTATCCTTTGTGGCTATTCACCTTTTCCATATCGGTTTAGTTGCCCTGTTGTTTCGCAATGGCGATTGGCTGTTCTTCAGCAGCGTGGCTGCTTATTTGCTAACAGCGGCATGTCTAATTCTATAGGTGCCGCTTTATTTACAGCGTCCGGTCGCGTTAGGATTGTATGGGTTGGCTCTGGTAGGCAATCACTATCTGTTGATACCCACACCAGGATTAGAGTGGCTTCTACCTTTATTCTTCCTGAAGCTCTTGGTCAGTCACTTACTGAATGAAACAGCTTATCTACCAGGCGATCGCTGATAGAACAATTCATTTTCTTCTGATCCGGCTAGAGGACTTATCAAAACGGCAATAGCAATCAACAAAACAATCTAGGCAGTACTCTCACCATTGACAATGGTAGTACATTTGAAAACCAGGATACTGGACTCTTTGCAGCCGTTACGATTGCTGTACTGCTAGGTATAGGCGTTATCGTTTTTGCCACACGTTCTGCTATGGCTCTATAAAATATGTCTGAGCGAGCCATTTCTTGCTGAAGGCCCATGGTTATGTATAGCAAGGTGCGGATGCATTCGTGCATTGCGAGTCACTTAGCCTATTGAAACACAAGGGTTATAGCCAATGACCATGCCGTAAGCTAAGTGACCAAAGCTATAGCTCCAACTCATGCTTTCAGGCCAAGCTCAAGACTAAACAAGGTCCCTGTCTGTTTCCAATTACGCAGTGCCGCTACTGCTAGCAACAGACAGACCACTACTGGACCAAAGGAAGCTGAGTAAAACCAGGGAGCGCACTGCTAATGACTGCGAAATGGATCAAGGAGAATTGAAGGTTGTGAAGAATCATTCCAAAGTTTCCTATGAATTGTTGCAGTGAGCTTTTGAAGTACTTCTGAAAAGAATGTTTGTGACGCTCAAAGAGTGCTAGTAAGACAGGCTAGGTGTTTTTCCTAAGTATGTATCTGTCGTCAGCTGTTTTAAGAGAAAATCTGCTACATCAGCTCGTGCGATTTTAAGCTGTGACGTTTTGTCATCGCCTGGAAATCCATGACGGTATGCACCTGTTTGAGGCCCATCAATAAAGGCACTCGGTCGCACAATCGTCCAATCTAGATGGCTCTGCTTCACGTAGCGCTCTTGTCTTTGATGGTCGGCAAATACCTTTCGCAAAATGAACCCAAACATGATGTACTTCCAGTAGAAGTCTAGATTGCCCCAGCTATCCCCTGCGCCTAGAGTCGACTGGCAGATCAACCGTCGAACGTCAGTTTGTTCCATAGCCCGAATGATTTGTTTAGTGCCTTCTGAGCGGATAGTACTCGTCAGGCTCTTGCCAGAGCCTAGAACACAGACAACGGCGTCTTGCCCTTCAACAGCTTGCTCTACGGATGAGAGGTTCATGACATCTCCCTGAAACAGTCTTAGGTTAGGGTGTTGGGTCTCTAGCTTAGCCGGGTCGCGGACAAAGGCAGTGACGGTGTGCTCCTGCGCAAGTGCCTGATCTACGACCTGCTGACCAATGCTTCCGGTTGCTCCAAAAATTACAAGTTTCATGCTGTTAGGCTCCGAAGTGTTGACGCTATTAGCTTAAAGAGACTGCAGCTCTTGAGCTTTCAACTTCTTGCGGAACTATCAAAATCTTGCGGTGTGTTTGCGAATTTTGCTCAAGGCTCATTTATGGCAATCTGCTGGTGCAACTGTGGATTGCTACACACTTAGCGCTTTGTAGAATAAGGATTTATCACTTCTAGTGATGGTTTAAGCCTAGTGATGGTTTAAGCTAAGTGCGGATTGCTATAGGTGCCCCTTCAAGCGATCCGTACTTAGAAAACATCGATATATTGAAAGTGAGATACATCGAACTGACCTGTGGAAAGAATCGCGGTGAAAACGACTCAAAATCAAACACCAGTTCAAAAAGCGCCGATCCAAATTCAGCAACTGCACAATCCCGCTGGGGAAGGGAGCTGCCATTTTAAGGGCAAGCACACGCTCTTTATGTCATTGTCTTCTCGTCCGGTGCATTACTTGCAAGCGCAGGATGGAAAGACTCATACGGGCTTGTACAGGCGAGGAGATATTTTGATTACACCGGCTGATACGCCGCTGTTTGTACGGTGGGAAGGAGATGAAGATTGTTTGCAAATTCAGCTAACAGATGAGTTTGTGAAAGAAGTTGCCAGGGAAACAGTAATTGGAGATAGCGATCACCTTTCGCTAATGCCCACCTTTCAAGCCCACAACCCGCAGCTAGAGTCTATCAGCCAGATGCTACTGAACGAATACCAACAGGGTAGTTTAGCCAATCAGCTATACCTAGATTCACTCACAAATGTTCTGACCGTCACTCTGCTAAGGGAACATACAATCACTCAACCCCAGCTGGCTGTTTATGAAGGAGGACTTCCTCAGTATCAGCTGCGTCGAATTTTAGAATATATTGACGCTCACTTGGATCAGGACATAAAGCTTGTAGATTTAGCAGGTTTGCTTGACATGAGCCAATTTCACTTCAGTCGCTTATTCAAGCAGTCTGTTGGTATCTCCCCATACCAGTATTTAATTCAGCAGCGGGTAGAAAGAGCAAAGCAGTTACTAAAGCAGACCGATCGGCTAATTACAGACATTGCTTTAGACTGTGGCTTCAGCAGTCATAGCCACTTGAGCAAACAGTTCCGTCAACTCACGGGGGTAACGCCAAAAGCCTTCAGATCGAGATAAGAGCGTAGAGGGCTACACCTATTTCGAAGGCACTAGCTTTATCCAAACGAATTACCTATTACGTCTTTCTTGCATATCAAGCTTTGGTCTACATAAGACTTGTCTTGCAAATCGCTGTAGCTAAAGAATTCAACGCTTGTTCTGCGGTTGTCGATGGCAGTCCATACCATCGGATATGGGTGATACCAACAGCCCTGAACTTAAACTAGCACTAGGCCCAAGTTAACTGAATCGTGTTGTGTAAAGCGGATTTGCTGCGATCGCCCTCACGAAACTCTGCCCAGGCATCGACAAGTCCCTCTACCTTAGACTGCTGTAAGCTAAAATCGCTGCCGAGTCGAATCTGGTCAATTCTCTCCGTGGCGCTGCTGCTGTACCAATCTTGCAAGATAAGATGCCGATTGGTGCCAAATAGCCCAATCTTTAAATCGCCATCTCCAGACCGTTGAAAGCTTACATCAGTAGCATCAATGTCGCCGCCGAATAGAAGTGTATCTGTCGTATCGGTATCACCCTCATTGTTAATATAGGTAGCTTGGTAGAGCGTCGAAGTCTGGAAAAAGGCTGCGTCAATCTTGTAGATATCGCTACCGCCTCCCCCGCTGAGCGTACTCAAGAGTCCACCCTTAGCGCCGCTGACTCTGATTAGGTCGTCGCCAGCACCACCACTCACCACGCTGCCAATGCCTTTCACCACGATAGTATCGTCACCTACGCCCGCATGAATCAAGTCAAGGTAGCCCGAGCTTTCAATTATGTCGTTGCCTGTCCCACCGCTGATCAGATTTCCTTTACCTGACGCTGAAATATCATCTGCACCATTACCGCCAAACAACACATTTCCTTTTCCCCTAGCTTGAAGCGTATCGTCACCGTCACCACCAACCAAAAGATTCATGTTGCTAGAGTCAACAACTGTTCTTTTTTGGAAGCCTTTTTTCTTGAGATTAGAAGGGGTGATTTTGCCGGCATGAAGCACATCATCACCCACGCCGCCGAATAAAATATTGTAGCTACCTAGTCCGACAGCGACGTCGTCACCATTGCCTGAGAAAGAAATATTCCAGCTGCCTGCCTTCTTATCACCTGTGCCAACGGCAACCGATAGATCATTACCATCACCGCTGGTCAAGACATTTTTGCTGCCGACGCTCAGCAGCATATCGTCGAAGTCGGCGCTGATGTCAAAGCCAAGGTTTGAGAAGTCTAAATCGGGTAGCTCGAAATTGAAATTTAGGTCGGGAAGGGAAAAGTGTGCATTTAAACCCGAGAGGTCTAAATCAGGAATAGCAAAGTCGAAACCGAGCCAGGAAAAGTCGAGGATTAGCGGATCGATCTCTAGGTCAAGAGCGGAAAGGTCGAGGGCGGGCAGTTCAAAGTCAAAGTCGAACATTGAAAAGTCAAATACAAGATTACTCAAGTCAGGAAGGGTAAAGCCATCTGTAAGTAGCTCATCGCCTATCACTAGATTGTTTTTACCCAGAGTGACAACAGTATCTGTACCCTCTCCGGCAAGCACAATATTGTTTTTACCAACGGTGATAATTAGGTCATCATCTTCGCCACCATGAACGAAGTTGTTTTGACCCACCGCGTAAGCTTGATCATTTCCACTATTGCCAAATAAGACGTTGTTTTTTCCGAGGCTCACAAGCGTATCAGAATTCGCATCCGAAAAGTCTAAGTTGAGCCTTGATAGGTCAGTATTCCACTCAGGCAGAGTGATACTAGGCCAGAAGGAGTCGAAGCTGAAGGTTGGAATTAAATCTTCAGGAGAGAAGTCTATTGTCCACTTTGGCCAAATAATTTCGGGTGTAAAGTCAAAGTTCCATTCAGGGAGAAGAATCTCAACACCCAAATCAATATCAAATTTAGGTGGAATAATATCAAGAGAGAAATCAAAATTCCAGCTAGGTAAAATCGCTTTTGCTCCAATGTTTGAGAGGCTAGACAAGTCCACCGAAAAGTTGGAGATGATGTCTGTCAGATTGTCACCAACGGCTACATTGTTCTGGCCTAGCGTTACAACCGTATCAGCGCCTCTCCCAGCAACAACGCCATTGTGTATGCCAGCGGTTACAATCAAGTCGTCGCCAGTAACATCCAGGGTAGCATCAAGCTTATCTACCATCGCTTGCCAGTTTGTATTGACGCTGACTTTCTCAGTTTTAGCCTGGCTACCGGCATTGCGAGTACTACTTTGCTTGAAAGCCTCTAAAGAGATTCCAAGAGAATCACCGAAAGCAAGATTGCCCTTGCCTACCATAAACACTTTGTCATCGCCAGCGCCCGCAACTGCCGCATTCAGAACTCCGACAGAGACTACTATATCCTGACTTTCTCCCCAGTTCGTAGCGATATTGTAGCTGCCGCCACTTAGCATGAGTGACTCTCCATCTCCCACTCTTGTGAGCAGGTTGCCTTTGCCAATACTCATAAGAACATCACGGCCATCACCTACCTTAGTCAGCGCGTTGAAAGCGCCGCCCGCTATCATGGTGGTGTCGCCATCACCGATCTTAGTCAGAGCGTTGAGACCACCAGCTGCGTACATCTTGTCGATACCGTTTCCGGTCTTAATCAAAATGTTGTTGCCACCGAAGCCCATCATTACGTTATCGCCGCCAGAACTGTAGAGGATGTTGGCTTTGCCTGCTGCATAAAGCTTGTCGTTCCCAGTACCTGAGGCAACGACATTCAGACCACCGCCAACGTGAATTGAATCGTCGCCAGAGCCAGTCGTTACAACGTTTAGTCCGCCAAGTGCGTGAATTATGTTATTGCCAGTGCCAGCAGTGATAACGTTTGCTACGCCCGCTGCAATAATGTTGTCGTTTCCAGCACCTGTTGTAACTACGTTAGCACCTAGATAACTGCGAACGGTGTTATTTCCGTAGAGGTCATAAACAACGTTGCCAGCTGCAAAGGCATAGAGGCTATCGTCTCCCTGTCCGCCTTGAATGTTGTTACCAGCGCCCCAAGCTTTGATTGTGTCGTCGCCCGCATCACCTCGGATTTGGTTATAGCCACCGTAGGCTTCTACATAGTCATTATCTCTACCGGCATAAATCTTGTTGTAACCGCCGAGCGCTTTGATATTATCGTTGCCGGACCCGCCGTATACGGTATTCTTCGCAGCAGTTACGTTGATGCGATCGCTGCCTGAACCCCCATCTACATAATTTGAAAGTCCAACCGCGTAGATATAGTCGCTACCGCTGCCGCCATAAAGCTTGCTCCGGCCAGAATAGGAATAAAGCTTGTCGTTACCGCTACCGCCGCTAAGCTTGACATACAGGGCGTAGGCTCTGAGCGTATCATGGCCGCCGTTGCCGTAAGCTGATCCTGCGCCATAGATCGTGTAATTGTCATTTCCGTTTCCTCCTTTTTTATAAAACGGATTTACGGAAGCGACTGTCTTTCTGACTGTTCTTTTGACGGACTTAACTGCCTTACCCATGGAATGAATGCCTCAAAATAAATGACGATAGGAATGATGAATCGGATAGATGGACTGCATCCTGGAATGGATCTGTTGTCAGAGATTATTAGAGTCGGTACTGACTGACTCCTTTGAAGTCACCTTCTGGTGAGATTCTGAGTGCTTTAGCAGGGGTGCCTTTTTCAAAAACATGAGTTCGCAAATCTCTGACGATTGCGTTTGTGTGGCCAAAGGGCGCAATGAATTCCGGGAACCAAAGCTGTGAACCGCCTTGCCACTCGTTCAGAGCTATCGTGTACTCTCCGGTAGAATATTTCTCGGCTAGCTCGTCTGTCAGCCAGGCCCAGTTGACGAAGCCCACCGGAGAGCCAGCGACTTCGTAGTAACGAAACTGACCGTGTATGAGACTAGCCACAAACTGTTCTTCTAACTCGTTTAGCGTATATCGACGATGTAGGGGGGAGTGCATTGCTAAATGAAGGAGCGAGCCCAGCAGGTGGATGCGGTTTTGTACATCGATAATGCTGTTCGGTAGGTTATCTGGAATAGTCACAGATGAAGGTGACTGCGCTTTAGTCATCTCGCTAACAATAGTGGATGCTGTGTTGTGAGTTGTTGTCATTTTCTTGTTGTTGATTTATATTTTTCTTTCAAGTTGCTTAGTAAGAAAGCAAGGACTGAATGGCTTCGGTTACGACATATTCAACAATCTGTGGTGCAAAGGTATAGACTATTTGGCGAGTCATCAGAGCTGTTGATAGGCTGAAGATGAAAAGAGCGATCGCACCAGTCATCATTCGCTTTGCGTTTGAGGGTAAAGCAGGCGTCAGTAGAGATTTCATAGTTGAAGCTTTGGAGGGGGTTAACTTTTTGAGGGCTTTAATCTAGTGAATTTGATGAATTCAATGAATTCGAAGATGGAGACAGACACCCTATGTCCACCCTGCCAGTCATCAACGGCATGTACACCCATCCTGTTTGTTCCGTGCCATTGAGCGTGATTTGGCACCAATCGAGGTCTACGTTGCAGGTCTGAATGTAGCCGCCTTCGTTAGGCGCAAGTGTCGTTTGAATAGTCGAGGTTAAAAAGGGCGCATTGCGTACGTTAATAGCGCCATGTGTGTTGTTGACGTAGTACGCTTCTGGCGAGTAGCGAGACATCCAATCGGGCTGATCTGCGAAGCCAGCGAAGAAGCTCATTTTTACCCAGCCGTTCGTGCCGTCGCCAAACCCTAAAAGACACCAATCAAGCGTTGTGTTGCAGCCTTCGATGATGCCACCTTCTCTATGTGCTAGCTGACGAATGACGGGTCGATCAGTCCCTGGGCCAGTGCGAACGTTCACTGGGCCGTCTGAAATATTACTGAACGGGACCTCACCTGCGTATCGTGTTGTCCAATCAACGGCGGCGGGCTCTTCAATGGGTGTATAGAGAGCCAGATGGTGGTTCGCTGATGCGGCAGGTGCAGAGCCAACTAGGGTTGTAGCGGCTAGAAGTAGGCCAGCAGAGACTGCTTTTAGACGGTGAGCGTTTGCGAATAGGTTTTGCTTGAAAGTCAT
Source organism: Synechococcus sp. PCC 7335 (assembly GCF_000155595.1). Lineage (NCBI taxonomy): Bacteria > Bacillati > Cyanobacteriota > Cyanophyceae > Synechococcales > Synechococcaceae > Synechococcus > Synechococcus sp. PCC 7335. The sequence goes on along the minus strand of NZ_DS989904.1, from coordinate 3,175,634 downwards.
GGTGAAATCCCTCTGTAGTGCTGTTTGAGTGAAGGTCAAATGCGCTGTGTTCAACGCTGTGACTTCAGTAAAACAGGCGCATGCTGAGGTTCTGCCGCGGTTAGAAGGCAGCTAGCTGGTAGAAAGCACTGACTTTGGCAGCTTTAAAGCAGAAGTTTGGCGGAAGCTGATATTCCGCGGACTTTTGTACGGTGATGACAACCAAAAAAAATGTGATCGCAACCTTCCAGTAGAGGAGTTATGCGATCGCATAAAGCTTTGAGTAGGGTTGTATAGCAATGCGCGGATGCATACTCAAAGGGAAAGCTGCGCCTACGTGCAATTGCTATGCACTTTGCGTTGTATGACAAGGGCTGTAGGCTTTCTTGGTGTAGTAAGAAAGTGCGAAAAGCGATAGAAGGGTAGCTGAAGCCTCAAAAATCATCTAAGCAGCTTCTGTCAGTCACCCAAACTGACTGAATCGTAGCCCCCCCGCGATATGACTGGGTCTGAAAATAAGGTCCTTCTTGAGGAGAATACACACCTGCCTCGTCGCCACTACCCGTACGAAAACCAATGTTTTCTGGCCCATTCTCAAAGGTGACAAACTCACGACTTTCAGCCTCATGGTGGTAGCTTAGGCTAGCCGGGCCATATGCGCGTTCGGCCTCTTCAATTAAGGTTCCAGGCCCAATCCCTTTTGCCGTTTGATAGTCTGGATTGGTTGTAACAAACAAGAGTAGCTTTTCATCCGGTTGAACGTCTCCATAGCTAGGTGCATAAAATGCAAGCTCTCCTGCCGCGTTGAGAACGACCACACCTGAAGCATCCGCTAGTAGCCCATCGTCTTGCCCGACGACGGTTGCTGTCATCATTGAGAGATCACGCTGAAGTTCTTCAAGCGACATACAGGTCTTCGCCTCACCTATGGAAGTTGGTGTTATTAGTGTCGCTTCATCAACAGTGACATCCTCAGTCATATGTGACGGCGACGGCGATGTAGGTTCTTGGGCAGTAGTCTGACCTATTGTGCAACTGCCTAATATAAACAGCACACCCATAGCTAGTAAGCCAGTGGTCCGGTAGTGAGGAGCAATGCGAACCTTATCATGGAAAGCCATCGTAAAACTCTTTATCAGATCGTAGATAGAACAGTATTGAACACTTGTCAAAGCATTACTGAGATCTTAGACCGTTGCGAAGAAAGATATTCTCTATTTAGCGAATTAGAACATAGTTTTTACACTTTTATGAAAACTATGTTCTAACGCTCTGCCACTGTGCTTAAAAAGCGAATGGTTCTAGACACCATGCTTAAGACACCTGAGTCTGTGGCGTTGCTAGTCGCGTCAAGCTCTTCAGCACACAGCCCCTTATCTGCTTCAGGAGTGGTTGGGTTAGTCATGTAGTCTCGCAGCCAATAGCAGGTTTTGTTCATAAGATCGTCTACGTCAAAATTCCAGATAATTACTCTACTGTTACCTTCTTCAATGTCTCCGTCTACTGAGACTAGGGCCTTTCCATTTGGTGAGAATCTGACGCTGCTGACCCGCCCCGAACCATCTACCAGCGTCTGTAATTCTTGACCTTCTAGATTCCATAGCTTCACCCTGCCATCTTTACTCGCTGAAGCTATCACCTCTCCATCTGGCGAAAAACTTACGTCATTAACGCCATCCGAGTGACCGATCAAGGTTTGCAGCGACTGACCACTTAGATTCCACAACTTTACTGTCCCGTCCTCACTCGCTGAAGCTATCACCTCTCCATCTGGCGAAAAACTCACGCCGTTGACGCCTCCAGAATGACCAGCGAAGGTTTTTAGTTCTTGGCCGTTCACATTCCACAACTTTACTGTGCCATCTTCGCTCGCTGAAGCTAGCATCTTTCCATTGGGTGAAAAACTCACGTCATAAACGTAATTTGAGTGACCAGCGAAGGTTTGTAGTTCTTGGCCGTTCACATTCCACAACTTTACTGTGCCGTTCAAGCTCGCAGTCGCTAAGGTCTCTCCATCTGGCGAAAAACTCACGCTCCTAATAGAAGTAGAATGCTTAATGACCGTTCGAGCTTGGCTATCCAGATTCCGGAGCTCTGCTGTACCGTCAGAGTACAGCAAAGCTAGCATCTCTCCATTTGGCGAAGCGCTCACGCTTTTAAGCCCATTGATATAACCAATTAAGTTCTGTAGCACCTCACCATTCAGATTCCAGAGCTTTACTGTATGGTTCTGCCCCAGGGAGACTATACTCTCTCCATCCGGCCAAAAACTCACATCGCTAGCCCATCTAGAGTGACCTGCCAGTGTTGGTAGTTCTTGTCGTTGTCGATGCCATAGCTTTATTGTATGGTTCTGCCCGACAGCCGCGATAGTCTCCCCGTCTGGCGAAAATCTTACAGTGCCACTACCGTCTAAGGTTTGTAGTTCTTGCCCACGCTTATCCCATAGCCTTACAGTGCCGTTCTGACTGACTGCAACAATGGTCTGTCCATTCGGTGAAAAGCTTGCGTCGAGAATGCTATCTGAACGTTCCCTGCTATCAAGATCGCCTACTAGACTTAGCACTTGCTGACCGTTTCTATCCCACAGCTTGACTAACCCATCCCCACCAGCTGAGATTAGCGTTTCTCCGTCTGCCGAAAAGCCCATGCTCTCAATATTTTGAAAATGCGCCGCAAATGTTGTCAATAGCTGTCCGCTTTTGTTCAGCAGCATAACTTCGTGGCCCTGAGCAATGGCTAGTGTTTCTCCATTGGGTGAAATGCTCACATCACGGATGTAAGCACCATCATATTCGAGCGTGCGAATTTCTTGGCCGTCTCTATTCCAGAGTTTCACCGTATTGTTCTGACTAACAGTAATCAGCATCTCTCCGTCTGGGAAAAAGTCCACGTTCGTGACCCGGCCATCATGCTCAAGCGTTTGGATATTACGACCGCTTCTATCCCACAGCTTTACTGTTTTATCTTCGCCTGCAGCGGCAATAGTTTCTCCATTTGGCGAAAAACTTACGCTGTGGACTCGGCCAGAGTGTTCGAGCGTGCGAATTTCTTGGCCGCGTTTGTCCCATAGCTTTACCGTGCCGTCTTCACTAGCAGAAACCAGTATCTCTCCATCTGGTGAAAAGCTCATACTAGTCACTCGGCTAGAGTGACCAATCAGGCGGTTGCTAAACAGGTAGCCGTCTAGATAGCCATCTAGATAGTAGAGCTTTTGCAAAGTAGAGATTGCTTGCAATCGAACGCTTTCGCTTAGAGACTTTTGTTGTTGATTTTGATGCTGTCCATTAATTTTTACAGAAGCGTACGGTTCGCTAGATAAGGTTTTTACTTGCTTGCCTAATGCTAAAGCAGCCCTGATTGCAGGCCAGGTAAGGTCAGCTGCTATCAAATTCTCTACCGTAAGACTGCCTGCTTGAATTTCTGCGTTTAAGGCCTGGATTTCCGCTTGCCTACGCGATCACGCTTCTGCAATCGTTGCCTCTTCTGCCAATCGCTGCTGCTGCCTGGCTACCTCAGCCTGACGATTCGCTTCTGCTTCTCCGGCTTCTGCTCGCTGCCGTTGCTCAGATTCCCCTTGCTGGGCGATCACGGCCTGCTGACGCTGTTCTTCTACCTGTGCTCTTGCCTGTTCGACTTCTCTAAGTCTATCTTCTGCGATCGCCTGCTGTTCTTTCGCATCATCTTCCGCGCTTCGTGCTCGGTTTCTCTCCGCTTCTGCCGCTGCCCTTTGTTCTTCTACCTGAACCAACCGCTCTTCCGCCAAACTCCTTTGAGTCTCCGCTTCCTGCTGCTCTACCTGCGCCGCTTCCTGTGCTGCTCTAGCCAATCGGGCCTGATTCTCAGCACGAACAAACAGGACACCCATCACAATCGCAGCACCCAGGGTTGCGGCAATGGGAACCATCGCCGGCTTCAGCTTCACCCACCAGCTCTCTTCTGGCCATTTTTCTTTTACCCACTGCCGATCAAACACAGTTTGATAGATAAGATTGCGGACAACCAGCTGCGACCCGGCTTGCTTCACCACACCTGAAAGCTTTAGTTGTGATTTAATGGTGGAATAGTCTTCATCGAGTACGGCTGTACGCGCTTTCCAAATCTCGCGGTAAGTGCCCAAAACCGCCATCTGATACTTCGGATCATTCGCATTTATACCCGTCAGTCGCTCTTGAACAAACTTCAAATGCCCATCTTTGTTGCGCCTATCGCCAAAGAACAACCCAGCGACCACATCTTCAACATCTGTCTCAGTCCACTCAGCGGCTGGCTGCCGGGCAATCTCTATACATACCCGCTGAGTCAGGTAAGGATGTCCCTCGGTCCAATCGAGCACCCATTGCAGTACTGCGCTCTGTTGTTCTTTCGCAACCTCCAACCCCAAGGCAAGCGGCAGCGCCTCTTCAAACGTAAAATCCGTCAAATCGATCTGATGACCAATATTAAAAGGTGTTCGCCGACTATCTTTAATTAAATCACTAGGTGTCGCTACTCCGACCAGTACAAAAGAGAGTCGATTTAACGCTGGATTTTCACTACGCTCTGTATAAAGCGAGCGAATAGCAATAAAGAAATCGTCCGTAAAATCTAGCTTCAACGTTGTGTCAATTTCATCGACAAAGACCACCACCTGCGATTCGATACGCTCTAGTACCACCGTCTCAAAAAATAGACCTAGCCGCTGAGTCGGCCCCAAGTGAGCCTGAGACTGCCACCAGTCAGATACCTTCATCCGCAGGCGCAGCTTTCTCACCAGCAGCTCCAAAAATCCCTGGTACCACGCTTCTGCAGTTGGTGTATCGCTGCCTAGCCGCTGCAGATCGACAACCGCCGCCCTGAGGCCACTTTGTTTGAGCTGATTGGCCGTCTCTCGCATCAGGCTAGACTTACCCATTTGCCGTGAGGTCAGCACATAGGCATACTCTCCTCGCCGACACAGCGCCAGTAGCTCTGCATCTGCCGTCCTCGTGATATAAGTTCCACCAGAAGCCTGAACATCTCCGCCCACCGTGAACACAATGGGCTTGCTTTTAGACTCGCTTCCGGGCTCGATAGGCTCATGCACGCAAGTGCTCTCCAAAGTACTCTGCATATAGCCTACAGCGAGGTATGACCTGACGTCCCTCCCTTCGCTGTACCAGCCCAGCCCCCTCTAGTCGCCGTAGTACCTGCTCATCTTTACAGCTTTGATCGTCAATGACTTGTAACATTCCCTCTACAAGAGAAGACTTGTTCTCCATTCGTAACAGGTGATAGCGCAGATGTCCCCCAAAAGGTCCTCGACTTTGCACCGCTTGGCCAAACACCTCTGCTGCGCTCATCTGTCCGCTCGCAACTAAATACAGAGACTTACGTGTCAGGTAGGGATGGCCATTTACCCACTCCATTAGAGCGGCTAGCTGGGCCTCTGATAGCGGTGCTCCATGTCGTTGATTTAGCTCTACGGTTTCGGCAAAGGTAAAGTCTCGTAGTCCAACAGAAGTTCCCACATTAAACGGAGACTGATCCATGTCTTGAATCAGCTGGTACGGCTCTGTAGAGGTAACCATCACTAGGTCAAACTGTCTCCAGGGTGAGTCAAAGTCAGCTCGGTCATTGTGCCAACTGCGCAGCATAGAGAAGAAGCTATCTCGAAAGGGTGACTTGATTAGGCGATCAACTTCATCCATTGCGAGAAAGATAGGCTGACTGATTTCTGGCAAAAGATAATCTTCTAAGTAGCAGGTGCATTGCATAGGATTATCTAGGCCTTCATTGTCTTGCCAAAATGCTTCTACACGATTTTTGAGGCGCACCTTCCGCGTCAGCCAGCTGCAAAATCGCTGAAAGAAACGATCTGCATTCTCCAATGTTGTAGATTCAAACTGTTGAAAATCGAGGAAGATAACTTTTTTGTTTTGTTCTCGGGCGATCGCTATTGTGCGAAACAGCAGCGAACTTTTCCCCATCTGACGTGGCCCTAGAATAGTGACGGTACCACCGCCTTGCTGCTGAAGTGCAGATATAGCAACCACATCTGAGCTTCTTTGAATATAAAATTGAGAGTTCGGATCCATCGTGCCTTCTGGCCGTTCTAGCGTGATCGCATCACTTTGTTCGATCGGCGGCTGCGCCATCGGATCTGGAGGCAGCATTGGTGGCTGATCAGACTGCGACCGAACTGTAAACGACTGACTAAGCAGCTTGCGCTTAGCCGTCTCAGTTTCAATCGGTAAGGATTTTCCGACGAGTGCGTTCTGAATTTCTGCAATCAATCTAGGGGTGTCTTCTTCGCTATTCCAAAAAGCCCACTGCAACGGGTCGAGTGCTTCGTTTAGCGGATAGCGAAAGGGCGCGGTATAGCGCAGTCGTACGGGTAGAATCAGTGGTAGTCCTTGCCGGAGCGCAGCTGATTCTCTAGCCAGCTCAATTTCCTGCTGAACCATTTCGCTTTGTGCTGATTGTTCTGATAGCAGCACGATCAGCGCATCCGCCTGAAAAATCTCTTTTCTAATAGTTTCTGCCCACGGCGTGCCAATTGGCATTTCCTGATCGATAAAAATATTGTGTTGCTTACGCAACGCGTTATGTAGATCCAACGCCACCAGCTCATCGGGGCGAATATTGCGGTTGTAGCTTAAGAAGATACGACAATTCGCGCTCTGATTGCTATCAGCAGATTGTTTTGATCTATCGGCACCTTCAAGGGGCGCCGTCTCCGAAGCCTGCGTAGTGACAGAACTGTCATCAGCAAAAGCCATTTCACACCAGTCAAGCTCTAACCCTTCACATAGGTCTTGAAAGTTGCTGCGAGAGATGGCCTTCCCTTTTAGAAATTTTCGCACTGTGTCTACAGAAACTCCCATCGCTTCAGCAAAGCCTCTCTGAGTGCCAGCGACTTTATGCATAAAAGTCTGATTTACCCAGCTGATTTTGTTCGGATGGACCTTGAGCGATCGCGACAATCTAGAAGGGAAAGAACCCATAACAAGAAAAACTGATGACGAGAAAGAGGCAATATAGAAGTACTCTATACAATGAATGGAACTAAGCGATTATAGAACTAGCTTCCTGAAGGTTTTACAAAGCTTCATTACGAATGAGTCGCCTTACGCAGTTCTTCGCTATTGATCAAGATACCGACTATTCAACCTGAACAAAGCAAAATACCCACTTTCATATTGAGAATTTATCCACATCTTTACCAGGTCTTAACGATTAAAAGCCGCTCGCGATAACCTAGATGGCGCTGACTAACAATTTAGCAGCTAGAAAGTTCAGGCTGCTGCTGTCCCTGTCTTCGTCAAGACTAAGTCAGTCAAAGATCTTTTTAAGATTACTTCATTGCCTAACCTTATTGCTTTTACCCTATGACGATTTCCAAGTAGAAATTTTCGATCGATACGGAAACTCTGAATCTATCGCTTTCAGTCAAGATTAGTGTGATAGATATCTTCCTGAAACTACCAGTGTGAACAGGTTTTAGAGCTTGGATCACATCGTTGACAACAGTGCAATCACTTATTTCCGCTTATATAAGGATTGAGTATGAAGCAAGAGATTCGTAGATTGTTCGGAAAGTAACAGACGTTATGTAGCCTCTTTGTTGGATACAATTTGGATACAAGAAGAAAAGACTTAAATATGTTGATATCTCTAGAAAGAGCGTTTGCTTCCCAAACTGAAGGGCGTAGATTCGAACGCTATCAGCCATCTATGTTTGCTCAGACTAGATTGGCAGCAGGTGAGTCTGAGCTACTGTCTTGGAAAGTGTTCAAAGTGGGTAACCTATTACCAGTATACATTCGTAGAAGCTATAGATGAGATATAGAAAAATGTGGCTCTAACTGCAATTAGTCCTTACGTACACTATTATCCTCCTCGTCTACTAGCCCTCTCGTACTTCTAGCTATCAGGTCGGTTACTGACCTCTCGTATATTTAGGTTATGCAATCGATTGACAACCCATTCTCGCTACTCAAAGACCTAACCGTAAAGGTAGATACTTCTCCAGATTTGGCCTCGGCTCTTCACATCGTTGTTCAAACAATTTGTCAACGGTGTCATTGGAGCTATGGCGAGGCTTGGCAACTAGATCCTCAAACCAATTGTCTCGTTAATCAAGCAACGTTTTGCAATATCAATGGTGAACTTGGTACTAGCGATATAGCGACCAATTGTAAGTCCTTTGAACAGCTTAGTCAGGGGTGTACCTTTGCCCCAGGAGAAGGCATCCCAGGACGAGTATGGGCCTCTCAGCAATGGGAGTGGCATACCAATGTCTCAACCGTCGATGAGGCGGTCTTTCTGCGAACTGAAGCTGCGATCGCCTACGGCTTTAAAGCAGCGTTCTGTGTACCCTTGGTAGCGAAAGATCAGACACTAGCAGTCTTACTATTTTCTAGTACCAAAGCCTTACCAGAAAGTCCGCAGCTTATCGAGATTATTGAGATCTTCTCTATCATCCTAGGAAGACTACTTCAGCGCCGTCAAAGTGAAGAGCGTCTGCGAGATAGCGAAGCTCGATTTCGAGCTTTTATGAATAATACCGACGCGATGGTCTTTATGAAAGACTCGCAAGGCTGCTTTACTTATGTTAATCGCCCCCTAGAAGCTGAGTTTAAACTCCAGCCAGATGAGTTAGTGGGGAAAGACGACTTTTATCTATCGTCCGAAGAGGTAGCAAAGCAGGTACGTGAAAATGATGCCAGAGTGCTATCGAACAACCAATCTCAATCTCTTGTCGAAGTAGTACCCACCCCAGATGGGATCAGCAGATATTGGAAAGTAAACAAGTTTCCTTTTACTGACCATTCAGGACAAAAACATGTGGGTGGTACGGCATTTGATATCACTCAACAAAAGCAACTAGAGAAGCGGCTGACTCTAGAAAAACTAGAACAACAGCGTATTAATGAGTCGTTAGCGATCGCGATCAAAGCTGCTGAAGCTGCTAGTCAGGCCAAAAGCAGCTTCTTAGCGATGATGAGTCACGAGATTCGCACGCCAATGAACGCAATGCTTGGTATGGCAGAGCTGCTAGATGGCACCGAGCTTAGCCCTCAGCAACAAGATTTCATTAACATCATCCGCACAGGCGGTAATACATTACTGACTGTTATTAACGACATTCTTGATTTCTCTAAGATTGAATCAAACAATCTAGAGCTAGAAATTAGTCGCTTCGACCTATATGAGTGCATAGAACAAGTTCTGACATTATTTTCAAATCAAGCAGAGGAAAAGCAGCTGTCGCTGACTTCCATTGTTGAACCCATTGAATTAGACCGTATTCCTACGTACTTCAAAGGCGATGTAACTCGCCTTCAACAAATCCTATCTAATCTAGTTAGCAATAGCATAAAGTTTACTCAGGAAGGCGAGGTCAGCTTGCAAGTTAAAGTCGGAGCTGTTGCTAGCGAAGAACGAGCTGAAGAACCATCATCTAACTACGAACTTCAGTTTCTGGTCACAGATACAGGGATTGGCATTGCCGAAGAGAAGATACCGTATCTTTTCCAGCCATTTTCTCAGGTGGACGCCTCTATGACGCGTCGATATGGTGGAACAGGATTAGGATTAGCTATCAGTAAGCAACTGGTTGAACTGATGGGTGGCGAGATGGGTATGGTGAGCAAGGTAGGAAGCGGATCTACTTTTCACTTCTGTATCAGGCTTAAAGCTTGTAATGAAACATACCAAGGCAGCTCCGCTGGTGATCAAATTAATCTAGCAAGCAAGCGTGTGTTGATAGTAGATAGTAATGCTACTAGGTGTAAGTCGCTCATGCTACAGGCCCGGTCATGGTCTTTGAAAGTAGAGGTAGCAGCATCGGCAGAAGCTGCACTTATCAAGCTATTCCGCAGCGAACGGTTTGATGTGATCGTTATTAGTGGGCTAATTAGTGATCTAAGTAGCTCCTACCTGGTGTCTCAGATCCGAAACTTTCCTGACTACTTATCAGTACCTTTGATTCTGCTACAGGCCCGTGGAGAGAGTTCACTACCATCTTCGTATCTTCAAGATAGCAAGATGAAGTTGCTGCATACCCCTGTTAGACGCTCTCAGTTCTACAATACGCTAGTACAGCTTCTGCAGCCTGATTCAGTCAGCCTCAAAGAAACGACTAACACTCAATCAAATGACATTCAATTAAAAACCGAAAACACTTCGAAGATAGCTGCAGATTACAATCTCCCGCAGGAAAAGCCCTTACGCATCTTGCTAACAGAAGATATTCTGCTAAATCAAACCGTAGCCTTACAAATGCTATCTTCTTACGGCTATCAAGCTGATGTTGCGAACAACGGCAAAGAAGCGGTTGCCGCTCTGAAAGAACAGCCGTACGATCTAGTGCTTATGGATGTACAAATGCCAGAAATGGACGGGTTAGAAGCCACTCGAACTATCCGAGCTGAGACAACTATAGAACAACCCTATATTGTTGCGATGACGGCACATGCAATGCAAGGCGATCGCGAACGATGTCTCGGCGCAGGAATGAATGATTACGTTAGAAAGCCCATTCGCAGACGAGATGTTGCGGCGGTTCTACAACAGTGTCCGTCTAGTAGAGACGCCAAGCAGAAACAGGTTCCAAAAGAGCCCTCCTTACCCTCATTGGCTAAAATACCAGCAAAAACGCATAGTGAGCCTCGAATGCCAGACACTGCAGACACGCCGACGCTAGACACTACGAGCATGGAAAGCCTCAGTACAGATAGAGAGTTCTTAGAGGAGATCTGCAACAGCTTTTTAGACGACGCGCCAGGGCGAGTAAGGGAGCTGCGAATGGCGGTTGACACAGCAGATGCTCCAACTATAGCAACCACTGCTCACGCGCTAAAGTCACTCAGCGGCTGTATTGGAGCAATGTCCCTCTTCCAACTTTGTCAATCTATAGAAGCCAATGCCAAGAGCAACTACGTTGAGCCTGTAGCATCCTCGCTAGCTCAAGTCATTACCGAATATGACAAGGTTCAACTGGCTGTAGAAGCCTACAAATCAACACTTTCATAGCTATAGCAAGGTGCGGATGCATTCGCGCATTGCGAGTCACTTAGCCTGTTGAAACACAAGGGTTATAGCCAATGACTATCCCGTAAGCTAAGTGACCAAAGTTATATAATTCAAATTCTAACCAGCGTTTTTAAGTGCCACGGTTAAGATCTGCTGAACTAACGTCTCTAGTTTTTCGGTGCCCTGATGACGAACGCTAATAAAAAAGGTTGGAGACTTTTTAACACCATATTGCTTGGCGCTATCGATGTCAGACTGAATTCGCGAGGCATGAAGGTGATAGCCTAGCTCGTGTAGAAATTGAGGAACATCTAGACCAAGCTCATCTGCATACTCAACCAGAGAAGCATCGTCTAACTTATCTGTGTTGTCGAATAGTTTGTCGTGCATCTCCCAGAATTTTCCTTGGCTACCTGCAGCTTCAGCCGTCTCAGCGGCCTTGCGCGATTGAGGATAGATATCGGGCTGCGGAAAATGACGAAAGACAAAGCAGAATTGATCGCCTAGGGATTGACACAGCTTTTGAGTTGTCTTGTGTGCCTGCTCTGAGTAAGGGCATTGATAAGTTCCGTAGGTCATCATTAGCAGCGCTGCAGACAGCGAACCCCTAGTGTGGTCGGTTTCCTTCAAAATGGGCATTGCGTCCATACTTTGTTGTCTAGAACCTCCGACGAAAATGATGTATGTAGTCAGCCTGTCTGTCTATTGTGGAACTAATCGAGATAAAAAACGACTAACTAGTCTATGGGCTGTTTGCTAGCTATCGATCGAGTGACTTCCCCTACCGATCAGATAGGTATTGATAAATAGATATTGTCTTTTAAGTAGAAACTCAATGTTGAAGCTGAGTGCTGAAGAGCTATACAACCGCTAAAGGTTTAATTTTTCTTCTCGAACGACATCTTTCTAACTTGATTAACTACGCTCTAGTCAAAGTCTTTTGAGACTAGCGTTTTGGGTATACTCTATCCAGATAGAGCCTTCTTGGAATTGGTTAGTTTGGTAGCAACTCTTGACTCTTTGAAGGTAATTAAGTGGCTTAATTTTTTAAAAAGCTTTTTTTATAGAATCTAATCCCGCCAGGGCAAATCCCGACAATTGTTCGAGCTTTAAAATGACGACCGTTAGTATGATTTGTCTTATCGATTTAACAAAGCTTCCTAGAGATCGCTTGTTCCTGCTTGTCAAATAAGTGATTTTGCGGAGTAGATATCAGCGGATTTGAGAAGTCACCTATCAGATCTCGTCCTTTTGACTGCTAGAGCAGAATCTTCTATAGCGTTGACAAAAGTTGGCTTGATAGCGCTGTACATCGCGATAGAGATTACCGAAGTTTTAACAACACCTCTTCAACTGTCAAGTGAGTGAACAAGACCTACTAACAGTTCTATAAAAAACAACTAAAGATGGAAAGAAGATTCACAGGCAAGTTATCCTTCGACTGCTTTGAAAGCGCTAGTCGAACTATTCTAAGGTTTCTGCATAAGCGCTTTGACTTTGATCTTTGGCTAGTGACCCGCAAGCAAGGAGACTTCTGGTTTCTTCTTCACACTGAAGGCGATGGATATCAGGAAACAGCATCAAAGCAGGTCTTCAGGTGGGCCGACTCATTCTGCTCTGAAATGGTGAAGGGTAACGGTCCGAACATTGCTCTTCAATCGGATCTAGTCGAGGCTTATCGAACCACGACCCTAGCACGTCATCTGAAGATAAAAGCATACGTCGGATTTCCTATATATCACACAGATGGAACCCTTTTTGGAACACTCTGTGGTCTCGATCCGTTGCCGAAATCAACCGAACTGCTAGCTGAGCATGACCTATTCGAAATGCTCTCATCCGTACTGACGACAGTACTTCAAACTGAGCTTAGGGTGGTAGCCTCTAGCCGTCGCTTAGAGCGTCTACAGCTAGAGGCACTAACCGATTCGCTCACCCAATTGTTTAACCGGCGCGCGTGGGATGAGTTTCTAGCTGCTGAGGAAATTCGCTGCCGTCGCTATGGTGGTGTGGTAACTGTGCTAATCCTTGACCTTAATGGGCTTAAGCAAGAGAATGATACCAAAGGACATGCCGCTGGTGACGCACTGCTCCAGCGTACAGGTCGCGTTTTGCGTCAGGTAGCGAGAGAGAATGATATGGTAGCTCGGCTAGGCGGTGATGAGTTTGGCATTATTGCGGTAGAGTGCAGTCTTGCAGATGGAGGTCAAGAATTACTCAAGCGGGTCCGTAACGCGCTCGCCGCAGAAGGCATTAAAGCCTCTGTAGGCATTGCAGAAGGAACGTCTTCGACGGGACTAAAGAAGACCTGGGAAAAAGCCGACCAGCGGATGTATGAAGAGAAGCAATCTCTTTATACCGAGAACGCGCTGGTCAGCTAATACACTCTACGATTCTCACTTTTTGTTGTAGCCTTTCTAAAAGGCACACTCATAGAGAAGGCTACGCCTACTAGGGATGCAATTTGCTTATTCTGTTGTTTTTTCTAAGGCTTTTAGCCATACAACTATACTTAGCCAAGTAGAAAAAACTCGTTATTTACTCATTAGAGAGGTTTTCTTCAGAAGTATAATCTCTGATAGCGTTCTAGCCCCGGTGGTCTAAGCATAGTGGTCTATGCACAGTGTTCTAGGCCACTTCACTAAAGCTATTGAAGCGGTGATGCTAGGTCTCTGGATGAAAGAGTTTCAAGCGTCTTGTCTAATTGTGGACATTGCTGCAGCGTTTTAAGTAATTCATCCTTAGTGATAGGTTTCCTAATGTAGCCATTCATTCCAGCAGAAAGGCATTCTTCGCGATCTCCTTGCAGCGCATGGGCAGTCATTGCCACAATATGAGGCTGAACAATATTTGAATTGGCGCGAATTATTCGGGTCGCTTCTAATCCATCCATCTCTGGCATTTGAACATCCATCAATACCAAATCATAAGCGTGGGATTGTAGTGCTTCGACCGCTTCTTTTCCATTGTTGGCGACATCAGCCTGATAACCGAAGGAAGTGATCATGTAGAGTGCCACTTTTTGGTTGAGAGCAATATCTTCCGCAAGCAGAATGCGTAGGGGATTTTGAATGCTGATAGTAGATTCTGTTTTAGGCTGTTCCGGTAGCGTAGTAGAGTCAGTAGCAAAGGGCTTTTTATCAACTAGTAGTCTTACAAGTGCGTTGTAAAATTGAGAGCGCCTAACCGGCTTTCTCAATACGGCTACATTGCCTTTGAGCGAGTCTACAGGCGTTGTATGGGTGTGCTTTCGAGACTTCATAACAATCAACGGCACTATTTGATACCCCGGTAGTTCTCGAATTCGTAGAGCCATTTCCATCAGCCCTAAGCCGTGCAGTGGTTTTTGAATGGCTACGATATCAAACCGCGGCTTGGCCCTGAGTTCGACTAAGGCCGCTTCTGGCGAGGCTGCCTGACTTACGTTAAGTCCCCACGATTCAGCTTGTAGAGCAAGATGTGCTAGGTTCGTCTGGTTACTAGTAATAATCAACAAATTCTTTTGGCTTAAGCCATGAGCTTGCAGATTCGGAGTTTGGCAAGCATTTTCATAGGCTGGCAACTGAATTGAAAAATGGAATGTAGAACTGCAGCCTAGTTCGCTCTCAACCCACATTTGCCCTCCCATTAGCTCAACCAGGCGTTTACAAATAGATAGCCCAAGTCCAGTGCCACCGTGTTTGCGGGTTACTGAAGAGTCAACCTGGCTAAATGGCTTGAAGAGCTTATCAAGCTTGTGTTTGGGGATACCGATGCCGGTATCTTTGACCGCAAACTGAAGCTGATAGTATGAACGCTTCTCGGATAATGCCTCAGCTTCTATGGGGCTAATCGTTACGTGAATGCTTATCTCTCCCTTTTTAGTAAACTTAATACTATTGCTAATTAAATTGCTTAAAATTTGTCGCATGCGTACCGGATCGCCTGTGAAAACGGTCGGCATCGTCGCTGGCTCAACCAGAGAAGAGAGCATTAATGATTTCTCGTCTGCTTGGTTTGAAAATAGAATGAGCACATCCTCTATGCACTCGTATAAATCTAGATATCCTTCTTCGAGTACTAAATTACCGGACTCAACCTTAGAGAAATCAAGAATATCATTAATAATCGTTAGAAGGGTTTTGCCGCTAGAGCGGATGATACTAACGAACTCTTTCTGCTGAACGGTGAGAGCAGTACTCTCTAGTAGCTCCGCCATACCGAGCAAGGCGTTCATTGGGGTGCGAATTTCATGGCTCATCATCGCTAGGAAACTGCTCTTAGATTTGCTTGCGACTTCAGCCTCTTGCTGCGCTGCTTTTAGAGCAGCATTGACTCGATGCTGCTCTGATACATCTTCAATGTGAGCAACGAAAAATTGTGGATCGCCATTAGCATCTCTTAAAAGGGAGACGCTGATTCGTACGTAGACAATATGGCCTGACTTATGGAAGTATCTTTTTTCGAGCTGGTATAATCGACGCGAGCCCTGCATCAGCTGATCAACAAGGTCAAGGTCTTCCTGCAAGTCGTCTGGGTGCGTAATAGATTGAAAATCGACTGCGCATAACTCCTCTTCAGAGTAGCCTGTAATTTGAGCCGTACTTTTGTTGACTTTCAGAAATTTCCCAACAAGGGAAACTAACGCCACGCCGATAGGAGCATCATGAAAGGCATCTCTGAAAACCTGTCGACTTTTTTCTAGCGCTTTTTGAGCAGCCGCTTCTTTCTTCTGCGACTCCCTAAGTGCCAAGAACTGCGGAAGTAATACAACCAACTCCATCGCAGTGTAACAAGAGACTAAAGCTGTTAACGCCTTAACGATGCCGGAAATCCAGTAGATCGGAAACCATAGCGTTGCAATATCAATCAAATGGCCAAATCCGCAAAGAAAAATGAAGCTCCCAAATAACAGAGTTAGAGAAGTTGGGAAGTCCTGCTGACGTTGACGAATGAAATAGATAAGTGTTAGGGGAATAGAAAAGTAGGCCACAGCAATTAATAAATCGCTGATAACATGCAGTCCTACTAAAGGCGTTTGCCAAAGGTAACAATGTCCATGAGGGATATACTGTGCTAAAAATAAATCTGGAAGCATTTTATAAGACTTGAAGAAGAACCCTTACAGACAACTTTCGAAAACGGACAATATTAGTCGGCAGGCAAGTTGATACTGTCAGAAGATACTGCGGTTGAAAACAGACTATTAGCCTTGAGTCAGGCCTGGTTACCAGCCTAATTAGTGGTCAAATTTAATTGTTTTTGTTGGATTTAGGCTAGATAGGGTTGTACTGTTTGTCTTATTCTATGTAGCCCAACACGGTGCAAAAACGCTCAGCAAAGGCTAGATTGATCTATGGTAACGATGGCAATGATCGGCCAGCTCTCTATTAGCGCTAACGATAGTGATGTGTTGGTCACTGCCGGTGATGAACCCTAGACATTCGAAATGTAACCGTTGATGTCTTCACTAGGCCGATATTCGCTTCCATTTAGTTCTGTTGTTTAATAGTATCTTCTCTATCCTTACTCTTTGAATGATGCTGTAAGTAGAAGATTCTTGCTGTAGGTAGAAGAAAGTAAAGCTTGTCACCTCAGATAATGCTCTATCGAAGTATTACAGTCACCTACATTCATCAAAGAAATCACGCATCACTCAAAGAGAACTTGTAGCTGCTATCAACGAAGTAGTTGAGTCTGAAAGTATTGTCAGTGCATTTCCTGAACTACAGTATATCTTCGATCCAGGTATTGTTGTCCTGGTTACTCTGGTGATAGCAGGTTGGCAGTGCGGGGTACACAGTAGTAAGCAACTAGAGTAGACATCTACAGCGATCGCCACTTTGCTCCACACACTCTCTTATGTGAAACCCTAGTCATAGAAGACCAAAGTGGTCAGCCGGCGTACGGGTGCATCCGACGCCGGCTATACATGCTTCGTTTAGGTGATGACAAAACCGGCCTACGTTCATAAACCGCTGTAGTTGTCACGCAACAGGACGACAACTAACAGGACAACAGTATGGCTTTCTCAGCACAGTTTGACTTAGATTCACTCGATGGTGGTAATGGTTTCGCACTTATTGGGGCTGATTCATTTGAATTCTTCGGTCGTTCAGTAAGCGGTGCGGGAGATATCAATGGCGACGGTTTTGATGATTTGATTATTGGCACTTCAGTCAACAGCTACGTGGTGTTTGGCAGCGATACGGGCTTTGATGCGGTGCTCGATCTATCTAACCTAAATGGTAATAGTGGCTTCGCCATCAATCGCTCCGGCTATTCGGTGAGCGGCGCAGGAGATATTAACGGCGATGGCTACGATGATTTGGTTATGGGAGCACCCTTTACTAGCCCAAATGGCCGCCATTCAGGTGAGAGCTACGTAGTATTTGGCAGCGGTGCGGACTTTGATGCAGCGCTCGATCTATCTAGCCTAGACGGGCGTAACGGCTTTGTTATCAACGGTATTGATGAGTTTGATAGATCTGGTTATTCAGTCAGCGGTGCGGGAGATATCAATGGCGACGGCTTCGATGATCTGATTGTCGGCGCATCCTATGCTGATCCTAACGGCATCTATTCGGGTGAAAGCTATGTGGTGTTCGGTAGCGATGCGGGCTTTAACCCTACGGTTGAGCTTTCTAGCTTGGATGGTAGCAACGGCTTTGTGCTAAGGGGTATGAATGCCTACGAGGAATCCGGGTATTCAGTCAGCGGTGCAGGGGATATCAATAGCGATGGCTTCGATGATCTGATTATTAGTGCACCCTATTCCAACTCTAACGGCGTCTACTCAGGTAAGACCTATGTAGTGTTTGGCAGCAATGCGGACTTTGGCACTGCTTTAGAGCTTTCTACTCTAGATGGCAGCAACGGCTTCGTTATAACTTCTACTGTTGAGCATGATTTTTCTATTTCTGTGAGTGGTGCAGGGGATATCAACGGCGATGGCTTCGATGATCTGATTATTGGTGCACCTACTGCTGATCCGAATGGTGACAATTCAGGTCAAAGCTATGTAGTGTTTGGCAGTGGTGTGGGCTTTGGTGCGGCGCTCGATCTATCTAGCCTAGATGGCAGCAACGGCTTCGTCATCAATGGCAATGACGGCGATGATGGTTTTGGTCGTTCGGTAAGCGGTGCGGGTGATGTCAACGGCGATGGGATCGACGACCTAATCATTGGCGCATATCATGATCAGCCTAGAAGCCAATCCTCAGGTCAGAGCTATGTGGTGTTTGGCAGCAATGCGGGCTTTGGTGCTGTGCTCGATCTATCTAGCCTAGATGGCAGCAGCGGCTTCGTCATCAATGGCAATGACGGCGATGATGGTTTTGGTCGTTCGGTGAGCGGGACAGGTGATGTCAACGGTGATGAAATCGACGACCTAATTATTGGCGCACCCGCTGCCGCACCCACTGGCGAACGTTCGGGCAAAAGCTACGTGATATTTGGTGCTGCTATGGGTGAACTTCTCATAGGTACCCAGGGCAAAGATACCCTTATTGGTGGTAAGGGGGATGACTTGCTTGATGGTAGAGACAGCAACGATTTCCTTGATGGTAATGAAGGCGACGACTTTCTCCTCGGCGGAGACGATCGAGACATTCTTATCGGCGGAGATGATAATGACATTCTCCTTGGTGAGCAGGGCTTTGATACGCTCTATGGTGGTAACGGTGAAGACACGCTCTTCGGCGACAACGGTAAAGACACGCTCTTCGGCGGGGATGGTAACGACAGTCTTGATGGCGGGGTCGGCAAAGATACGCTGATTGGCGGTAGGGGTAACGATACGCTCACGGGTGGTGGCGGCAAAGATACCTTTGTCTTGGCAGTTGGAAACGGTACAGACACTATTACTGACTTTAGTGGCCAAGACCTGATTGGTTTGGCGAGTGGACTAGGTATCGGTGAGCTTTCCTTCGTCGGTAATAACATCATCTTTACGGATACAAACGAGGTACTGGCTACCCTTACTAATGTAGATACCACTAGCTTAAATAAGACTCAGTTCGTGCTGGTCTAGGAAGAGAATAAACAGTTCTTTGGGCTGCTACATATACGTCCAAAAGCTGCAACTTTCACTAGAAAAGCAGCCCGATTCGCAAATCCTCAAAGGCATCAGGGCTGTTATCTACACATACGAGCAAAGAACACTTCTCTACAGCTTCAGCAGGTCTTAAAAAATTTGCGTAACCTTTCTTCTATGCTTTCAACCGAGACTATTGATTATAAAAACATCAAACGCACTTTAATCACGTCTTACTAGTCTCTTAACTTTCAGCCAGAGACAATATGACATAGATACTGATAGTTCACACATCAGTGTATCTCCGTAGTTAATCACTGTACATCTTCAACTGAGTTGGTCTTTATCAGCATCAGAGGCATTAGAGAAAGGCCATAGTTCCTGGCTGTAACGAAATTAAACAACAAGTTTCTTTAGTCCAAGACTTAGACCGTGGCGGTTAGCGAGTCTTGGGCTTTTTTATGCTACGTTTTGATCCAATTGCCTGAATAGGGTGGGCCTACCTAGAAGAAGGTATGACTAGCGAGTGGATGCATACTCAAAGAGACTATCCGCGCTAGTTAGCCACTTTTCCTTTGAACACAAGGGTTTTGCCCTTTTTACCCTTTGGAAAAGGCCCAAAGAAAAGTGGCGACTGCTGTACATATAAACATGTGAGGAACTTTTGCTCAATGCTAAAGCGACTATTACCCTTCGTCTTGTTAATGACCGGCGGCTTCTGGGGAGCGACTAATCTATCAGCGGCGCTAAAATTAAATCTAGCTGCCAATGCTCAAGCTGATGTGCAAGAGATAACAGGCGAAAGCGATGAGCCAGAAGGTCTTTACTACACCTTCTTTGACGAGCGTATCTTGCTAGACGAGCGCACCGATCAAATCGCCGTCCAGTTCACCGAAGAATCAGCTACTAGAGGTGGAATCGATGGCCTCACGCCTGCCTACTTGCAGCTGCGCCAAGACGTTGAAGCCGCTCTAGCCGAGACTAGAGACATCTCACAGACACCTGTGGATATAGACATCAGCCCATTGGGCAATAGTTATGCGCTGATCACTTTGCCAGAAAGTGGCACCCGCAGCCTCACGAACAACATTACGCGGCAGCTAGATCAACCCTATGTAGCAGCGACCCTACCTGTGGTCACTCGCCAAGGCAGCAATGAGTCAATTGTGATCACCCCTGAAGTCGTTGTCAGTTTTGCCCCCGAAACGACCCAGGCTGAGGCTGAAGAGATGGTTAGCGAATACGGGATGGAAATGGTTCGCCCGCTGCAGTTTAGTCCTGGCCGATTTCTCATGAGGGCAACCGCCGCAACGGGCACGGCTATTCTAGCAACCGCTAACCAGCTAGACAGCGTACCGGGTGTTCAATCTGCGACCCCCAACTTTGTTCAGTCAGTAGCCTATCAAAGAGATGTAAACCTTGGCGAGATGGACTTTGGCGCACCTGAGCGGGGTGAAGAGAATGCTTCAGAAGATGAACCAGACAACGACATAGATGAGCAGCTCTCAGAAGAGAAGCTTGAAGAGACTCTAAACGAGGGACTAGAGGAGACTTCAAATGAAGCGGCAGACGAGACGACGGACGAAGCGGTAGACGAAGCATCTACGACATCTGAGGAAGTTCCTGATGCGACAGAAGCCGATGAGTCATCGACTAGAGCCTTTGCTTTCCCGAACTCCCTACTGCCTTGGCAGTGGCTGCTTAATAGTTTTCCAATGCGCCCTAACGCAGATAGGACGGATATCTATGCGCTAGAGGCCTGGCTTAAAAGTGATAGTGGTGAGGGCGTTACTGTTGCTGTGGTCGATAGCCTATTGCAATGGGATCATCCCGATCTTATCAACAGTGTCTATAGGCTGCCATCGACCGTTTCTAATCCTTTACCAGGTGAAGTCAGCGGCTGGGATTTTTCTAGCGATGTGGTTACCTGCGAGGTTACAAACAGCAACAACTGCGCATATGGCGATCCAGACACCCGGATCAGTAATGAGGAAGTCGCTGTCTACAAACAAGAATTTCAGGACTCTGTTGCACTTTCTGACGAAGAATTGCTATCGACCTACGCTGATTTTGACGAATATCTACAATATCAGGCTCCTGAATCTACGCCTACGGAGAGAGCTAACTATATGCGGTTTGTTTTCCAAAGCACGCCCTCCGGTGAATTCCACGGAACCTGGTCTGCAGGTGTTATCACCGCTCGCCCTCAGACCAATATTGGCCTAGTTGGGGTAGCACCCAATGCTCAGTTTCTGCCGGTTAGAGTCTTTGGTCTCAATGGCAAGATTACGCCGAGTGCTCTGATTGAAGCCTCCGGCTATGCGGCAGCTAGAGGGGTCGATGTGATCAATTTTAGTTTGAGCAGCTCAGCGCCAGTTGAAGAATTCGAGACGATGCTCAACGATATTATGCGAGCCGACCCAAATTTGGTGATTGTTGCTTCTGCAGGTAATCTCAACGTCAACCGAGCTTCGTTCCCGGCGGGCGGACCAAATGTTATTGCTGTAGGTTCTACAAATATCTACGGTGGCCGTTCCTTTTATAGCAGCTATGGTCAAGGCTTAGATGTTGTAGCACCTGGTGGAGACGTCAGTAATTCTTTGGTCGAAGGGATTCTGACTACTGGAGGGGCTTGGGTCTCCGGCTTCTGGGAAGGGCTGAGCAGCGGCAATCTAGAAGCGAGCTATTCAGCTATAGATGATAGAGGTCAGTACGTAGGCGTACAGGGGACTTCTTTTTCTGCGCCTGCTGTTTCCGGTATTGTCGCGCTAATGAAGGATGCAGACGATAATGATGTTCTTACCCGTGATCAAATCACCGAACTATTGATCCGCTCCGCAGACTATAACGAGCTACAGATTAGCACTGAGGAAATGGCAGAGTATCAGCAGTTTCAAGAACAGACTGGCAGCACTATCTCGGCACAAGAGTATTTCTTTGGCCGGGGATTGGTTAACGCTGAAGTAGCGGTTGATGGAGTGAGAAACGCTGTACGCTCGGTGGCTCCGTGAAACTGACTACTTAGAAGCAAGTCTACTGACAACAAAACAGCAGCGCCAACGAGTTATTTGTGCTTTCCTATTACTACAAAAGTACGAAAGCATAAGCTCGTTGGCGAATACTATGCGCATCAGAATGCGATCGCCCCAGAGGCAACTTAGAGTAAGCGCAACTCAGTTTGGACTATGGCTGCCCTTGCTACTGACGGTAACCGGCTGTGGTCTGCTACCAGCTAGTGAGGCCCAGCCAGAACAAGGGCATGGTCAGCCGACCAGGTCCGAAGAGGCGATCGCCGTCCAGACGAGGCTAGCAGAAACTGGATCGATTGCGGGTCTGTTGACCTATACAGGAACGACTCGTCCGATTCAGCAAGTGGCGCTACGGGCTCAGGTTTCTGGAGAAGTCATTAATCTGTTAGTCGACGTAGGTGATGTGGTTGCGCAAGACATGCTGCTAGCTCAGCTTGATAGTGATCTGCAGACCACAACAGTTAACCAGGCCCAAGCAGAACTTTCTGCTAGGCAAGCGGAGACCGCTCAAGCGGCAGTGTCAATCAGCGAAGCAAGGGCTGCTGTCGTTCAGGCTGAGGCGACGCTATCACAGGCTCAAACGGACGCTCAACGACTGCGACAGCTGGCAAACAAAGGGGCGATCGCACTCCAGGCAGCCGAGGCTGCCGAACTAGCCGTCACCAACGCACAGCAAGCCCTTCGCTCTGCTCAAGCGAGAGTAGACGCCCAGGCGCAAGCTGCTGCCTCAGCCGCCGATCGAATTGATGCCCAGCAGGCGATCGTCACCCAAACACAAAAACAGCTTTCATATGCCGACTTACGCTCACCCCTAACTGGCATTGTCCTTTCCAAACAAGTGGATATTGGCAGCTTTGTCGAATCGGGTGCCACAATCCTAGAATTAGGAGACATCAGTAGCCTAGAAGTCACCATTCAAGTCTCCGAGTTAGACATCAGTCGGTTAAGCATCGGTCAATCGGCCAGTGTTACGCTAGATGCCTTTCCTGAAGAAGGCGCTATCTCGGGCCGCATCACGCAGATTGCGCCATTAGCCGATGAGGTCTCGCGGCTGGTTCCTGTTCAGGTCACTATTCCCAATCTTAGCGGTTCAAATTCTCAGAAAATGGGGAGCGGTTTACTTGCTCGTGTGCAATTTTCGCCCACCCAACAGAGCCGAGTGGTTGTGCCTGCGACTGCCTTGACGCTGAGTAAATCTGGTAAAGATAGCACGCTCTTTGTGATTGAAGAGCAAAGCGAGCAGACAGTCGCGATCGCTCGCTCAGTCAAAACCGGTGATCGCGCTCAAGACCAGATAGAGATTGTCTCGGGTCTAGCCCCTGGAGAAGCGTTTATCACGCAGAGCGATCACCCGCTCACTTCCGGTCAAGCCGTTAGACTCAGCATACTATCCGAGTCAGACCCTGAGCTGATAACCGAACCCGCCGAAGCAGGAGAGAGCCACCAATGACACTGCCTTCTTCGTCTTCAAAAGCTTCGTCACCAAAATCAGCCGCCGATCCAACAATATCGAACAGAAGATCAAACATAGCGACGGACTCTACGGCTGGCTTCAGCCTTAGCAGGCTTGCCATTCGACGACATATCGCTACGCTGATGCTAACGGTTGCAGTGATCGTCCTGGGAGTATTCTTTGTGCGATCGCTTCCGGTTGATTTACTGCCTTCTATCACCTATCCCCGCATCGGTGTGAGAGCCGACGCACCCGGCGTTTCCCCCGAAGTCGCGGTTGACGAGGTGACTCGCCCGTTAGAACAAGCACTAGCGGCAACTGAAGGCGTCGTCCAAATTGTCTCTCAAACTAGAGAAGGTAGAATCAGCTTAGACCTGTACTTTCAGCCCGGTGGCAATATTGATCAGGCACTCAACGATGCAACCGCTGCGCTCAACCGGGCTCGTAGTAGTCTACCTGAAACCATTGGCCAACCAAGACTGTTCAAGTTTGACCCGTCACAGCTACCCGTCTATGAAATTGCGCTCATCTCAGACTCGCTTCAAGGCGTGGACCTAAGAGTCTTTGCAGAACAAGAGCTATCGCGTGAACTCAATACCCTACCGGGCGTAGCTAGCGCTGATGTCTCTGGTGGTATAAATGAGGAGATTCGAATCAACCTTGACCCAGCCAGATTGCAGTCGTTAGGTTTGGGCATCAACGAAGTCTTAGACGCACTGTCAGAACGGAACCAAGATACCTCTGGCGGGCGGATAGAAGGGCCTAATGATGAGCCGCTAACTCGCGTGGCCGGACGATTTGAAAATGCAGACGAAATTCGTAATTTGATCTTTGAAGTAGGAGAATCAGCGGCGCAGCAGCAGGTTTATCTACGAGACTTCGCCGAAGTAATTGATGGCATTGAAGAGCAGCGCATCTTTGTGAACCTCAACGGCCAGCCTGCAGTCAAAGTGAGTATTCAGAAGCAGCCTACGGCGAATACGATCACAGTTGTGAATGGGATCAAGCAAAAGCTAGCGGAATTAGAAGCATCCGGGCTAGTGCCAGAAGATTTGATGATCAATACCACACTAGACGAATCGATCTTTGTTCAAAACGCGGTTCGTAATGTCGCTATCTCTGGGCTAACTGGGGCAGGGTTGGCGGCGATCGCAGTTCTCCTTTTTCTAGGTTCGCTTCGGCAAACCTTCATCATCGTGATCGCCATTCCACTAGCAGCGTTGGTGGCGATTCTAACAATGGGAATATTCGGCCTTTCTCTAAACGTGTTTAGTCTGGGGGGTCTAGCACTCGGGGTTGGCATCGTTGTAGATAACGCAATTGTGATGCTAGAAAACATCACTAAGGGCGTCGCGGCCAGCAACAAAAACAGCAATAGAAAAGATGGCGGAAAAGGAAACCACAGATCTGTCATTCGCCAAGCAGAAGTCAGCAGCCGCGAACTAGAGTCGGCGCTGCTCGCCTCAACCACAACAAACCTAGTTGCCGTCCTGCCTTTTCTCCTCATTGGCGGCTTTATCTCTTTACTATTTAGTGAACTGATACTGACCGTCAGCTTTGCTGTTGCCGCCTCCCTAGTCGTCGCCCTGACGATCGTACCGACCTTGGCCGCTAGGCTACTCGCGGTGCCTCAATCGAGCGGCGTTAGTGAATTTTGGCTAATTCGCCAGTTTGATCTGTGCTTGCAGTTCGCAACTTGGCGCTATGCCCAGTGGCTAGGCTGGGTGCTACAGCGACGGATTTTGGTGATTGCGATCGCCTTTTCTATTCTCGGTGGCGGCAGTTTGCTAACCGTACAACAAATTCCTCAAGAGATCCTACCGAGTATTGCCACTGGCCAGGCTGACTTATGGGCGCAGTTTCCACCTGGCACGACGCTAGAAGAAAACCGCCGAGTGATGAACGCGATTGACGAATTGCTCCTCGCTCAACCAGAAACCAAATATGTCTTTAGTACGGCTGGTGGCTTTCTATTTGGCAACAGCAGTAGTGAAAATGCCCTGCGTGGCACTAGCAAACTCACGCTCGTACCTGGGACTCATGTAGAAGCTTTTTGCGATCGCCTCAACCAAGAATTTCAGCAGTTTAACCTTGTTAATACCCGAT
The DNA here is from genome assembly GCF_000155595.1 of Synechococcus sp. PCC 7335. Taxonomy (NCBI): domain Bacteria; kingdom Bacillati; phylum Cyanobacteriota; class Cyanophyceae; order Synechococcales; family Synechococcaceae; genus Synechococcus; species Synechococcus sp. PCC 7335. The sequence continues at coordinate 3,150,055 of NZ_DS989904.1, read as the reverse complement.
TGCGACTTTTCCCGGGTAGAGTGCGCGGTTTGATTTTAGGCAATTCTCCGGTACGCAGTGATGTGGATGTCATTCTTCAAGGGACCAATACCGATGACCTAAACGCCGCCGGACAGCAGGTGCTAGCCGCTTTAGATGCGCAGGCAGCCCTTGCTAGCTACTCTCCTGATGCCGACCCTTCTCAGCCAGAAGTTCAAATTCGCCCTAACTGGGAGCGAGCCGCTGATCTAGACTTGTCTGCTGAAGCGATTGGGCGCACCGTGCAGACGGTGCTTTCTGGCTCAGTTCCTACCCAACTCCAGCGGGGCGATCGCCTGGTGGACGTGCGCGTACAGACGCCCAACACGCTGGTTCGTAATCTAGGCGAGCTTGCCCAGCTACCGCTTTTGAATGGCGATGGTCAGGCCGTTAGACTTGGCAATGTTGCCCAAATTGAAGAAGGTCAAGCCCCCGGAGAAATTCAGCGGATCAGCCAGCGCCAGGTCTTTATCATCGAAGGCGACCTAGCCGAAAATGTCAGTTTAGGAGATGCCCTAGCAGAACTCGATCAGATTATGGCAACCGTGAGTCTACCTGAGGGGGTCACCCGTCTACCTAGCTTCAGCGCTCAAAGCAACGCTGATATTCAAGATGGGCTGGGCATTCTAGGTGGCCTTGCTGCCTTCTTGGTATTTACCGTGATGGCCGTACAGTACAACTCACTGGTCGATCCGCTGATCATCATGCTAACTGTACCGCTGGCCCTAGCAGGGGGTATCTTTGGTCTGTTCATCACACAGACGGCTATCGGCGCAACGGTCGTTGTCGGTGCTGTGCTACTAGTTGGCATCGTGGTAAACAATGCCATCATCTTGGTAGAGCTAGCCAACCAAATCTACGCCGAAGAGAAATTCGTTGGTGAAGCTTCTCCGGCAGAGAATCGCGTAACAGCCATTTGCAAAGCGGCCCCTCAGCGCCTGCGACCGATCCTGATGACGACAATCACCACTGTATTGGGAATGTTCCCGCTCGCACTCGGCATCGGTCAAGGCTCAGAGTTTTTGCAGCCGCTAGGCGTTGTCGTTTTTTCAGGTCTCTCTCTAGCTACGCTGCTGACGCTGTTCATCATTCCCTGTTTCTACACGTTGTTTCACGGGCAATGGAAAACTGCGAAGTAAACTCCATCGTATGCCTAAAACCAGTCTTGGATAAGCGATCAGGTAAAAAAGAGCATATCTGTAATGCTGATTTGAAACGGTGATCTGTCGCCATTTCTTAGGATGTGTTTTCGAGCACAAGGCGGGCTTGGTCCAGCCAATTCGAGGTTACGCCACCAAAACGTTCAGCTAACAGCTGAAGTTCTTCTAGATAGATGTTGGAGAATATTGCTTCGATATCGGAGGGGATCGCTAACTGAATCGGTTTTTGGTTGTACCGGGTCTCTAGATTGATCTGATTGCCCAAAGACCCTCTCACCTGCAAGAACGTACAAATTTCTTCTAGAAATCGTCGAGGATTCTGTTTAAGGTCATCGTAAAAGCCGACAAAGATTTGCTCAGGGGGAAAGTACTTTTCCCATCGACTCAGATTTTTGGTGTAGTGTCCGTTTGAAAATAGCCACTGGTCATCTAAATCGCGATCAAACACGGTCTTGCGAACCAGTTCCTCAGTTAGGTTTTCGGGCTGCCAGTCCACTAAGCTGATGCACCTAAGCAGAATGTGGGACCAGGTGCGATCAATGGGATTACGCAGCATATATATAATTTTGAGATCTGGGAAATCCTTCTGGATAGCCGCAATCTGGCTCTCGTCCATAGGAGCGTATAAAGGGGTGACATCTCCAGTTACCTGGTCCTTACCTGGTGCAAATAGAGACTCGTACCATTGGGCACTGCGAGGGAGCAAAAAATAATTTAGATGCCATCTGAAATAGCCAGGACGTAGCCAGGCTCTTTTATGATGCAGAAAATTTCTAACTTGTATTCGCCAGTATTCGTAGCGTTTTTTATCTTTGCCAAACAGCCGCTCTCTCAGGTTGTATTCGGGTTCGTTGAAATAGCGTAATTCTTTAAGCGGTGGCAACCAAACGCCGGGATGCTGCTGAAGATTGTAGTGCAGCCAGGTTGTACCGCTCTTGATAGCGCCAATACAGATAAAGGTAGGACCAGCCATTTGCTCACGTGAGTAGAGGTGTTGTTAAAGTAGATAAATTGTGAAACACGAACGGTTGTAGCGATCAGATACCTGGGATATCTGGGCTACTAACTAGGAACTCTGGGCTACTAACTAGGAACTTTGTGGTTCCACCAGTCAACTGCCTTCGCAAATCGATGGCCAAATGCTTCGGGTGTATAGCGCTGCAGGTACCACTGGCGACGCCTGTTCTGTTCGTCGGCGCTGATAGGAGGGGCTTGTTGATGTCGGCGCAAGGCTTGAACAAATGCGGACACATCACCGGGGGGAATGCTCACGCCAAGCTGCCCCAAAAGATCAGCGACGCCCCCAACGTCAAACGCAATGCAAGATTTTCCTAGGGCTAGTGCCTCCATCAAAACTTTGGGAAGTGGATCATCACGGCTGGTGAGCAAAAAGGCACTGGCTTTAGCAAGAATCGGGGTAGGGTCTTGCTGTTCACCCGTAAATGTGACGGCATGTTCGAGTCCTTGGTCACGGATTGACGCCGCGATCGCCGCCTCTGAAAATTGACCGCTGCGCTCAAAAGAGCCAATCCAAACAAATTTTGCTTTGGGATTATAGGCGAGTGTTTGCTTAGCAATCTCTAGAAATAAATCGGGTCCCTTTCGGGCTTTCACACGGCCACAGGCGACGTATAGGTAGGGCTCGCTCGGCAGAGGTAAGGAATAGCGAAGCAATCGGCTAGAGTCTGAAATGTTTGGGAGCAGATAGAGGTTGTCCGGCTTTACCGCATATTGCTTTGCAAGCGTGTCTAAGCCCGCTTGGCAAACGTGAAAATGCCTAACATGCGGGTCTTTTAGCGCATATCGTACAGACGGATAGCGACGCGAGCACTTTGCAATTCCAGCTTCAATTTCCCATTCTGTTTCATGCCAGTAAACGGCTATCTTTTTACCTGAGAACTTGGCTAGAGCATGGAGCTTGGGGCCATACCAAAAGGCTAACGCGCCGATACTATCAAAAACAACCCACCGAGCAGGTAGGAGTTTCCTCAGGCTGTTAGCCTTGCCATTCCACACAAACTTGAGCTGAAGACCGTGCTGAAGACAGGCTGCTTGTGAAAACCAAAGCGAGTCTAGCGGCTTGCCGCCAGCAGCCCAGTGATGGGACACCACGTAAATCGATTTCAGGCTAGGCTTAGGCACGAATTTTGCTTCTCCTGCAAACGCAGCTAATGGAAAATTAGAATCTTCAAAATGACTAGAGTTCGATAGATCAAGGAGTGGTGCGCTCGCTCCATCTGCTGTAGTTGGCTGTTTGCAAACCTGAGGATCCGGCGCGATCGCTTTTCCCAGGTATACCGCTGAACATCTTGAGCGGCGCGGATAACAATCTGCTCACTCAGCGCCGGATCGGCCAATAGTTTAGCGATCGCCTCTTTAAACGAGTGCGGATTGTCGGGTTCAGCTAGCAGGGCGTTGTCATGATCTCGCAGTACGGTGACAATATTAGGTAGCGCTGAGGCCACAATCGGCCGCCTGATTGCCATGTACTCAAATAGTTTAAGCGGACTAGTAGTGGTGGCCAATCTCCAACTACGGCTGTTAGGAATGACTAAGACATCGGCAGCATAAAGATAAGTAGCCAGCTGCGAGTGCTCCACATGACCCATCAAGGAAACGTTATCGACGGCTTTAGCCTGACAAAATGTCCGAGTGCGCTCAACATCTGCCTCCCAACCGCCGACTAAAACGAACCGATGTTGAGGCAACAGCTGAGCAGTTTCGATCAGTGTTGGGATACCTTTATACTCATACAAATGCCCGGCGTAGAGAACGATTTTCTCATCTTGAGGTAGCCCTAGTTTCTGCCGAGCAACTGACTTTTCCTGATTGGGGCGAAAGCTCTCTAAATCAACGCCGCTATGAGCAATCATCACCTTTTCAGGACTTAGTCCGGCTTCGATATACCCTTGGGCGATGTCTTTAGAAAGGGTCACAAAGCCAACAAGATCTTTGTGAGTTAAGCGATCAGTTAAGTGCTTCGGAAAAGGCGGTGTCAGCAGCTCATGCTCTTCCCACAAAACAGGCACCTGTAGTGCCAGCATGAAGTCCACCACTTTGGGCGATCGCGTATAGACAAGCTCGGGGGACCTCCAGTAGGTATACAGCGACGCTACCCTACAGAAAAAGGGGTTGACATGATCAATTGGAAAAGGGTAGTCGAATTTTCGGTACAGAGGTAGGCGCACCAGTCTATATGGTGAGTGTATCCCGTACCATTCTCGAAACGCCTCATCCATTCCTCTTAAGAATGAAGCAATATCACCTGCAGTAACAAGTTCAAAGGAGTTGACGCATTTAGACAATGCCTGAGACATCTTGGCCACCTGAATGTTGTGGGCCATTTTAGAGGGCAGGTTGCCGTTAGAGACGTAGATCAGACTCTCTAAGTCAGGATCAGGCGCGCTCTTAGCTCGAGAGACATCTACTGTAACCTTGTCACTGGGTTGAGCCTTGTTACTGACTTCGCTCAGGCTATCCTGGCTGCCTTTTAACAGCGTATCCACCTCATACTGGTATCCCAGCTTGGCAGCAACTGCAGCAACTGCTGACTCAAACTCAGCAATTTCTGTTGGGTTCCACATATCAACTGTAAAAGCAGCGCGCGGCCCTGTACCGGAAGCTTGAGCAATTTTTTCCTGATATGACGTGTGACTAGTGGCATTAGGACGACGGGTGGCAAGCTGCTGATACTCGCCCTCAGAAACATGTGAGGGGAAGCCAATGAACTGAGCAATCTCTAGATACTGTGTATAGGAGAGATCTTCTAGCTTCTGGATGCGCCAGTGGGACTGGGGAATCGCTGAAAATTGCTGTAGAACCTGACGGTTCAGCTCATTCCAATACCAAGCTAGTTTCCCTACCTGGGTCATTTTACGCCAGCGCTCAAATACCTCACCAGAGGGGAAAATGCGCCCTAAAAAGTGATGCGATTCATGGCTACTCTGATAGCTTGGCGGTAAATGAATATCGCTTCGGACAACAGGCTGACTGTACCACCCCTTATAGCGATAGGAATTCACAACTTGGTCAGGGCGGCGAACTAACAAAACGAACTTAGCGTTGAAGCGCTCATAAAGCTCTTTGATCGAAAGCGACAAATGAGCGCTAGATTCGACTGAAAAGGCATAGCGCTCAAAGTCGGCTTGAATCTCTTGCTCTTTAGTCTGCAAGAATCCTTCGTGATCGATGGGTATCCCATACCACTTGCAATATCGATGAAAGGTTTCATTGAACGGATTACGCTCATGGACCGATGCAACCTTTGGTTCTAGGCTTAAAATCCTCGATAGGAACTGAGTGCCGCAACGGCCCGTACCCACCGTGAAGGCAACATTCTGATAGCTGGTTTGAAACTTGGTTTCCATTCACTTAGATCGCAGACTGAGGGCAGTGTTGATATCTTCATACCTTTAGCTAGCTCAAAGATTAATGCATAGGCTTTATGTCTTCGCCACTAATGATGGTATCGAAGATGCTACCCTCAGCGTCTTCAAACCAAACCGATTTCAAATCTAGCCCTAAGCTATCATTCGATGAAGTGGTCGAACAGTCTAGATATGATGCAGCTTAGACACCCAGAATCACTCGACCAACTGAATCTAGCCTCTAAGCTGGTCGATTAACTGCTGCGACTGGCGCGGTAGCAGTAGAGCAGCTAGAATTTTCAGGAAGAGGACTGAGGTCAGGCGCGGCTGCTGTATCGCTATTTGAGGGCTGTGAGCTAGCGATTGCCAAAGATAATGCAATGCTGATGCCCCCTTTGGTCGATGGAGTGATCCATGCATCGCTTTGAAGCTTAGATACTGATAAAGCTGGCCAAGACTCCGCTGCTTAAGCGGCTGCAGGGCGGGCGGTGCCTGTTCATACGCACGGTCGAGCACCGTAAGACACTCTTTCTCTTGAATGGCAAGGTTGGCAGACATCGAGCTGCTCAAAAGTCGATAAAGGACGCCCAGATGAGGTACCGCAACGAAGGAATAGTGCTTTGCTAGGCGCAGAAAGAAGTCCCAGTCAGCAGCCCCTGTCAGAGATAGGTCAAACCCACCAAACTCCAGAAACACCTGATGGCGGATGGTCACGTTTGAAGCACTTTCCAAAAAGTCGCGAAGCAGTAGCTCAGCATAGACATCTCCACTGAAGTCGACCCGCTGGGCTTTGTCAATAAAGCGACCCTCTTGATCGATGTAGTTCGTCCAACTGTAGGCTACCGCGGCCTCAGGTGTACTTTCTAATGCTTCGAGTTGAAGCGCGAGTTTCTTCGGTGTCCAAAGATCGTCTGCATCTATGAACGAGATGTACTTACCCGAGGCATGATCAACTCCGCGATTGCGAGATGTAGCGACGCCTGCATTGCAATAGGAAAAGACTCTAAGTCGGGGATCATCAAACTTGGAAACAACTTCCAACGTCGAATCAGTAGAGCCATCATCAATAACAATTAGCTCAAAATCTTGGGCAGTCTGTTGAAAAACTGATTCAAGTGTTGCATGAATTGTTTGTGCACCATTGTACACAGGGACAATTACTGAAGCTAAAGGCATAGCCTTATCAATTCCTACGTAGTTCCTACATGAGGCTGGTTAATATTCTTAACCCTATTTCCTAGTTACACTCAGTATGAGTAGTTGCGTGAGCCGTATTTTTACCAAATGATGAATTTCTCAGAAACCCAGTGGAAATAGACATGTACAGAGATGGTTCATGGTGTCAGATACTATCAGCAATGTCGCTAGTCCACATACCTCGAATGTTAGACGAATGCTTGTAATAGGCTGCTGTGGTGAAGTGTTAGCCTATGTCGTATCGATTTATACCTTTTCGATCTATACCTATTAGTTCTATGCCTAATTAGTCCATACAGTATTAGTCCATACAGTGCGCTTCTTCGTAGCTAATACTTTTAGCTACGATTCTAAAATAGGTTTCACAAGGTAGATATGCATTTGGAGCGCTTGAGGCAAAACTTACCTGTAATTATGAAGTGCTATATAGGCCAGTTGAGGCGATCGCGTCATTTGATTCAAGGGATACTGACAGATTGACTAGCCTCACAAGAACTCGCATGGTGATTGCTGATTTGCAATCCAAGTAGCCCAATATCGCCAGCCCCTAACATACTTACGTGGATAATCAATCATCTTCTCTAAACATCGCTGCAGTGATTCCGGCTAGGGGTAATTCTAAAGGAATTCCTCGTAAGAATGTGCGACCTATTGCTGGCTTGCCTCTGGTAGCTCATTCCATTTTGGACTGCCGCGAGTCGCAGCTAGTAGATCGGGCATTTGTCTCAACCGATGACCTTGAGATCAAGCAGGTTGCTGAGCAGTATGGGGCAACGGTCATTCAACGCCCAGCGGCGATCGCAGGCGATAACGCTTCTTCTGAATCTGCTCTTATTCATGCGCTTAAGGAAATCGAAGCCAGGTACTTTCAGCCCGATTTGATTGTATTTTTGCAGTGTACTTCGCCTGTTCGAAGTGGGGACGATATTGATCAGGCCATTCACCAATTGCAAACTACGGACGCAGATTCTCTGCTATCAGTATCGCCATCGCATCGTTTTCTGTGGCAAGCGAAGGAAGGTGAGGTAGTCTCAATTAATTATGACTATCGGCAAAGGCAGCGCCGTCAAGATCTAGCACCTCAGTATGTTGAAAACGGCTCAATTTATATCTTTAAGCCTTGGGTATTGAAAACTTTGAAAAATCGATTAGGAGGCAAAATTTCTCTCTTTTGTATGGATGAAAAGGCAGCTTGGGAGATCGATTCTCTGCTGGATTGGAAAATTTTGGAATTGCTATTGACGAGTGACAATTAGCGGAGATTCTTAGAAGCATGATCATCGATAAAGATATCAAGAAGTACATTGTTTTTTCAGAAGACAGCATTGTCAACGGACTGCAAAAGATCAGCGACAACAAAAGCAGAATTATCTTTTCGGTCACTGAATCCGGCATCCTTGAAGGTATTGTCACAGATGGCGATTTTCGCCGCTGGCTGGTGAACCAAACGGTGATTGATCTCAATCAGCCTATCGCTAACGTCTCGAATAAGTATTTCAAGTATTGTTTTGCCGACGAAGCGCGTGACAAGATTCAAGCGGGTTTCTCCGATCAAGTCGAGTTCATTCCCCTTCTAGATCGAAATCACCGCCTAGTGGCGATCGCCCGTAGCCGTCCGGGAGGCATTCAGATTGGTAAGTTTGTGATCAACGCTCAGTCACCTGCGTTTGTGATTGCTGAAATTGGGAACAACCACAATGGCAGTTTGGATAGAGCTAAGGTTCTCATTGATGCAGCGGTTGCGGCAGGGGCTGACTGTGCCAAGTTTCAGATGCGGCACTTGGCCTCGCTCTATCGCAATGGGGGCAATCCTGAGGACGCTAGTGAAGATCTCGGATCGCAGTACACGCTAGATCTGTTAAACCGATTCCAGCTGAGTACTGAGGAGATGTTCGAGGCATTTGACTACTGCAAGCAGCAGGGTATTCTACCGCTTTGTACGCCCTGGGATTCCGAAAGCTTGAAGCTGCTGGAGGGATACGGCATGCCAGCTTATAAGGTCGCTTCGGCCGATCTGACCAACCACGACCTGCTCACTGCGATCGTCAAAACGGGCAAGCCGCTCATTTGTTCGACTGGAATGTCTACTGAGACAGAGATTAGGGAAACAGTCAGCTTGCTCAAGTCGCTAGGAGGTCTGTATGTACTGCTGCACTGCAACTCTACCTATCCAACCCCCTTCAAAGACGTTCAGCTCAACTATCTAGATCGATTAAAAGAGCTCGGAGACTGTCCGGTAGGATATTCCGGTCATGAGCGAGGGGTGCATGTGGCGATCGCAGCGGTTGCCAAAGGTGCAAAGGTCATTGAAAAACACCTAACCGACGATAAAACATCCGAGGGGAACGACCACAAGGTCAGTTTGTTGCCAGAAGAATTCAAGGATCTGATGACAGGAATTCGCCAGGTTGAATCGGCCCTTGGGTCGGCCGACACGCGTCAGATGACTCAAGGTGAAAGCATGAATCGCGAAACCTTGGCTAAGAGTCTGGTGACTAAGTGCGACTTAGCACCAGGGGATGTGATCACAGCTGAGATGATCGATGTCAGAAGTCCTGGTCAGGGGCTACAGCCCAATCGCAAGGCTGAACTCATCGGTCTACGGATTAAGCGATCAATACAGGCAGGAGACTTTTTCTTTCCGAGCGACTTGCACTCTGAGCAGGTTCAGGCTCGGTCTTATCGCTTTCAACGGCCCTGGGGTATTCCCGTGCGCTATCACGATTTTGGTGCGATCGCGACGAAAACTAATCCATCCTTACTGGAGTTTCACCTCAGCTATAAGGATATGGAGGAGGAACTGAGTCAGTACTTCAGCCACACCTACGATTTAGGGCTGGTAGTTCACAGCCCCGAGCTGTTTGCTAATGACCATGTCTTAGACCTGTGCTCAGAACAGGAACCCTACCGCCGCCAGTCGGTGGCATACCTGCAGCAGGTGGTCGACATCACCCAGCAGATCAAGCCGTTCTTTAAGTCAGAACGACCGCTGATCGTGACTAACGTCGGCGGATTCACCACTGATGCGCCTCTATCAGAAGCGCAACGCCAAAAGCGCTACGACACTCTGGTTCAGAGCCTATCCGAGGTGAATGCAGCCGGGGTCGAAATCATCCCCCAAACTATGCCGCCTTTTCCATGGCACTTTGGCGGACAGCAGTATCACAATCTCTTTCTTAACCCGCAAGATATTGCCGATTTCTGCAGGGCAAACGGCTACCGCATCTGCTTCGATGTGTCCCATTCAAAGCTCGCCTGCAACCATCACGACTGGTCATTTCAGGCGTTTGTCGAGCAGGTCGTCCCTTACACTGCTCACATGCACATCGCTGATGCCAAGGACGTTGATGGCGAAGGGCTGCCCATTGGAGAGGGTGAAATCGACTTTTTTGCTTTATCGAGAACCCTCAACCAAATGGACTCAACCGCCTCGTTCATCCCCGAGATCTGGCAGGGACACAAGAATCAAGGTGAAGGTTTTTGGGTCGCCCTAGAAAAACTAGAGGCCCAATCTGAACTTTGATGTGAATCTTTAGAGCGAGTGGAGTCTTTGCGACCGTGCTAGCCAACTTTAATTTTCCTAATCGAGGTGTTGCCGAAGCCTTTGCTAAGGCGCAGATTGTGCTATATCAAGCTTCCCCTCATTTTCAACACTATTTCTACAGTCTTCAGAAGCACGTTAGCTTCGATACAAGTCCCCAAGCTGAAGTCCTAGCATCACCATGGACGCCAATAGCGACGTTAGCTCGCACCGCTCAATCGCTGAGCGAACTGGCGCCTAGGCGCCATTACCGAGTTGATGTGTTGTTTTGCGGCATTTGGCTATGGACGCGGCGGCAAGAAGACAAGCTGGTGGTGCGCCTGCTGCAGAACCTACTGGAGCAAGGCGCTAGTGTCCTCTGTTTGCTACACAAGGGAACAAGCGATCGCATCAAGCAGCAATTACAATCAGTCGTTGAGCCAGTCGCTCTAGATAGGCTTCATTTTCTTGATCCCGCTGGGCGCCTTGGCCGCTTGGATGCGCGCTTTGAACTAGGAACGTCGCGCCACCGGGCTCACGCTGATTTTAACCACGCCCAACAGCTGCTAGCACCGCATGGTATCCAGATCCAGGCCAGTGCCCTGCCAGAGTTTGAATGGGCAGCAGCGCGGCTAATCGAGTGGGAGGCGTGGGCTCCTTTTATTGAGTTTGAGACTGCTCTAGTGCGGTGTCACTGGCTGCCGCTGTGTAGTGCTGTTGCCCATACCGCCTTAGCGCGGCAGAAGAAAGCGGTGACGCTACAGCAGGGAGTCATCGGACATAGCTTAGATGTGCCAATTATCGCTCATCAGTACCTTTGCTTTGGGAGCAGCTCCAAACGAATGTCCAGCGAGATGGATTCGGCTTTTGCTGAAGCAACTGGGCGAAGCCCTGTCTGTGAAGACTATGTGCCTGTAGGATCACTTTTCGACCCCATACTGGACTTATCCGATAATTTCAGTCGGCGGACCGTGTTGGTGTTGGATCAGTCTACGCGCTGGGCCAACCACTTATATGGACTAGAAGAGCAGACAGCGGCCCTAATTGAGCTAGTCACACTGCTGTGTGAGGCAAGTGCGCTACACAAGGTTATCATTCGGCCTCATCCTGCCTCGACGGATAGTCGGCAGTGGCAGCAGCTAGCAGCTCGGTTTCCCAAACGATGTGAAATCTCGCCGACGAACCAGAGCTTAGCCGATGATTTTGGTCGAGCCGCGATCGCCGTCAGCCTTTTCAGTGGCGCATCGGTGACTGCGGCAGCAAGTGGGCTGCCTTCCTTTTTTCTCAAAACGGCTAACGGCTATTACACCAGAGATCTAGCTTGCTGCAATGATCAGTTTCTCGATGTCGAGTCGCTGCGCCGCACCATAGAGCAACTATGCACTGATAAGGAAACCTATCGGTCATGGCAGCGCCGCTGCCGTCAGAACGCAAGCGCCTACTATGATAAAAACCAAGTTTGCCAGTTTGAACCTGAGCTAATGCGAAAAATTCTAGCCAAGGCGGGCTGACAATGAGATTAGACATATGAGATTAGGCATCTATTCAACCGTCGATGGTCTACCCTGGGGAGCTTCCGAATATCTCTGGTCACAGACAGCTTTGGTGCTACAGCAGCAGGGTCACACTATTGGTGTCAACTACCAGTGGTTTCCTAGAACCCCACCGCGGCTAGCTGAGATCCAGGAGCGGGGCGGTTCTATATTTTGGCGTAATCAGCCCGGCCCAGAACTGCTCCGGCTGCCTAGGCGATTTACCGACAAGGTGCTGCAGTTTGGGCAGCGCTATCACGATCTGTGGTTGCGGCAGTTCAGGCCAGATTTTGTGCTGATCTCAATTAGCTATCACACAGATGATGTCAGTATCGCCAATGCCTGCTTGCGCTACGGTATTCCGTTTGCTACGTTGCTACACTGTGCTAGCACCTACGATTGGATCACCATTCACCACCTCGAGACCTATCGCAATGCCTACACCCGGGGTAACCGTAGCTTTTTTGTCTCAGAGGCCAATCACACCATCATGGAACTGCTGCTAGCAGCCAAAATTCCACAGGCTAAGACAGTCCACAATCCCCTCAAAGTGGCAGCGGCACCCCTACCTTGGACTGAGCCCGACCCGGTCTGGCAGCTCGCTTGCGTCGGCAGAATTCACTTTCGTTCTAAGGGGCAGGATCTAATCCTACAGGTGCTGCGTCGCGAGCAGTGGCGCGATCGCCCTATCAAAATTGTCTTTTGGGGTAAGGATCAAGGCAATCAACGCCAGCTTGAAGACCTTGCTGACTGGTATGGCGTTCGTAACAAGATCCAGTTGGGGGGGTATGCTCACTCGCCCGCCGATATCTGGGCACAAAGTCACGGTCTGCTTTTGCCGTCGCGTTTTGAAGGCATGCCAATGGTCACAGCTGAGGCGATGCTATGTGGCCGCATCGCGATTGTGACCGACTGTGGTCGCAATTCAGAGTGGGTCGATGAGGGCGAAACCGGATTTTTAGCGGCGGCACCTACGGTAGATGATTTAGAGGCTACGCTAGAGCGAGCTTGGCAGCATCGACAGGACTGGCAGGCTATGGGAAGGCTGGCAGCTGAGCGGCTGCAGCAGCGCTATAGCGCCGATCCTATCGCCGAGTTCATGACTGAGCTAGACAAACTCTATCCCCTAAAGCCATAATCCTAAAACTATGAGAATCGGATTTTACTCAGCGATGACGGGCATTCCTTGGGGGGCCAGCGAATATCTCTGGTCCGAGGCGGCTCAGCTGCTTCAGCGAAGAGGTCATACTATCGGCATCAACTTTCAGCGGCAGTGGCGGTGCCCTGCGCCACTAGCAGACTTGCGATCGCGTGGCAGTAACATCTTTTGGCGCTACGGTCCCATCGATCAGGTTCGCAACAAGCTAACGGGCGAACTACCCTGGCAAAAGCGCCATCAGCAGTGGCTACAGAAATTTTCACCTGACTTCTTTTTAATCTCTGCAGGCTCTCACACCGACGATGTCAGTATCGGCAGCGTTGCTCATCAAATGGGCATTCCGTTCGCCACCCTGGTTCATTCTGCCAGTACGCGCAACTGGATCGAGGGCGAGGCCTTGGAGCGCTACCGGCAGACCTATCAACACGCTCAGCAATGCTATTTCGTCTCGCAAGAAAATTGCGACATCCTAGAAGTTCACTTGGCCGCTGCCCTACCGCAGGCCCAGGTTGTAGAAAATCCTCTCAAGGTTAGCCTAACTGAGCCGCTACCTTGGCCTGACTCGTCTCAGCCTTGGCGTTTGGCCTGCGTTGCTCGGCTCGGCTGCTGGCAAAAAGGACAGGATCTCATCTTGGAAGTGTTAAAACAACCTCAGTGGCGCGATCGCGCTGTTGAAGTTACCTTTTGGGGTCAAGATCACGGCAATCAACGCCAGCTAGAGGATCTCATTACGCTGTACGGACTACAGTCTCAGGTTCGCTTTGGTGGCTTTTCATCGCCCCTCGATATCTGGCGTCACAGCCATGCGCTGCTGCTGCCATCTCGCTATGAGGGAATGCCAATGGTAACCGCTGAAGCCATGATGTGTGGACGCATTGCGATTGTGACCAACTGTGGTCGTAACCCCGAATGGGTCGATGAGGGAGACACTGGATTTTTGGCAACTCCAACAGTTGCCTCGCTTGCTGAGGCTCTAGAGAGAGCTTGGTCTTGTCGCCACGATTGGCAGGCAATGGGTGTGCTAGCAGCTCAGCGCATTCGTGAACGCTATAGCCCTGACCCGGTAACCGCATTTGCTGAAAAGCTTGAGGGTTAAACTCGTTGTTTAATAGGTTCGACTTTTGAAAGATTTTAGAGGTAGAAAATTGGCAGCATGTTAGCCCTCTTTCAAGGTTCTCTCGAAACTCTCTTAACACTTCCTAGGTTTCAACCATCGCTAGGCCAAGTCGCGATGCTGCATTACGGGCGCTGCGGTAGCTCGGTCCTTTGTGATTTGCTTGGACAGCACCCCGATATCTTCTGGGATGAGGAAGTTTTTGAGCGCATGTTTCGCAAACAATTGCGCGAGGCCCGCTTTATTCGCGACCCAATGCTGCTACTGCGCCTACGGATGGCACTTGCAGGTAACCGCTACTATGGTTTCGAAACTAAATGTCATTCGGCATATCACCTAAGTGCCCCGGTACTAGACACAAGTAGTTCGAGCTATATCGCTAGCCTGAAGCAAATGGGCTACAGCTACTTCATTATTCTCAAACGGCAAAACTATCTCAGGCAGCAGGTTTCCGAAGAGGTGGGGCGACAAAAAGGGGGGGTATGGCACCAGGCGGCAGGCGCTGCGGCATCGCTACAGCAGGTCACGATTGACGTAGACTGCGTCCGTTTTGGTGGATATCGCGTTGCTTTGCTAGATAGCTTCGTTGAGCGCGATCAAGGGTATGCCGACCTAGCTTCTTTGCTCGCTGATGCTCAGACGCTCTGGTTGACCTATGAGGATCATATACTCCCTGACCCTGTCAAAGGCTATCAGCAGGCATGCAAATTTATCGGAATCGTGCCTCACGAAGTCACCATTGAACGCAGTCGAACAAACCCCTTTCCTCTAAAGGACATGATCCAAAATTTTGCCGAAGTTGAAGCCCATCTTCAGAACACCAAATACGAGTGGATGTTACACAGCTAAGCGATTAAAAAACTGGTTGCAAACTATCGCGCTTGAATGGCTTTGGGAATTAAAGCGTTCTAAGTCACCCCCCTGACAACCGCGCCGGTTATTCTATCGGGCGCCAATCGCCTGAGAAAATAAAGGAAGACCAGTAGTAAGGGTGTGCGTAGGTGCCCGTGCTCATCAACGCCAACTGTGCGTTTCGTAATGCTTCGCTGCGGCCTTGGCCTTCGTTTATTAAATTCTCGTAGTAGACTTGCATCAGTTCGCTGGTGCCATAGTCATCTACCTGCCACAAGCTCATCAGCTGACTTTCGGCTCCGGCAATGGCAAAAGCTCGTCGCAAGCCGTGTACGCCATCGCCATCGCTGGTGGCGCCGAGCCCGGTTTCGCAGGCACTGAGAACGACTAGCTGAGTGCCTTCGAGGTTAAGGTTAGACGCTTCGAGGGCGGTGAAAACGCCGTCTTCGGTTAGATTGCCGCCGCCGCTGCGGCGAGCGTTTACGCCCGCCAACGCCAGACCAGAGCGCAGTAAAGGGTTCTCGATTTCGTAATCGTTGGGGATAAGTGCTGCTTCGAGTTCAGTATCGACAACCTCTAGGCTAGCACCGAGCTTGCCGCGGCTGTCGGCATCGCTGGTGGCGTCGTATGTTGTATCTGGAAGGAAAAAGCCGTGAGTAGCGATATGAAGAATGCTAGGAGCTACTAACTGCTTGAGCCGGCTTTCGGTGGCTTGACGCTGCGTCAGAATAGTGGGATTAGGAAGCAGCGGGGCGATCGCATTGGCCTCTTCAGCCGTTCCGGGTAGCGCAGAAAAACTCAACCCCTCTACATCTGCTGAGCGCTGGTTAACAGATTGCGTAGTGGCTGTGTTGGCTATGCTGGCTTCTGTTGTGCTATTCACAGCGCCAGCGTAGTCTGGGTTGGCAATGATGACAGACGAATGAGCGCTAGCTGTTGAGGATTGCAGCTTTAGCAAGTCACGGCCCGAAGTAAGATAGCTAATTTGATAAGATTCGATTAGATAGCGGTCTTGCTCGTCGATTAACGCATCGAAAGGCATGACGTTGAGCTGTCCATCAGGAGATATGAGTAAGTGCGTTTTCTCTCCTAATAGGGGTCTAATCGGAGCCATTAAGGTCTCATCTAGTTCTCTCGAGATAGTTTGAAGCTGAGAGGATTGCGTTCTTAGCGCTTGCCTGTATTTAGCAACTTGCTGGTCGATAGCTGCTCGCTCACCTAGGTCCACAGCCTGTATTGTTCCAGAGCGCGTCAGGATATAAGCCGCGTAGCGAACCGGATCTTGATCGCGTCTGAGGAATCCCTCTAGATGATAAGGCTGGTAGCTAACTAGCTCTATCAGAGCTGCATCGGTAGGAATCAGCCTACGAACGGCATCAATCGAGCTGACTTTCATCTGGGCGACGGCTTGAGCCTGCGCGGAATTGTTTTCTATTCTGCTGAGACTGACATTTAAGTTTGTCAGCCTAGATTCTAGCGTTCGCTTATCTTCCTCATAGGCGTCTGTTTGACCGCTGGCAGCGGCTTCATAATAGAGATTAGCAAGCTGGGTATTGATCTCTTTAATCTCCGCGAGGGTTGCTAAATCCGTCTCGGTCTCAGCATCTGACGTACCTCTAGCCGAATGCAGAACTAAACCGTCCAATACTCGACCTTTTCGCCGCAGAATATTTAAAAGCGAGAGTCTAGCTGCTGTATCGTTCTCAGGTAGTTTGTTTAAATGAGCAGTGATAGCAGCGTTCGTCTGGTTTGCACTTATGGCTAGATCGAGTCTTAATAGCGTTTCTACCTGTCCGAACGAATAGAGGAGGTCAGAGGTTTCTTCTTCTCTAAGCGTACTGAGCTGCTCTAGGTAGTAAACTGCTCGGTCAATATCACCTTTGTTCCAGTTCAGCTGAAACAGTCTGTTGGTAATATTTTCTAAGTTATCAATGAAGTATGAATCTTCTTCTGCTTTAATGTCTACTTCCGCGCTGTTATGCAAGAAAAGAGCATCTTCGTGTGCTGAGATGATTGCACTTATATCTACTTCTGTCTGTTCTTGATAGGTTCCTCTCGCCTGTTTGAGCGTATTGTTGACAGAATAGAGTAAGTCTCTCTTTCCGGCATTGTCTTTTAGGTCTGCGCTTTGACGATAATAGCGTAGCGCCTGATCGTATGCGCCGCGATCGCCATACGATATCCCTAGTAGCATCAGCACGTACGATTCATGGACCGGATCAGACAGTCTTTGGTTGAGATCTAGACTCTGCTGATAAGCGTCCGTAGCTTTCTCGTAATTTTGAATAGTGTTGTACGTAAAGCCCATTCTTCTGTGCAAACGCTCTGCGCTGTGCAGATCTGCTAGTGCTCGTGCGATCGCCAAACTCTGTTCAAAGTAATCAAGCGCTGCCGAATAATCCTCTAGCGCTCGATAAGCTACCCCGATATACTCTAGGCTAAGTGCCTGTTCTTCTCTATTTCCAAGTGTTTTCTCTATTGCCAAACTCTGTTGATAATAGTCTATTGCTTCCTGGTATTTCTCTAGTGATTCAGATGAAAGACCAATATTTCTAAGTGCGATCGCCTCACTGCTTTTCCTGTCGATTTCGCGGTAGATAGATAGACTCTGTAAATAAGAGTCAATAGCGCCGTTATGCTTACCTAAAGCCGCTTGAATGTTTCCAATAGATAGATTGAAGTCGGCTTCTAACGGCTTATCACCTAAGCGCTTGGCTTTGTTCAATCCCCATGTATAGTAGGTGATTGCGTCTTCGTAGCGATTTGCAGACTTACTCGTATCGCCCATGAGCCAGAGTATGTCTAATTCCTTGTCAGAATCGTTCAGGCTTTTGGCGATCGCTAGTCCTTTCTCATAACTTTCAATTGCCTCTTCGTAGCGCTCTAGCTGAGAGTAGGCAGCTCCTACTCGCTTGGTCGCTGTAAACACAGTGACTGGATTACCTAGCGATTCTCTAATCGCTAACTCGCGCTGATAGGTGTCTAATGCCTGCGTGTAGTCTTCTCGCTGATACTGTACGTATCCTATGTTTCCTAGCGATCTAGCCTGGCCTATTTTGTAGTCGATATCCTGACTGAGCGCTAGGCTTTGGGTGTAATACGAGAGCGCCTCTGACAGATTGTCCTGGGTCACTTGCAGACTGCCCAAGTGGTCTAGGTTGTCAGCTTCGCCCTGGTGATTAGCAATGCTGCGGTTGATAGAAAGACTCTCTTCTAACGTCGCAAGCGCTTCTACAGGTTTGTTCTGAAAGGCATAGGTAATACCGATACCATCTAGGGCGTTAGCAATCTCTTCTTGCTGATTAAGGCGACGGGCGATGGTAAGGCTTTCTTCATGCCGCCGGATAGCTTCGGGATATTGACGCAGATAACTATGGGCAAGTGCAATCCGATTTAGAACAACGGCTTCCTTTTCTTGATCTCCGCTGGCCCGATACGCTGCTAGCGCCGCCTCCCAGCTTTGAATGCTCGCTTCATATTGACCTAGGGCTAGCGCGTCTTCTCCTGCCTGAAACTGCGCGTTTACACCACCGTGCGACTGGCTAATCAGCGCTGCGCTAACAGTTGAACTGCCTTTACTAGGGTCACTGAGTTCAGCGGCTACAGGCGTTGCGCAGAGCGCTAATGTGAGCGAGGCAGCAAATAAAAAAACTAGCTTTTGATTCGACATGGTCACGCAAGGGGCTGTCGCAGAATATCTTTCTTCTGCATGTGCGCCTATTCTATAGCGTTGGCCACTTGAAGAAGCGTTAGCCACTTGAAGAATAGATCACTTGGCTAGGCTACAGCTCTCTTACTGAAAGCTTTGTGTAGTAGCATGCCAAGTGACTAGCGTTTCTCTACGCAACAGCAGCAACTCGGGAGTCGCTAGAGGGAAGCGCTGTTTCCGAGTGAGTCTTGGGATGGACGACTGTGACTGAACAAGGAGCATGGTGAACTAGGTAGTTGCTGACGCTGCCATTATCTAGCTCTCTTTGGTTAGTGCGATCGCGATTGCCTACCAAAATGAGATCAATATCCTCTGTTCTGGCAATTTCACAGACTTTGAGCCCTGGAACGCCCTGGGTTTGTATGCAGGTCGTTGCGACGCCGGCAGCTTCAGCCTCTGACTGTCTCTGCCTGAGCAAAGCGCTATGGCGATCTACAAACTGCTGCCACTCTTGTTCATAGGCTTTTTGGGCAGAATCTCCTAGATCTGTTGAGAAGGTCTCAACCAAAACACAAGGGTGCTTGGGGCTATTCGTTGAGAAAGCATCTAGCACGTGAACTAAAACCAACTCAGCATTAAGTGGCTTAGCCATCGCTAAAGCCGTGTCAAAGGCCCACTCACTAGAAGCCGACTCATCGATAGCAACCAAGATCTTATCAAGCATTTTAGAACTCCTAACGCGCAATTTTTTCTGTATACTACGCTACTAAATTACAATAACGATGTAGTAATCAGGGAATATAATGTAGAGAACCTAACAATTCGTTATCGTTCTATAGCTTTGGTTACTTTGCCTGCTGTCAGTCTTGTCTGCTGTCAGTCTAGAGGTCGCCAATCACCCGACAAGATAAACGACGACCAGTAGTAAGGATGTCGATAGGTGCCCGTATTTAACAGTTCTAGCTGCGCGTTTCGTAGCGCCTCGCTGCGACCCTGTTTCTTCTCTATCAAATTTTTGTAATACAGCTCCATCAGCTCACTAGTGCCAATATCGCCCACTTGCCACAGGCTCATTAGCTGACTTTGTGCGCCTGCTATGGCAAAGGTCCTTCTTAACCCATATACGCCTTCACCGTTACTAACCGCGCCTACTCCTGTCTCGCAGGCGCTAAGCACCACGAGCTGAGTACCATTGAGTTTGAGGCTAGAGGCTTCTAGCGCGGTGAAGATGCCGTCCTCCGCTCCGCTACTTCGCCTGTTCGCCCCTGCTAGGGCAAGTCCCGATCTCAAAAGCGGATTTTCTAAATTACTAGGGGTTGTTTGTGAGGCTTTTGTTTCGACTAGGCTAAAGCTTGCACCTAGACCACTGCGACTGTCACGACGACGCTCGGAGCTGGCAGGGGGAATGAACTCTACGTCTGGAAGAAAGAAGCCATGCGTAGCAATGTGGAGAATGCTAGGCGCATTGACTTGTTTGAGACTCGCTTCTGTTGCTCGTGCCTGAGTAAGGGTAGTCGCTTCTGGTAAGAGAGTAGCGATCGCTTCTGCTTCTTGAGCAGTTCCTGGCAGAGGAGAAAATACTAGACCGCTAGCGTCTACCGAGCGCCGAGAGCGATCGATGTTTTGTTCTAAGCTATTTTGTGGCTTACTAGCTGATGCATAGTCTGGGTTCGCGAGGATGAGCGGTGGCTGTTGGCTGGGTGGCTGTTCGGTTTGCAGCTTGAGTAAATCCCTACCGGAGGAGAGATAGCTAATTTGGTAAGTTTCGATCAGATAGCTATCTTCGTTGTCAATCAGCGCATCAAACGGAATCAGATTGAGCTGGCTGTCTGGGGAGAGCAGTAGCTGCTCCTTGTTGTTTAGAAAAGGGCGCAGCGGCGCGATCAGCTTTTCGTCTAGCTGACGAGCGATCGCACTAGCCTTGGCGGAGCGGCTACTAAGTGCAGCTCGAAATGCTAGGACTAATGGATCGATATCTGCGATCACGCCTAGATCTACCGCGTTTATCTCATCTTGAGTCAGCACGTACGCTGCATAGCGAGGAGCCTGCCAGCGGTCTTTTATTTTGGGCTCTGCAGCATAGGGAGAATAGCGCACAAATTCTACTAGAGCCGCATTCTGGGGAATCAGCGGTTGGATGGCGTCTACAGAAACAGGCAATGTCTCTAGTCTAAAGGCAGCACTACTGCGAGCGAGCTGATCTTCTAGAATCTCTGCTCTGTCAGTTAGCCTATCAAGTTCGCTTTGATAGGCTAACTGACTGCGGTTGCCTAACCCTTCAAACCTTAGCTTCGCGATCTCAGTGCGAACATCGCTCAGCTCGTCTAGTCGCTGCTGGTTTTCTGCGGTTAGATTTGCTCGTATCTGCTCAAATCTAACCGCAGCAGCCTCTAGAACTCTGCCTTTTCGCTGAAGAACGTTCGTCAGTGCTAGTTTGAGCGTATCTGCCTGATCTGATTTACCTGCTGCATTAAAATCTTCTAGGCTAAAGGAGACTCTAAGGTTCGTTGTTGCTAATAGCTGCTTTATGTACTGTTGGATTCTGATTTCAGATGCACCTAAAAACAGATCGCTAAGGTTTTGTTCTTCTATTTGAAGGGTCTGCCTGTAGAGCGATCGCGCTGCTTCGTGATTGCCTTGAATGAACTGTAAGGAGGCAATATTGTTGAGGTTGATAGCAACGTCAGGGTGATTCTCACCTAGAATAGCTTTGTAAATTCCTGTAGATTGCTCGTACAGATCCAACGCTGTCGCAGTCTCTCCTTGATCGTTGTATAGAACGCCTATGCGATTCAAACTGTCTGCAACAGCAGGATGATCTTCGCCAAAGGTAATTCTATTAATGGATAGCGCCCTTTCATATAGCGGCAGGGCTAACTCATAGTCTCCCTGATCTTGATACAGCGTACCTAAACTGTTCAAAGTCACGGCAACATGAGGATGGTTTTCACCCAAAGTCAGCTCTCTAATCTCTAGCGCTCGTTCGTATAGCAGCCTAGAAACTTGATAGAGTTCCTGTTCTCTGTACACAGAAGCAGCGTTACTCAAACCAGCCGCTACTATAGGATGGTTCTCACCCAAAGCGACTTTGAATATTTCTATGGCGCGAACGAACAGCGGAGCAGCGTCGTCATAGTTGTATTGTTTGTAGTACAGCACCGCTAGGTTGTGCAAGCTATTACCCACTTCAAAATGGTCTTCATCTAGCGATTTTTCTCTGATCGCTAAGGCACGCTTATGTAGCTGTAGCGATTTCTCGTAGTCTCCCTTATCTTGATAGAGCAGAGCTAGACTGTTAAGCGTGGTAGCAACTGCCAGATGGTCTGGTCCTAGAGCGGCTTCCTTTATAGCTAGAGCACGGTCGTATAGCGGTAGGGCGATCTCATACTTTCCTAGGGCTCGATGAACTGCGCCTAGCCCGTTCAAGACATCGGCTACGTCAGGATGATTACCTCCAAGCAGGGTTTCTCTAATCGCTAGTGCCCTTTCATATAAAGGAATCGCTTCTAGATAGCTGCCTTGATACCAGTAGAGAGTAGCTAGGTTGTCTAGACTAATAGCTGTATCAAGATGATTTTCTTCTAAGATCTCTTCGCGTATACTTAGCGCTTGCTCATAGCGTGACTGTGCTTTGGCATAGTTGCCAGAGTCTGTGTATAGATTTCCTAATATATTCAGCTTCTCAGCGATCGTAGGATCTTTTTCTCCTAAAGCTGTTTCGTAGATAGTTAAGGCCCGTTCGTAGGCTGTGATCGCCTCCGCATAGTTATTTAAGGCATCGTGCAGCGCTCCCAAATTACTGAGACTATCTGCAACAAAACGATGATCATCGCCAATCGCTCTTTCTCTGATTGCGATGACTTCTTCAGCAAATGGAATGGCTTCCTCGTAGCGTTCCTCTTGATAGAGCGCAACTACTTGGTTACTTAGCTCATCTGCGCGCGCTAGCTCGTCACTATTAAGTTCTGATATGTCTACTTTAAGATCTAGCAGTTGCATAGACGTAACTACTTGTGCGTTTACCGAGACGGACCTGGTTCCTAGAGATATCAAGCAGCTCCCTAGAAGCGAAAAGAGCCGTAATTTGTTCACTCTCTTGCTGTTCTGCGTCGCACTCATTAACAACCCTCTCTATCTCTCTACTTTAAGAGTTGCCAATTACCAGAAAAGATAAACAAAGACCAGTAGTAAGGGTGCTGCTATGTCGGATCTCTAGCAATACTGGCCGCGCGTTCCTAACCGCCTCGCTGCGACCTTGCTTTTTCTCTATCGCTCTTCAATGACTCTCGTAGAATAATGATTGGAACGACGTGGACTGTTTACTCAACAACCAATGCTTATACCAGGCTCTCAGCGATTATAGCGCTTGAATTTCCCCTGATCATACGGCAGTAGACGCGGCTCGTCAGATGAACGATGACGGCTTTGGTGCCTACAAGTGCCTATGATCAAGGGGTTATCAATATAGACTATTACTTTTGGTCTTTACCACTTGAGGAGAGGTCAGTAGATCATGAACTATAGACTAGGGTCTAGGAAGCGACTAAACGCTATTTCGAGCAACCCTTCCTCTCGCAGCTGCGCCTCGAATTCTGGCCAATTAGAGATCTTATTCTTCACTGACTGATTTTTATCTTGCTTCCGAATCTTTAGCTCGATATCTGAATCGAACGCATCTAGCTCAATGCCTGTAGCAGCATTGAGCTTTTTACAAACGAAGTTGAGATTTTCTACATTCGTGCCGCAGGTGAATTCCTCGTATTCGATCACCTCTACCCTTTTATGATGAGTTACTAGGTATTGACTGGCGCAGGTCTGATAGTAATCATAGCGATCGCAATACCAAGCAACAAAATCGTCAATATGCAGCCTCGGTTTGATTTGAGTTGTATCTAACCTCAGCCAATCGTCCGTTTCTATTGCCTTCACAAAAGAGATATACGTGTCAATTATTCTGCGGGTAACAACGATTACGTCATAGTCGACAATTGATTGATTCAGCGCTTTCGGCGGTAAGTGATTCTGAAATAGTTTGAACGAACAGATCTTCTTTTCAGCTGAAAACCTTTGCACGATAAGCTCTACGATTCGAGCATGGTTATCTTCAAACTGTTTAATTAGTTTTGGATGGCTTCTATCTACAAAAGGCAAACTTTGGATTTTACACAAAGTCTCTACTTCCGCATCGCTCATCATGACAGCAACATTAGAGAAAATCTCATAGTAAGCCGCTATCTGAGGATGCTGACTTAGCAGCGCACATAGGTAGTTCGTGCCTGTTCGTTCAGTAGCAACAATCACCAAAGGTCTAGCTAGTGCATGATTGCGTTGAGACATCGTGCGGGGGGCGGCCAAAGTAGCTATGGCGTCATCACAACTTTGACGCAGTTGTCTCTCTTCTCCTGAAAGATTTTGTAACCTTCTGGCGCATCATCTAAGGAAAGTCGGTGGGTAATAATAGCTGTTAGATCGATATCCCCCTGCTCAACTTTTTCCATTAAAGGCTGCATGTACTTCTGCATATGAGTTTGTCCCATTTTCCAGTTCAGGCCTTTGTTCATCGCTGGCCCCATGGGGAACATGTTCAAAAATCCGGTATAGACGCCCGGTACAGAAATATTTCCGCCTTTACGACAGCACTTGACTATCTGCTGCAAGACGTAAGGATGCTGAAGCTGTTTATCTAGTTTCGCGCTGCTCTTGATGCTATCGAGAATGCCTGTCATCGCTCCACTGCCATGCGCTTCCATACCCACCGCGTCAATACAAGCTGCTGGCCCCATACCGTCGGTCATCTCCATCAGCTGCTCATACACCTGATCAGCATCGAAGCTATCAATCGTTTCAACGTTTGCATAGCTTCTAGCTAGACGCAGTCGTTCAGGCACATGATCAATGGCAATTACTCGACCAGCGCCCAGCATCCACGCGCTCTTCATAGCAAACAAACCAACCGGACCACATCCCCAGATAGCAACCGTATCGCCTTCTTTTATATTCGCGTTTTCCGCACCCATGTAGCCGGTCGGAAAGATATCAGAAAGAAAAAGGACCTTCTCATCAGGTAGATGACTCGGAACTTTAACCGGGCCGACGTCTGCATAGGGAACCCGTACATATTCTGCCTGCCCACCAGCAAAGCCCCCGGTAATATGGCCATAGCCAAAGATTCCAGCCGGAGCATGACCCATCTCACTTCTGGCGATGTCTTCATTTGGGTTTGAGACGTCGCAGAGCGAATAGAGGTCCTGATTGCAAAAGAAGCAGTTGCCGCAAGAGATAGTAAAGGGAACAACAACGCGATCACCTTTCTTCAGATTCGAGACAGCCGAGCCGGTCTCCACCACCTCGCCCATGAACTCATGACCCAGTATGTCACCTTCCTTAAGTGTCGCTACCTTGCCACCGTACAGGTGCAGATCCGAGCCACAGATAGCGGTAGCTGTCACTCGGACAATGGCATCTCCAGTCGCCTCAATTTTTGGATCAGGCACGTTGTCTACTCGTACATCTTCCTTTCCATGCCAACGCAGTGCCTTCATACTCGGTTAGTCCTTATCTATTGCTATTCATCAGCTTCGGGCTATAGAACAAATTGAGCATCTTCCTTGAGCAGTACATCTTCAAATAGGGCTAAGACAACCCTAGAGTAGAGCACCAAGACAAATTACTCTTATAAATGCTCCCATGCAAATAGATGTCTATCCATACCCGACTAATAAAGTCGGGATTGTTTGCGACCGGATTACCTCCGTGTTACTATCAGTCCACTTCACTGGAAATAGGCTCGTAGACCTGTTTCACTTCTTTCCGCTCTTACCGTAGGGAAACGCATTATGACACAGGCTATTGATCGGCTCGCTGGTTCTCAAGGTCTTTCTGAAGGACTTTCTAAGAAAACATTTACTACATTGCGATGTAAGGAATGCGGAGAAGAGTATGGTTTAGGCGCAAAGCATGTCTGCGAAGACGTGTGCTTTGGTCCATTAGAGATTGCCTACGACTACGCAGCTATCAAGCGCCAAGTCTCCAGAGAAACTATCGCCGCTGGGCCTCACTCTATCTGGCGCTACAAGGCCTTTTTACCTGTTGAAACGGATACGCCGATTGATGTTGGTACGGGGATGACTCCGCTGGTCAAAGCCAATCGCCTCGCCCGTCAGCTAGGGCTTAAAGAGCTTTATATCAAGAATGACGCGGTGAATATGCCGACATTGAGCTTCAAAGATCGGGTGGTTTCCGTAGCACTCACTCGTGCTAAAGAGCTGGGATTTACCACTGTTTCTTGTGCTAGTACTGGCAACTTAGCGAACTCTACAGCGGCGATCGCGGCCCACGCAGGCTTAGAGTGCTGCGTTTTCATTCCTGCTGATCTTGAAGCAGGCAAGATCCTCGGCACTTTGATTTACGATCCTACCTTGATGGCGGTCAAGGGCAACTATGACCAGGTTAATCGCCTTTGCTCTGAAGTCGCTAATACCCACGGATGGGGCTTCGTCAACATTAACCTACGTCCTTACTATTCTGAAGGCTCAAAAACGCTAGGTTTTGAAGTTGCTGAACAGCTTGGCTGGGAATTGCCAGACCATATTGTTGCCCCTTTAGCCTCTGGTTCTCTCTTCACTAAAATCTACAAAGGTTTCCAAGAGTTCATCAAAACCGATCTAGTAAAAGCTAAAGATGTGCGCTTTAGCGGCGCCCAGGCAGAAGGATGCTCTCCTATCTCTCAAGCTTTCAAAGAAGGTCGTGACTTCATCACGCCTGTGAAACCCAACACTATTGCCAAATCTATTGCTATTGGGAATCCTGCCGATGGTATGTACGCTCTCGATGTTGCTCGCAAAACGAACGGTAATATTGAAGATGTGACTGACGAAGAAGTTATTGCAGGGATGAAGCTACTCGCTGAAACTGAAGGCATCTTCACCGAGACTGCTGGTGGTACTACGATTGCAGTTCTAAAGAAGCTAGTCGAAGCTGGTAAAATCAATCCTGATGAGAAAACAGTTGTCTTCATCACCGGCAACGGATTGAAGACACAAGAGGCCGTTCACGGGTATATTGGTGAGCCTCACACTATCGAGCCTAAGTTAGAAAGCTTCGAGCGAGCTTGGGAGCGAGCCAACACCTTGAATCGTCTAGAGTGGCAGCAAACTCAGGTTTAGACCCACTTTTTTGTTTAACTACTTCAGCAACTTATCAACACACATGTCTGTCAAAGTTCTCATTCCTACCCCCTTACAGAAGTTCACTAAAGACGAAGCCGCCGTAGAATGCGAGGGCAGCAACATTAGCGAATTGATGGATACCCTAGAAGCTAAATTTCCTGGTATCAAAAAGCGTCTTTGCGACGATCAAGGTGAGCTCCGTCGATTCATCAATTTCTATGTCAACAGTGAAGATATTCGGTTTCTAGACAACAAAAACACCGCTTTAAAAGATGGCGATGAAGTGAGCATCGTTCCTGCGGTTGCGGGCGGTTAGTTCAAATTTTCCATGACAAATTCGATGGTCGAATTTGCCGTCTACGAGTTCCTACAAAAGAACGATAAAAGGCTCAGTTGCTCTGAGCCTTTTTCTATGTTCATTCAGAGATGCTCGATTGCAGATGCAACAATAGCAAACAGCCAAATGTATCTTGCTTTTTGCTAAGCACTTATCTTTATAGGAAAAGGACGATTGCGTTTGAGTATGCTGCAAGCTGTAGACGGAATTGCAATAGCTAAAAGGATCTATCAAAAAGAGTTATTTCCTTGTGATAGTCGATAG
This sequence comes from Synechococcus sp. PCC 7335, assembly GCF_000155595.1. Taxonomy (NCBI): domain Bacteria; kingdom Bacillati; phylum Cyanobacteriota; class Cyanophyceae; order Synechococcales; family Synechococcaceae; genus Synechococcus; species Synechococcus sp. PCC 7335. The sequence continues at coordinate 3,122,718 of NZ_DS989904.1, read as the reverse complement.
CTGAACTATCCTCAATTGGGCTCTTTTGACTAGGAGTGATACTGTGATCCATGGAAGAACAGTAGGCTTGACAAATGGCTTCGATATGACGATAGTCCGTACCACAGCAACCGCCTAATACAGCTAAATTAGGTAGGCTTTTGGCTAATTCTACAGACTGCCAACCTAGCTCGACAGGACTGCCCTGATCTAGAGTGTCTGAGTCATCTAGTTCAGCGTGACTTTTGCGAGAAGCATTTGAGCGGATACCATAGATGCGCTCAGTCCAAGGTTCGTCGACGGCGACTGTTTGCTGAAAATGAGTTGGATGTGCACAGTTAATCATATAGTAGGCTGGCGCACAGTCTGTAGCTTGATCAACTTGCTCGATCGCTGATCTAAGAGACTGACCAGATGGTAAGCGGCCATCTGTTTCTACGGTAAATGAAATGGTCACCGGGATACGAGCCTTTCGAGCCGCGAAAGCGATGCCAATAGCCTCTTCAACATAGGTCATAGTCAGTGCGCTAACCATATCGGCTCTATTCGCAGCGCAGCTTAAGGCAAAGGTTTCAACCTGAGCAGTGTGATATTCCTGAGCGCTCTGAATATCCATTTGGCTACTGGGACTGTAGCCATCACCCCTAGGGCCGATGCAACCGCTAATTACAACAGAAGTTGGGTTTTGAGCTTCTAAGCGAATAGTGTGAAGCAGCGTGATCGCCTGTTGATTGACCCGTGCTAGCGCCTCAGCATCATAGCCTAAGCGATCGCCCCAATCGCTGTTCGCCCGCCAGGTTGGGCTTTCTAGTATCAGACCAACGCCATATCTATGAGCGATCGCCACGTACTTTTCAAAATAGCGTCTAAGGGCCGCAACACCCATCACATCGTTCAATAGTACAAAGGCTGCAAAGTCAGGCAAATGTATTCCCTGCTGAAAAATAAGATCTGTTTCTAGACCGCCATCAGTGATAAATAAGCGATTTTCACTTTGTTGGGTTTTATCAAGAAAGTTTAGCTGAGGGAGATGATAGGTGTTAGTAGTCATGGTAAGTATCCTTTATTCTTGGATATAGCTGTCGGACGCAAGCTGAAGAAGGCTATGACTGCCACGAGCTGTGGCCAAAGCTATGGATAGTAGAGTTATGAAGAGTGCTTTGGTGATCAAAGAATGATGGTCAAAGAGTTAAGTACCTGTGTTTAAAACCCAGGGGAAAAGCCTAGAAGGTTGGACTAGTGGGTAATTTTGTCTGAATTGTTTCGTTACCTATCGCTGACTGAAAAGCATCAGAAGAAGAGTAACCAGATGCGTTCAGAGAGATTTGAGATGATATGACTTTCCCTGAAAGGCTTTTTACCAACGAAGGCGTATAAAACAGCAATGTGGCGATAGAAAAGATAAAAGCGCGATAAATCATTATTGATACTCCGAGATGGCTCAATAACAGAGATAGGGATGAGACAGTGATAGTCACCGTCATCAACAGTTAAAAGATAAAAAACAATCGAGAACTAAACGAGAAGAAAGTAGCTGTTCATACCTTCCCGGTTTCTTCCCGATCATCTGCTATGTTCGTGAAAGGGTCTTCGTAGCAAAGCTAATTAGCAGCCTCTGAACAGCCATATGTCAGCAAAAGTGCCTCTTTCTCTGATTTCTCCACTATCGAATCTAAGCCGCAGGTCCCGGTCACTTCGATCTGTGCTGGTCATTCCTTTCTTGATTCAGATATTTGCGGTTGTTGGGCTAACAGGTTATTTCTCGCTGCGGAATGGACAGCGGGCCGTGAACCAGGTGGCTTCTCGGCTAAGAAGTGAAGTTTCTGATCGGATTCTGGCCGAGCTAGCCAATTATGCTGAGCGTCCTCATCTATTGAATCAAATCAATGCAGATGCCGTTCGCCGCAATACTCTCCAAACTCAAAACCGCAGCAGTGAGCAGTATCTTTGGCAGCAGATGCAGTTTCTCGATAACATCACCTGGCTCTATTTTGGTTCTCAAGCAGAAGGAGCATTTGTAGGCGTTACCCGCACAGTCGAGAACAACTTTAATGCGGTAGTAAATGAACCTGCAACTGACTTTAAAGGACAGGTCTATGAATTGAATGAGCGAGGTGATCGCACACAGCTACTAGAAGCCCGCTTAGATACCTACGATGCTCGTACTCGTCCTTGGTATCAGGCAGCGGTGGCAGCTCAAGACGAAGTTTGGACCGATATCTACCTAGAGTGGGAGCTACAGCAGCTTACCTTAAGTGCAGCACTGCCAGTGTATAGTCTCAGCGATGAGCTGCTGGGAGTCGTTGCCACAGATTTTTCTTTGGATGATATCAGTCAAGTGTTGAGTGGCCTGGATATTGGTACGCAGGGACAGGCTTTTATTATGGAAAGCTCTGGGCTGCTTGTGGCTACTTCAACCGATGAAACCCCCTATCTTAGAACTGAAGCAGGCAGAGTTCAAAGACTGCAGGCAGTTGACAGCGCTAATGCCATCACTCGCCAAACAGCGCAGGGGGTAGATGAAGCGATCTCTATGAACAGCTTGACCAATACTGCTCAGTTAGAATTCTCAATCGATGGTCAGAATCAGTTTGTTCAGGTCTCACGCTTCAATGACCTGCGCGGAATTGACTGGTTAGTAGTAGTGGTTATTCCAGAAGCAGAATTCATGGGAGATATTCGTCGCAACACTCGTACGACTATTCTGTTGTGCCTAGCAGCTTTGCTATTAGCTTCCCTTATTGGTTGGCTAACGGCACGGCGCATCAATCAGCCCATACTAGCGCTCAACCAGATTGCTCAAGCGATCGCCCAAAGAGCACAAACAGGTCCTCTACAAACAGATCTAAGCGCAGATAATTTTCCACCACAAATTTCATCTAACCCGTCGTCTCAAAACCAAAGTATCGCTCGTCAGACATTTTCTCAAGGCATTAGAGAAGTTGACGCTCTAGCTGATTCGCTAAGTCAGATGGCCAGCCAGCTACAAGACTCACTGGTAGCTCTAGAAAATAACAACGAAGCGCTAGAAGCCCGCATTCAGCAACGGACGATTGACCTCGAGCAGGCAAAGCAACAGGCCGATGCTTCCAATCAAGCAAAAAGTGCCTTTCTAGCAAACATGAGCCACGAGTTACGAACCCCCCTCAATGCTATCTTGGGCTTCTCTCAGGTGTTGATTAGCCACGACAACCTTACAGCAGAACAAAAAGATAACCTTTCTATTATCTACCGGAGCGGCAATCAGCTTCTCACGACCATAAACGAAGTTCTTCATCTCTCTAGCATTGAAGCGAGTAACACTACCTTGAGTGAGCAGACAGAAGCATTGAATCAGCTGCTAGACGTACTGAAAAAAAGAACCGTTGCTCAGACTTCGCTGTTGGAGGTCGAGGAGATTGCTGTGATGCCTGCCGAATGGGTGCGATCGCTACACACTGCTGCTACCCAGGTTGATGGAGATCGCTTGCATCAACTTATCGAAGCAATACCCTCACAGCACAGTCTGCTCAGACAAAAATTAGAGATCCTCGTTGATGGCTTTTGCTACGACCATATTCTAGAGGTAACGCAGGCAATCCGGTAGAATCTGTTACACAGAGTATAGAACTTGAAACCGTTCGCAGACCAGAGGCATTGTCGGTGTCGGGGTCTTACCAATCTTTGGTAGAACCCTAGAAAAATATTTCCAGTGTTCTCGCCGCCAAGATTCCAAACTACGGTTATCTTCTCCTTCGTCATAGGCAAACTTCCTATCGACCTGGTTGAACGGACAAACAATGATCTCCGTTGTCTCTACAATGCAAGCTGGGTTTTGAGCACTATCTAGAATGACAGTCTTACTGCCCACCTTTGGTAGCGGACTTTGTTCAGCTTCCCATTCCCATAACGCAGAGCAGGTAGCTGTTTTCACCCGATTAAGAACTAGCCCAGTCAGCTCATTCGTAAGCGCAGGACTATCTCCAAACTGGTCAATCAAGTAAGACCTATCTATTTTTTGTTGACTAGGCAAAGTGCCTAAATAGCTTTGCCAATATTGATCGATTTTGACTTTGTTCATGACATTCTTATTTTCTATCGTACAGATTGATAGCTAGTTCACTAGTCCTGACTACCTTCAGTAGCACTCTCTTTAGAAATGTTCTAGAAGTTTAGAAATGTTCTAGAAGATAGAGACTCTCAATGGTTTAATCTGGCAGGTGCGATATTCGAAAGAGTCTTCACGACACCTCGGCTATTCAGCTTGCCTTAAGACTGAATGCCTCGTTAGGCGTGGTGTAGCGATTAAATTGAAATCTCAGCAACAGGTCCCTTTTCTGGATATTTCATGCCATATTCCATGCCACCTATAGAGCAAGACTCTATCGCCTAACTCTATTGTCTAAATGGGAAGATAGGGAGAAGATACACAACTTCAACGATTTTTATGCTATGGAATTTAGGTTCCTTCTCTAAGCAATGTAAAAAAACAGAAATCTCTTTCTTTAGAGGCAAGCAACTAACACATTTTAGTGATGCAATATCTACATACTGTCTAGGAAAAGGACCATGGAAACGTCATGACTTTCTTTCAACGCAGCCGTCGCTGGATTACAGCGATCGCGCTTGTACTACTTCTTACCGTTTCAACCACCGCCTGCTCTACAGCAACTACCGAAGCGCCAGCAGGTTCTATGGTCGGCTACTCCCAGCTAGAGCGGGGTAATTCTGCCAAGGGTCAAGAATATGGTGACTGGGTTGTTAGTGCTGCTCAAGGGCTAGTCTCTGATGCCTATGTCAAAGATAACAATAAACTTGGTGTTGTCATTACTGAAGAGGTAGCGCCGAACGAAGTCAAGGAACTTTCTAGGTCTCTGCTTCAAGGATTTCGGAAGAGCTTTCCCAACAAGGATTTGAAGGTGCTTGTCTTTGCTCCTGACAAGGCTCCTATCCTAGTAGCCGACTACGACTCACAATCTGGTCAGGTTGAATACAGCACGCCGTAGGATCTATAGAAGTCAGAAATAGAAAAGAAGTCAGAAATAGAAATCAGAAATAGAAAGCAGTTCGGAAAGACACCCAGAAAATAGAGAGGACTGCATCTAAAAAATTACATCTTAGAAGAACTGTGTTCTAGAAAACCAGTGGAGAAACTGAGTTCAACACACGAACTTCTTCATTCATACACAAACCCCACGCCAATTTGGAGAGCCCTATGTCTACAAGCAGCGATAAGTACAAGCGTGAGATCATGAAAGACCTCGCAGGTGGCAACAAGGAGATCTTAGAACCTAACGGTGACGATGCCCTCAGCGAGAAATACAAAAGCTTTGATGATTTTGCCGATAGATCCTCCCGCGACGAGCGACATGGTTTGCTCAGAAGAGCTTTCCACCCTGAACGAGTCCCAGCAGCCCAGATGGACCCTGAGTTGCGAAGCGCAATTGAAAAGATCAAGCCTAATGAGCGCGATGACGTTGCTCGTGAGTTCTTTAAGCACTTCAAAGAAAGAGGGTTAAGTGATCGTGACCTTGAAAGACAGCTCGGACTCTCTACCCATCGCGCTCGTAAGATGAATGCGGATGATGTGGGTAAGCTCGCTTCTTTTGCCTACACTGCCCATCCTGATATCTTTCAAGAGGTGCTCGCCGATCAGCCTGCTATCTTAAAGTTTCTCAGCAATCCGTTAGTGGGCGCAGCTATCGGTGCGATCGCATCCAAGTGGCTTCGTAAATAGACATCTTGAATCGCAATTCACAACGTCCCTGATTTCTATCTGAAGATTGGGGCGTGTAGGTTAAAAAGGTGCCCATAGGCACCTTTTTTGTTAGCAGCTGAGCGGTAAACTATAGTCACCACACAGTTGATAGGTTGCATCTCGTCACTCATGCTCGGTCCCCAAAATTTATTCTCCCTTCCTGCTCTTGCGACCAAAGTACCCAAAGATTTTTCGGCAACATTATGGGCCAGTAGCGCTGCTGCGATCGCCTATGTAGGCGCTTGTTTTGCTCTCTACAGCATCCAAACTAAGCTGATCTATCGCCCTTTAGCGCAGCTTATCAAGACCCCGGCTGACGTAGGGTTAGCCTATGAAGACATTTGGATCCCTATCAGCGATGGCTGCGGTGAAAGTCAAAGTGAGTACCTCCATGCCTGGTGGGTCCCTAACCCTCACAGCAGCCGCGTTATGCTGTTTTGTCACGGCAACTACGGGAACATCAGCTATAACACCGAGCGTATCCGATTCCATCATGCTCAAGGTTGCTCTGTCCTCGCTTTTGACTACCGTGGCTATGGGCTGAGTAGTGGGCCTGCGCCGAACGAAGCAAACATCTTTGCTGATGCCGACGCAGCTTTTAACTATCTAACGCTTAGCCGTAAGGTATCACCAGAGAACATTGTTTTATCAGGTCATTCTATCGGAGGTGCCGTTGCTATCGACCTAGCTAGTCATCATCTTGAAATTAATCGCCTTATCGTCGAAAGTAGCTTCACTACTATGAGGGATGCTGTTGAGGCAAAAGCTATCTATCGGTTCTTTCCCATCGAAATTCTATTAACTGAGCCCTTCGACTCTCTAAGCAAAGTCAAGGAACTAAAGATGCCGGTCCTTTATGTTCATGGCGACCAGGATTTCGATGTTCCCCCTAGATTTAGTCGTCAGCTCTACGCCGCAACCCCTAGCCCTAAGCAAATTTTTATTGCTCGTGGCGCAGATCACAATATGGAGACGCTGGCAGGCGATGCTTATGCCTCTGTTCTTCAAAATTTCTACAATGGGACTGACCGTGTCGCTCAACACATTGAAGAGCTACAACTCGCCTCGTAGCCCCAACCCATGGTTTCTTTTCTTTTAGACTGGGTAGCCAAATACTTCTCACTAGGGGCCTTTTCCAAACACAAAAAGACCTTGACGCCTCAGGTGGATTTGATGCCTCAGTTAGACGAGAAAGCTATCACGCCCGTTGATCGGACTTCTATTAATAGCTTTTTGTCCGACGAGCTTCAAACAGAGATTCGAGCTGAGCGAAAGTTCTCTCTCGCTGAAGCAATCGGTAGAGAGAGCGGCAGCTTTATGAAAGGTGAATCAGCTATTCCTAGACCCGTTAGGGCCGCTAATGAGATAAAACAGTTTATTGCTAACCATAGCTCGGAGCCATCAGGGGTTTTAGCGACTGAGCTAGCCAACTGGTGTATCGCAGATATTCGGCTTAGCCGCCAGCTTGAGACCCCATTGACTGCGCTTTCTCAAGTTATTGAAAGTCTACTGAATGAGTCAACATCTTTCTACGAATTTTACAGGCAAGTGGCGATCGCTCAGTCTAAGATGACCGGTGAGCGTCCTTACTTTCAGCAGCCGGATCAACCACCTCATCCTAGAGCTGAGCACACTCACAGCTCTATTTACAATTATCTGTTAAAGATAGCAAAGCTTCTCCAAGAGACCTGAGACCTGAGACCTAGAACCTAACTGTTTAATAGCCACCGCTGCTGCTCTTTTGGGAATTCCCCTAGAGATTAGTTTAGAAGGATTAAAGTCTGTAACAACGTCAGTTCTTAGAAGCCCAAGGCTAGCTGTTATAACAATCCGCTGACTGTATTTAGGGGGTTAGAATTAGTGGATTGCTAGGTGCAGATTGCGTGTACCCGATACATTAGATACACGTAATCCACTTTGCCTGTTGTGCTGCGAGGTTTCTAACCTGCAATTGTGGACTTCAGCAAAGTGAGGCACGTAGATAGTACGCAAGCTTGCTTTTATGCACGAAAGACTATTGTCGTTAAGTCTGTGTTATGGACTTTCTTCCTAAGATGCCCTTACTATTTAAGTGAAACGCTGCTCAAAAAGCCATCATGAGACTCAATTTCAAATTTGCCGTTGTCAGCGATTTGCACATTGCCCTGCCACATACTATCTGGGATGCTCCAAATCGATTTCATCTGGTTGAGGTCAGTATTCCAGCTTTTGAGCAGATTCTAGATCAGCTAGTTGCCGATCGACCAGATTTTTTATTACTACCTGGAGATTTAGTACAACATGGTGAAAGAGACAATCATCAGTGGTTAGCCAATCGACTAGCACAATTACCTTTCCCAGTCTATGTTGTCCCCGGCAACCATGATGTGCCTAGAAAAGAGCGAACTCTAGCTAACAATAATCAAACTATTTCTAGAGTTGCGTTGACTGATTTTCCGCAAATCTATCGACAGTTCGGCTACACGGATAGCAAGCAGCTTTACTATCAACAAGAAATTTTGCCAGGTGTTCATCTAATTGGATTGAATTCCAATACTTTTGATGAGTCAGGAGAGCAAATCGGCACAGGTTTTATTGATGAAGAACAGTTTTCATGGCTAGATGCCCAACTAAAAAAACTTGCTGGTAAGTTTGTGATGGTGATGGTCCATCACAACGTGTTGGAGCATCTACCCAATCAAGCAAAATCAAAGCTGGGTCAACGCTACATGATCAAAAATGCACCTAAGCTAGTTTCAAGACTTCAAGCAGCAAAAGTACCACTTGCATTCACCGGACATCTGCACGTACAAGACATTGCTAAATCAGGTAATTTCTACGCAATTACGACAGGTTCGTTGGTTAGCTATCCCCATCCATATCGATTGATGTCTGTTTCAACAAACGCACAGGGGCTGCGGCAGGTAAACATAGAAACCAGGCGAGTAGAATCTCTCGCCGATTGGCCAACATTGCAACAAACTTCCAAGCAGTGGATGGGCGATCGCTCTTTTCCCTTCATTCTACGCCTGATGACTGACCCACCGCTTTCCCTATCGCCAGAACAGGCAGAAAGCTATGCGCCCTATGTCAAAGATTTTTGGGCAACCGTCGCAGCAGGAGATGCGTGGTTCGACTACAAAAAACTACCAGAGAAGGTGCAGAGATATTTTCGACGGTTCAATGCTGTTGGAGAAGATGGTAAGGAAAAGTTTATAGATAACAATGCAGTATTGTTGCTGAGGTAAGCAAGCTAGTTTGAGAATTGCTTGGGCGGCTCACTATCCTACCTCGGTGCTGACTCGGTGCTGATAAGAACTAGCATAGGGTAATCACGACTTCAAAGAGAAAATGGCTATCGGTTTTTGGATTAGCTTTTTAAGCTGTATAGCTTCAAGAAGGGCGTTTACAATTAGGTCAAGCTACTTTGATAGGTAGCTTAGCTAAAGCGGTTTTAGTAGGAAGGTTAGGGTGAGCGGATCTTTGGTAGAGCAGTACCTAGCTCTGATTGATAGGATCGTAGAGCAGACGCTAAAAGGAAATGTGCGCTCAAAAGAGCAAGTGCGATCGCAGTTAGAGGCTGCGGTAGAAACGGGTACAGGTGAGATTTTTGAGCGATCGCTTGGCACTCGTATCACCGAAATCGAAGCTCAGCTAGAAGGTTCGCTCAAAGCGGCGCGCATTTTACGAGCGCTAAAGACGATTGAAAGCGAGTGGCAAAAAGGCCAAAAAGACCGTCAGGCGGCTAGTGGAATCGTGATCGCAGCAGACCAGCTCCGTCAGGCAGAAGCCGCCGAGCGGCCTAATATCTTCCTAAGTTTCATCGACCCTAATCAGCCTAATAATCTTAATCGCAAGCAGCTCAAACAGTTAGCTAAAAGCCTATCAGAAGATGAGCTAGCCCCTTGGCAGCGAGGAATCCTATCTGGACTAGCAAACTACGAACGGATAGAGCCAGAACTGGTTAGCTGGTTGTATACGTCTGCGGGTCAGCCGATTGGATTTGGGGAACGCGCTCAAGGCGGACCTTGGGTAGTTTGGCAAAAGGCCTCCACTGGATTGCCAAGCTTGTTATTTACAGCGCTAGCAAAAAACGAACCTGTAGAAGCAATCACTCGCACGGCAGTAGATGTGGCGAGCTGGATAGATCTAGCTGTAACCTTACACTTCTTGCAGCGCAGTTTGATCGTCTGGTTTGACAAACAGCCCTACAGTGCTAAGGCCGGAAAGCAGCTCTCTTACAGTACTTCTCTAATCTTTGCCGCAATTTGGGGACGATTATCTCAGGGATTCATCACTGCAGGTAGTTCGTCTTACCGAACGCTAGGCGATGGCTGCTTTCAACTAATGCTACAGATCTTAAGAACATTTTCTCAGCGAGACGATTTTCCCCTATACGGTGGTGTATTTGCATCTTTTTCAGGAGACTATCTACAAGATACGCTTGACTATTTTAGTGAGCCGCTCACCCAGGTAGAGGGGACCCAGGAAAAGGCAAGAATTCTGACATTGTTGGGGTATTCAAAACAGATGCTAGGCCGAGCTAGTGAAGCAAAGGCGTTCTACGAGCAAGCTTTGAAGATTGCTAGATCAGCCGAAGATTTAGCTTGTGAGACGGCAGATCTTTGCCACCTAGCGCGAAACGCAGTATTAGAGAAAGACTATGAACAAGGTGTAGAAATCAGTCAGAGAGCGTTGATTCTAGCTAGGCAAAGAGGCGATCAGATCGGAACCGCAAATGCATTGGTCAATCTGGGTTATGCACAGGTGCTGCAGGCGCGAGCGAATGATATCGGAGATACGGCAGTTTACGACAGCGCGATCGCCTACCTAGAACAAGGTCTAGCACTTGCTGGCAAACAAGGAGATTTTCAAAGTCAGGCACTGGCCTACAATAGTCTAGGAATTGGCTATGTGATGTGCGATCGCCCCCAAGATGGTCTCAATATCTTAACTAAAGGGGCAGAGGCTGTTAAAGGGTCTGGCAACATCTATCTACAAGGACTTTACACGCTATATACTGCCGAAGCCCATCACGCGCTAAGACATTCAGACGAAGCTATCTTCTACAGCGTTCTATCGATGCATCTACTGAATAGCATTGGTTCGGAAGACTGGCGACAAGCCGCTGGGCTCGCCTCCATCCTCCAGGGTCAGTTAGGAGAAGAGGCTTTCCAACAAACCCTAGAGAAATATCGTCGTCAGCTCACCCCAGTGATGAGTATGGAGGGCTACGAAGCGCTGACTGCTCTGCTAGAGAAATACCGAGAGCAATAGGGTGCGTAGCCCCAACATAAGCACCAGACTTAAGCACGCGTCGCTAAAGACTGCGAGTCTGACAAACAGATCCGATCAGACAAGCGATTTAGCGCACTGACGATTGCCTGAAAAGACGCGATAACGATGCTTTTATGAATACCAATACCATAGCTGCTGCCTTGATCGGTGACAACTTCAATTAGTGCGATCGCCTCTCCTTGACTACCATTGCGCAGCGATCGCTCCTCATAGTGCCAGACCTCAATCTCACCAAAATTACGTAAAGCCTCTACCTGGTTTAGCCCTTTGACAAATGCCTCGATCGGGCCATCACCCTGAGCCACGCTGACAACTTCAGCTCCTTCGAAAACGAGATTAGCAACAACACTCACCTGTTGAGTCTCAATTTGATTGGCGGATTGAGAAGATCGATGTGAAACATATTGCAGCGGCTCAATAACTTGCTGATACTCCTGACAAAAAACGTCCCAAATTGCTTGTGCCGTTATCTCTTTGCCGCTAGCATCTACTGCCTGCTGCACAACCGAACTAAACTCTATCTGCAACTTTCTGGGCAAAGAGAGTCCGTAATCCCGCTCTAGCAAAAAGGCAATTCCTCCTTTCCCTGACTGACTATTGACTCTAACAACAGAAGCATAAGAGCGACCTACATCAGCCGGGTCCATCGGTAGATAAGGAACAGACCAAACATCGTTAGGACTTCTAGCAGCAAAGCCTTTTCTGATAGCGTCTTGATGAGAACCAGAAAAGGCCGTGAAAACCAGCTCACCTGCATAAGGATGACGAGGATGGACAGGCAGCTGAGTACAGTCCTCTGCCACTCGGACAATATCATCGATACAAGAAAAATCAAGTCCAGGAGAAATACCTTGAGTATAAAGATTCATCGCTAGCGTGACTAGATCTACATTCCCTGTCCGTTCGCCATTACCAAACAGACAACCTTCTACCCTTTGAGCTCCCGCCATTTGAGCCAATTCAGCAGCTGCGACGCTACAGCCTCGATCGTTATGAGGGTGAACGCATAGAACAACTGCTTCGCGATGATGAAGCTCCCGGTGCATCCATTCCACCTGATCAGCAAAAATATTAGGCGTAGAGACTTCTACGCTAGCTGGCAAATTAATAATTGCCTTAGCCTCTAGCGTAGGTTGCCAGATATCTAGGACAGCGTTGCAAATTTCTTTAGCAAAGGGAAGTTCTGTAGAGGTAAAGACTTCAGGGGAATATTGAAAGCGCCAGTTTGTCTCTATTTGCGCTTGAGCAATGGTCTTGATTAGCTCAGCAGCTTCAGTCGCCAAGCGAATAGTCCCAGGCTTATCTAAGTTAAACACCACTTGACGAAACGTAGGGGCGGTAGCGTTATAGACATGAACAATGACGTTCAAAGCACCACGCACGGCTTCAAAGGTTCGGCAGATAAGCGATTCACGGGCAGGCGTTAGTACCTGAATAGTCACATCGGACGGAATCAGATTATGGTCGATTAGATGGCGGGCGAAGTCAAACTCAATTTGAGAGGCGGAAGGAAAGCCAATCTCGATCTCTTTGAAGCCAATATCTACTAGCGTGCGAAAGAGACGAAGTTTACGGCCAATATCCATTGGTTCAATCAGCGCTTGATTACCGTCGCGTAGATCAGTGCTAAGCCAAATAGGAGGAGTCGTAATCGTTTGGTCTGGCCAGGTGCGACTAAAAAGATCAATCGGCGCAAAGGCAGCGTATTTATCGGAAGGGTTGTTCAACATTGTTGGTTTTGGATGACTTAGGGTGGTTTGTATTTTTGCGTTTTTATTTCGCTGTTTGGCATATGGGATAGGTCAGGGCTGTCAGGATGCCAGCGTTGAATCTGACAGCCCTGTGGTAGTCGCAGACTAAGAAGTAAGAGAACGAAGGTTTTCATAATTAATGTCGTGGCAAGGGAATGTTTGTTTGAGGTGAGCTCTCTTACTAGAGCTTTTGGGGATACGTGTATAGCACTTACGGCCAACGTTGAACAGTAGGCTACTCGCAAAATCTTCTCATCTTTTACAAATGCTGAGCTACGCGCAGACATAATCCACGTACAGAGGCTGTAAGAAAGTCCGCCTCTACTCTTTTGCTTTTGCTACGGGTCTATAAGCCTTTTTAGCGGTGATAACACCCACACTTGGCCTTCGGCGATAGATGTCACAAAAGCAGAACTCTGCGAATTGTGGTAGCTACCAAGACTAGCGAAATATTTTTAGTAGGAAGAAGGATAGTATGATGCGCGCCCGCGCAGCAGTAGCAGCCCGCTTAGGCTGTTATTAAAGACGTAGCGTGTGGGTTGCTGGGCGTTCATCTAGTTTGAGCGTCTAGTGTCTTACTTTGACTTCTTTGCGGCTTTTTCCGACGTAACTCCTGCGAATTTAGCCTGTAGGGCGATAAGTGTCAAGTAGGAATCAGCCGGAATGGGACTATTTCGTGCGGATTTAGTGCAGGCTTTTTATGTTGTTTGAAGAAAGTCTTTTGTGATTCTGTCGTACCTGGCCAGTATGCCAATACCCAGTATGCCAAAACTAAGTGTCTTAAGCTTTTCACCAGGTAGACACTATCCCCATTACGGTGATGAATACCAAAGACGACCTATCTATCAACAACATATAACAGCAGTATCAGCCTCTATATACTAATTACTCCAACAGTCTCTTTTCATCAATGTGCATCAGCATTTCAAATCGGAAAATTCGAAAGCGATCGCATTAAAAAACTTTTCCTCGCGTGAAACTTTCGTAAGTAAAATTACAATTCTGTAATCAAGAGTCTAGGTAAATTCCGAATTTTGACTCTACAATAATCACAACAGTTACTTAATCGTCCTAAAAACAACGCCCTAGAGACGAGCCCTGCGTTGTTTATCTTCAAAGGACTTACGCGCTAACCCAAGAACTAAGACATTTGGTCCAATTTAATTTTTTCCTATCTTGAGGAGAACTATGCGTTTTTCTAAACTGACCCTGCCTTTCAACCGATTGGCTGGCCTCGCCGCAGCTTTAATGATTCTGCCTGTAGCGGTAGCCTGTGATACACCATCCGACGAGGTCTCCGAGGCGCCTACTGAAATGCCAGGAGATCCAGGAGTCGAAGGCGAAGCAACAGATGGAACAATTGTAGATGCTGCTATTGATAGCGACTCTTTTAGCACACTAGTATCTGCTGTTCAGGCCGCTGGGCTTGAAGAGGCACTTAGTAGTGAAGGGCCCTTCACGGTTTTTGCACCTACTAATGAGGCGTTTGAAGCGCTACCACCTGGCGCACTAGATCAACTGCTATTACCTGAAAACAAAGGCACTTTGACTCAGGTGTTGGCCTACCATGTTGTTCCGGGCGCGATTACTTCTGATCAAATTCAGACTGGAACAGTCACTAGTATCGAAGAAAGTGACCTAGACCTAGTTGCAGATGATATGGGTGTCACAGTCAATGGCGCTAACGTTGTCAGCCCAGATATGGTGACTAGCAACGGAGTTATTCACGCTATTGATGCGGTACTCTTACCCCCTTCTTTGACGGGTGAGCCGCCTGCTGAGGAGATGCCTGGTGAAGTAGCGCCTCCTACTGAGGGCGTTCCCCCTGTCGAGGAGGTACCTGGTGAGGGAGTGCCTCCCGCTGGAGTTCCTCCTGTCGAGGAGATTCCTCCTACTGAGCCTCTTGAGTAGAGCCAAGCTTCACTGTTGAGTAGGTTTCTAAGCGCTTAGCTATGTTAAGTCAAAGGTTGCAGCCTTCGGTATCGGGGTTGCAACCTTTGATAATAGTAAAAACTGAGCGCTATGTTGCCTTGTCTATCACACTGCAAGCTGTGACTATGTACGTCAGCTGACCCCTTTTTCTCTTTACATTTACTTCTGCAACCATGTGTCACGGCTGAAGGGCCTCCGAAACGAGGAGAGTGCGAAGCAAAGTGGCGATCGCCATTCCCCCCTTGCGATGATCGAAGCTAAGAGCTAGTCAAAACTAGAAGCTAATTGACACTTCTTTTGAGAAGATCATCCCACGAGTCAATGTCAGCTTACTAGTTCCTTGAACCAGTCGTCACTCCAAATCTCTTCGAAGATCTCATCGGCAAGTGCTTCTTGTTTATAGCTAGGTTCTAAGCGAACCGCCTGCTGGAGATTTTCTAAAGCCAGGTCGTTGTCTCTTTGTAGAGCATAGCAAAGAGCCCTGTTGTAGTAAGCCTTAGCGTAATTTGGATTGACCGCAATAGCCTTGTCGAAGCTCTTTAGAGCATCTAAATCCCTACCTAATCGCATCAATACGTAGCCGCGATTATCCCAAGCTTTAGCTAATTTTGGATTAAACCTAGTAGCTTTTTCAAAAGAGGCTACGGCTTCTTCGTATCGCTCTAACTCTGTTAGGGCCAGTCCACGATTGAGCCAGGCTACAGCATCATTAGCCTGTAACGTCACAGCCATGTCAAAAGATTCAAAAGCTTTGTCATGAGCTTGTAATATCCCGAAAGCAACGCCCCGATTGACCCAAGCTTCGTGATAGTCAGGGTTTATATCTAAAGCGCGATCAAAAGCGGCGATCGCCTCTTCTCTTTTCCGTAATCGGCTCAATGTCATCCCTTTGTTCAACCAGACTCTAGCATCAATAGGATCTTGTTCTATTGCTTGTTCAAACGCTTCTAAAGCAGATTGATACTGGCGTAGCTCACGAAGCAAACGTCCTTTCTGATACCAGGCTTCAATTCTACTAGGGGTAAGTTTGGTGACTTCATCTAGCGCAGCGAGAGCCTCTTCTTTTCTATCTAACTCCAACAAAACTTTACTACGGCTAAACCACAGTTCTGCGTTAGATGGCTGAACGTCTAACGCCCGGTCATAGGCACTTAGAGCCGCTTCGTATTGTTTATTAGCTAGCTGCTGATCGCCTTCTTCAATAAATTCATCTGCAGTTAGAAATAGCTCAGGTCGGTTATCTTCTAGTCGATTTATTTTCTCTGTAAGCTCCCCGAGCTGCTTTTGCGAGGTACTCATAAACGAGTCAGCGACATAGTCAGGGGCAATCCTACCTAGCTCCTTCATAATCTGCTGCTTCTCACTTTCAGCCTCTGTCTGTAGCTTGCTCAGCTTTGCTTGGATCTCGTCTTTCACACTCACAATCTCGTCAATAGCCTGTGACTGTTTGTCATTTAGACCACCTTGTAAAGCTTTTAGATTCTCACTAAACTTCTCTTCTATCTGTTCTAGTCTCTCTTGAGCAGATTGCTGTCGATTGGCAGCAGCTTCAGCAAGTTCACCAATTTGTTCGCCTAGCCTGGCATCAAAGCTATTTAGTTTACTGATAATGACATCGCGCCTACCAAAAACAGCGTTACGAACGCTAGAGAGTTCACCGTTGAAGCTGTTCTCTACTTCCAAGAGCGATCGCATCAACTGTTCCTTCTCACTGCTGATGCCTGACTGTAGCGCGTCCATTTCTTGAGTAAATTCTTCCTGCAGCTTCTGAACTACTTCGAGGGTTTGACTACGCTCTTCACCGAGATCGGCTTGTAGCTCCGTTAGCTGATTGGCAAAGGTTCGGGCAGTTTCAGAAAGCTCAGTGTATAGCTGCGACCTACGAGTGTCTATATCACCGCTCATATTGGCTAGTTGCGCTCGAAAGCCGTCGGCAGTAGATTGCAGCTGCATAATTGTATGCTTGCGCTCTTCGCTAACCCCCGCTTGCAGCTCAGAAATTTGACTTTGAAAGTCACTAGCAATCCGGTCCATATCTCCTAGCAAAGTGCCTTTGCGCCCTTCTACATCAGCTTTTAGCGTAGCGAACTGAGCGAGAAAGCCATCGGCGGACTGACGAAAGCTCTGCATCATGTCAGCTTTACGTGCTGCTACTTCATTGCGAATAGTGTTGAACTGCTGCTGTAATTCTTCGGTAGAGCGTTGAATATTTTGCAGTGCTAAATCCTTGTGTCCAAGCGCACTAGCCTGAATTTCTTCTAAACTCTCTGAAACACTCGTTTCGGATGCCTTTAGCTGTTCTATAGAGAGATCTCTCTGCTCTTCGATTTGAGCTTTAGCAGCCGCTTCTACTTCTGAGAGCTTTGGACCAAAATCATTGCTTGCCTGACTAAGTGCAGCGAGTATACGGTCTTGTTCTGCCAGGGTCTCGGCCTGCACACTACCCATCTGGTCTGATAGAACGGACTCTTTTCGATCTAGCTCGTCAAAAAAAGCACTCTTGCGGCGCTGGGTTTCTTCTTTGATCACGCCAATGTGACGAGAAAATTCTGCCTCCGAAGTCGTGAAGCGTTGCAGAATGCGCTGTCCTTCAACTTCAGCTTCGGTTTTCAGTCCTTCTAGCCGATGTTTGGTTTGCTCGCGTAAGGCGATCGCAGCTTGGTCAAAATCCGTTACCGTTGCTTCTAGCTTGCCATTGACCTCTTCTATCTGCTGCTCCCAATTCTTGGCAGTTTGCACCTTGAAGGTGTTTAGGTCTTCAACTAGAGCGTACAAAATGTCTCTTTGCTCAGCGATTTCCCTTTGGAAATTACTAGATCGGCCTTGTAATTCTCCTGACAAGTCGTCTGCTTCTGCTAGAACGCGATTAAGGCTACGAGT
Organism: Synechococcus sp. PCC 7335; assembly: GCF_000155595.1. Classification (NCBI taxonomy): domain Bacteria; kingdom Bacillati; phylum Cyanobacteriota; class Cyanophyceae; order Synechococcales; family Synechococcaceae; genus Synechococcus; species Synechococcus sp. PCC 7335. The sequence goes on along the minus strand of NZ_DS989904.1, from coordinate 3,105,162 downwards.
AGCGTTGTATACCTTATTCTCTAGCTCAGTCATCTCATTGAGTTGAGTGCGCACAACAGTAGCCACCTCGTTGATAACCGACCGTCGGAGTAGCCACAGCGTTAGCAGGCCACCCCCTAGAACGATGACTAATGCGCCAATGGTGATTGAGAGCAGTGCATAGGCGCGCTCAAGCGTATTTTCTGCGCTGCGCTGCTGTTCGAGAGTAAGCGGATTAACCGGCGACTCGGGTATAGGAGCAGGCGCAGTAGGGCTAGGATTAGCAGGCAGGGGGGCAGTTTGAGCATAGAGAGGTTTGGGCTGTGCCCAGACCCAGTAGGCAGGGGTAATTCCTACCAGCATCAGCCAGCTAACTAGCCAACGACTACTCGACATCATCAACCGTCCTGTTTTTTGATTCCCCTGCATAGGTGACCTCTTGTGGACATAGCCAATGGTTTGCTTTTGAATGGTTTCTTTTGATCCACCCGCCGAGCAGGCTAGTCGCGGTATTTACTAGCATCTTACCCGAATCGTCAGGGTAGCAGATTCTTTGACCGCTGACGTTGATTCGATCAAGGAGAACACGCCAAACCCGTTACAATTATCAAAAAATAGCCGCCACCAAAACGCTTTTCCATGGCAGATGTTTCCATCGCCCAGCACTACCATCAACGCACTAAGTACTATCCTGAAACGCTTGCCGCTAAAAGCCAAAGTAGCGGTTTAGACTGGTCTCAGCAGCCTGTTCCCTACAAAGACTACAAAATTGGTCACAGCATTGACCTAAAGCCGTACTTAGGAAAGCACCCCGAAGAAAAGGACACAAAAGATAAGGCTTCTAGAAGTCAACTAGAGTCTGCAGATCAGTCTTGGTATCAATGGCAAAGGCTCTCGCGGCTGTTAATTGATAGCTATGGTCTCACAGCAAAGGTGATGACCTTTTCGGGTGAGCCAATGTATTTGCGCTCTGCGCCTTCGGCCGGCGGCCTATACCCAGCAGAACTGTATCTGGTCTCAAAAGGGACGCCACTGTTACCTGCTGGATTGTATAACTATCAGGTGCGTACACATTCTTTATGGCGCTTTTGGGATGATTACCCTTGGCAGGATTTACAGGCGGCATGCTTTTGGCATCCATCGCTAGAAACGACACAGCTTGCGTTAGTCGTCACCACTATTTTCCAGCGCTCAGCCTGGCGCTATCATGACCGGGCCTATCGCCGGGTGCTTTTAGATGCGGGGCATCTACTAGGCAATTTAGAGATTGCTGGAACGCTCTGCGACTATCGACCTCATTTGATTGGTGGGTTCGCCGATGAGCTAATGAATCAACTGCTTTACTTGAATAGTGAAGTAGAAAGCGCGATCGCCATACTAGCCCTAGCAGATCTCTTCAAAATAGAACAAAACCTGCCTCGTGCCCGCAGTACTCTTCCGGGTCCTATTCACACTGATGTTGCTGCGCTCTCTGATGGCCAGCTACTTAGCTATCTTCACCAACACACCCTAATCTCCAGTGATTCTGGGTTTAGCCAACAGCAACAACAAGATCTTAGTACGCCCATCTTTCCAGGGGAATCCGCTTCAGCAGCGGCGCCAGACACAGCGCCTATTGATACGGATAACCTAGATAAACCCGACTTAGAAGATACTGCCAAACCATACGACAATGAGTCTACCGATACTAAAACGCCATCAATCAATCAGGCATCCGCTGATAAGTACAATTTTCCTTTCGACATCGCGGCTTCGACCAAGACACTGCCCATCGACTGGGGGGAGCATCTTACAGAACTAGAGCAGGCCCTGCTAACTCGGCGCTCGACTCGGCGCTATACCCAAGCCCCCTTACAAAAGGCCGACTTGTTCGCCTTGCTTGACTTTACTTACCATCCAGAACACTACCAGCAGCAAACGTTTGACACCTGCCCTGACTACTTTGATCTAAGCTTGATTGAAACTTTCATTGCCATCTCAAATGTAGATGGACTAGAGCCTGGCTGTTACTACTACGCTCCGCATGCTGAAGAGCTACGCCAGATTCGGTTTAACCAGTTCTATAAAGACCTTCATTTCCTATGCTTGGGCCAAGATTTAGGGCGAGACGCGGGCGCGGTGATATTTCATACCGCAGATCTAGCGCAGGCGATCGCGAAATACGGAGACAGAGTATACCGCTACTTACACATGGACGCCGGACACCTAGGCCAAAGGCTCAATTTAGCCGCTACCCGCAGGCAAATTGGTGTTAGTGGTATCGCTGGATTCTTTGATGATCAGGTGAATGAACTGCTAAGCATTCCAGCAGAAGAGGCTGTTTTGTACATCACCACTATCGGCAGGAAACCAAGTCGATAGGCAATAAATGGAATAGCACAAATTGTGACGAAGTAGGCTACACCGTTAGGCGATAGACTATTTGACTGCCCCTGAATCCCTAACAGCTCGGGCCACTGCTGAGATATCCTCATCGCCATAGCCTTTAGCCATTAGGCCAGTCTCTACCTGTTCGACATAGGCTGCTACAGGTAACGGCAATCCCAGTTCACGTGCGGCTTCTAGCGCAATCTTTAGATCCTTTTGATGCAGCCGAACTCGAAAGCCCAGCGGATATTCGTTGTCAATCATATTGCTAGAACGGTTTGTCAGTCCCCAAGAGCTGGCCGCACCGCTACCCACCGCCCGAACGACTTTCTCCATATCCAAGCCAGCCTTTAGACCTAGCGTGATCCCTTCGGCGACAGACCAGTAGGTGCCAGCTACGATAATTTGATTGATGGCTTTTGTGGTTTGTCCTGCACCAATCGCGCCAACGTGCGTAATTGTGTCGCCCATCGCCGATAGAACAGGTCTAGCTTTCTCGACATCTTCTACTTCGCCGCCAATCATGATTGATAGTGTCCCTTTATGAGCGCCTTCTGAACCCCCAGAAACAGGCGCATCTATCATGCGGATGTTTTTCTGGGCCAGCTGAGCTGCGATATCACCAGTCACACTCGGACTGATTGTAGACATATCAATGACTAGAGCACCAGACTGTGCGCCTTCGATGATGCCTGATTCTCCGAGGACAACGGCTTCTACATCAGGGGTGTCACTGACACAAACAATGATGATATCAGCACTAATAGCAGCAGACTGCGGAGTAGAGGCAGCGATCGCACCTGCTGCTACCAAAGGCTGCTCCTTCTCTCGAGTACGATTATGCACAGTAACTTGATATCCTGCTTTTAGCAGGTTCAACGCCATCGGCGTGCCCATTGTCCCGAGTCCTACAAATGCAATATTCATAAGCTTTACGCGTAGGTAACAAGATATATGGTTAGCGTACAAATCTAGCTTACAAGGCGCAAGGTAAGGGATGGCTATATAGCAAGCTTCAGATTGCATACTCTACAAGAAATCTACACCTACGATGCTTGCGTATCACTTAGGCCGCTTGTACATATAAGGGTCTAGTTGTTGCAAGTGCCCCAAACTATAGCAATGGTCCGATGCATACTCTGCGAGAAGGCAAAACCTACGGTCATTGACAACCACTTAGCTCCTCGTGCATCAAGGGTTTCAGCCCTAGAAAGAAGATGCGCAGAGCTAAGTGGCAAAAGCTGTAAGTAATCAAAGCTATAGAAGAAAATTTCTATAGCTTTGATTATTCAGAGCACAGAATAATCGCTATCAATCAGACACTGCAGACAGAAACAGAGTCCCTAGCCAAAGACCAGGGACTCCGTTAATCCAAAATATTAGTGCAAGGCTAAGCTCAGCAGTTAGCTGAGCAAATCAGACAGTCAGGTAAAGAGAAGCTAAAGCAAATAGCCTGTCAACCTCAAGGGACTTACTCAGCCGCGCAAGGATCGGCAGCACATGGGTCAGCCGCACACGGATCGACTTCTACCTCATCAATTTCATCAGTCTCTACCTCTTCAACTGAATCAGTTTCAACAGTTGTGTCTGGTGTACAGCTAGCGAGCGTACCAAGACCGAGAACAGAAGCAGCAGCTACAGCAGCTAGGTATTTAACTTTCATTTTGAACTCCTAAATTAAGGTCTAATAGATAGGTTATTTTGAGCTGGGACCAACTGGCTTTAGTGGAGATCTATCCTTGTAGGTAGACGCTACTAAAACAGTGTGTTCGATTCGTTGAACGAAGACTTAAGAAAAGAGCCGAATCTAGTACAAGTAGAAACAATAAAGTTCGATCACTGAACGGTAAGCTCTATCTTTCTCTTTCGCTGCATACAAAATACTAGACTAGATAGCAGGCTGCTAGAATCAGCATTCCATCTATTCAACGGCTTCATCCACGTCTTCAGCGGCTTCATCAACAGCTTCATCCGTTGTTTCAGCAGCTCCATCAACAGCTTCACCTGTATCTTCAATAGCTTCGTCTGTTGCTTCGACTGCATCGTCAACGGCTTCATCTGTTGCTTCACCCGCATCTTCGATAGCTTCGCCTGTGTCTTCTACAGCATCATCGACAGCTTCGGGCACGTCAGTATTACAGCCGCTTAGCGTAGTTAGACCGAGCATAGAAGCAGCCACTACTGCCACCAAATACTTGAATCTCATTACTGTAATTCCTCCTAGTTTGACAAAACCTTAAATCGATGGCGTTAGATTGACGGTGCTATACCCCACAGCTACACTCCATAGAGTGATACTAGTAGCATCGACACCATAATCTTGAGGATACTACTCGTTATCGCTTGCGAAAGAACAGCTTCACTACCATGGACATAAAGTTAATTCTTGTTGCTAAGAGTGTCAAGTCACGGTAGAACAACAAAACTCATAGAACCTTTTACCTTAGCCACTTCGAGAGAATTATTACTCTTTAGTCATTTTCTATTCTGCTGTTCTTCATCTGTCTGTTGCTGCGGTGCTTGTAAGGTTTCGTCTCCCTTTAGACAGAGATTTTAACTTTCTTACTTCGCTCTTCTACTAGTCTTTCCTAGTATTCTTTCTCTTTCTTCTACGCTTTCTTTTATTGATTTTGCTACCGAAGACATCGCTAATAGAGTGACTGATCGATCCAATTTCCAATCCAATCACGACGGCAAGCCATTCGGATAGATATTGCCCAAACATCAGACGAAAGGGTCTGATTAAGGTTTGCCATGTAATTTGGGCATCCCACAGTATATTTAAAAGGCCTATGCCAATAAGCATAAACAGGGATAGCCACACTGCTAGATAAGCTACTCTTAGAGCGGTACCGATGACAGGCCCATGTGAAAGCTGTGAGCGGTGTTTGATTGTAATCTGATAGGGCAGCCAGATCCAGCGTAATAGACCCCAGCGAACGTACTGAATAGAACGAATGTCTAGATCAGGGCCTAGCATAAATCCGCCCACCAAGAAAGAGAGTGAAACGATCACGGTAAGCGGCACACTGTAGGTAAGTCCAAAGGCGCTGACAGTCACAAAAGGTAAGCACCAGAGCGTGATCCGATCGTGAGTGCGGCCTGAGGGCATAATTAGGTTACTCGTAAGCTTGTAAGGTAATGCCCTCTAGTAATACAAATGAATTGATTACTGTCAAGGCGTTGTAGGGATTGCTTCTATCGCCATAAGTAATCTTTGTACGAAGGGGATTAGGTTATGTAGCAGAGCTTTAAGATGTTCAAGTAGAGAAAGCAATCTAGCAGCTAATTATCACTAAGCTATCTTTGAGTGTCATTACTGAGCTATCTTTGGGCATCTGGTAGAAGGATCAAAAGGGCATAGATCTGTAGTCTATGGCCATGAATTAGCCTGATAGTACACAAGCACTGTAAGCGCAAAATTAGGGAACGAAGAACCAGTAAACGTTTTCTTGTGCAAAAAGGGGCCTTGACCTGTTATTATCAAAATCCTGAAGCACGGTTGCAGTGTGACAGTTTCGGGCGATTAGCTCAGTTGGTAGAGCGCCTGCCTTACAAGCAGGATGTCACTGGTTCGAGTCCAGTATCGCCCATATTAATTTCATATCTATATGCCTTCCAAATCTAAGGATGAGAAGCCGCGCTTACCGCTGCAGTTTTGGATAGTTGCTCTGATCGCATTTATCAATTCTGTTAGCTTTACCATTATCATCCCGACACTATATCCCTATGCCAAACAGTTCGGACTGAGCGATTTTGAAGCAAGTCTACTGACAACGGCATACTCGCTATCGCAGTTTGTCGGAACGCCTATCCTAGGGCAGCTCTCTGATCGGTGGGGAAGAAAGCCGCTATTAGTCATTAGCCTGATAGGTACGGTGATTTCTAACTTACTTGCAGCGATCGCAGGCGTTCCTGGGCTGCTTTTTTGCGCTCGCATCTTCGACGGACTCACCGGCGGTAATAACTCTGTTGCTCAAGCGGTGATTAGTGATATCACAACGCCTGAGCAGCGCACCCAGGCGTTTGGGATTTACAGCGGGCTGTTTCGTCTAGGCTTTGTCGCTGGGCCACCGATGAGCTATTTAGCGCAGCTAGCGCCGCCCATCCAAGTTGGAGGTTTAGAGGTGTCGTCTTTGGGAATGAGTTTTTTAGTGTCGGCGGCGATCGCCTTAGTTGCTGCGGCTATGTGCTTTTTCTTCCTAAAAGAAACCCAAGTCGATCACCAGAGCATTGATACAACCGATACAGTAGAGAGCTCCTCTACCGGCTCAACGCCGACTAGATCGCTACCAACAAAAAGAATTACGAAGAAGTTCGACTTTGTTAGCCTTTTTACGGCGTTAGGCCGCCCGGTCATAGGCCGCATTTTACTCATGACCTTTCTCAACGGGGCAACATTTACGATCTTCACCTTTGCGTTCCAGCCGTTCTTTATCAACGTACTCGGACAAGACGCTAAGAATCTGGCGATCGCATTTGTAGCTTTTGGCATCTTAGCTTTTGTTTCTCAAGTATTTGCCCTAGAGCCCTTACGTAAACGCTTTACCCTAGTCAATGTCTTAGTAGGCGCCCTGATTGCTAGAGGCTTTTTGTTCTTGCTGATGCCTGCGCTACCTAACATAGTGGCTTTCTCATTGCTGCTAGCATGCTTCGGATTGGTGAACGCCTTTCCAATGCCGCTAATTGATTCGATTTTATCGACCCGCAGCAACCAGGCAGAGCAGGGAGAAGTGCTCGGACTGAATGCATCGTATCTAAGCATTTCAAACGCGATAGGACCCGCGATCTCAGGGCTGCTCGTGACTACTTTCGGCTATTCCTTTCCCTTCTGGGTAGCAGGCGCCCTAACGATGATGGTGGCAGGATTTGCGCTGACGCTTAAACAACCTGAAACCAAAGCAATCTGAAGCTTAGGAGTAAGACTCAAGAAATAGGATGGAATGGACATTAAAAATTAGCAGTTAGGCTACAGTCGTCTCAGTCTCTTGCTGAGTCTTGGTTGAAGCATCTGAGCGTTGATGCAGCCCTAAATACTTTTCTTGTAGGGGCTGCCATTGTCTCCATAGGTCCAGTCTAGCGGACTGAAATGTCTGGTTGAGCGTCGGCAGTTTACTAGCCCAGTTCGATCCCAGTTCTTGGGTCAAAAATTCACTGACCACTAGCTGATCTTGTATCTGACCTAGAACATTCTGAAGCGATCGCAACTCTCTGATTTGGGCCGCGTAGTGAATTCCGTACAAACTTCGAAAAAACTCAGTTTGATAGCGCACCCCTTTGATCTGTTTACGTAGGTCGTGAAGCTGCTGGCCGTACTGACTGAGCTGCTGATTCAGCTCATCAAGTGATATCTGCTTAAGGATCTGTCGCTGGGTAGCGCCTATTTCTGCCGTAGTCTGTGTAGCTGGTTTGGTAGCAACCTGCCAGCCGGGATGATGCAAAAGTTCAGCAAGCGGTTCAACGATTCTTTGAATGGCACTACTAGCTGCTGATTGCTTTGCAGCCGGACTGAACTTAGGCTGCTTAGTCCAGCCTTTGCACTGCTTCCTCAGCTTCTTATAAGCAGAACTATTTAGCGCGGAATCCATTCGAGAAAACTGCTTTTTACGCTGTTTCTTCAGTGTTTTTAACAAGGACTGAATGACCTTTTTTTCTTTCTTGCTAAAGGCATGGCCCAGAGCAGCAACCGAATCCTGAGTTTGACTGTCCTTGATATCATTAGCAGTATCGAGCATCTGTTCAAACCACTGCTGCATCACATCGATATCACGAACCTTTCCCAGAGCCTTTGTTAGTTTGGCGACTGAGCGTGATAGCTTCGCCGGGGTGGTGCCTTCAAGCTCAATCGTGTCAGAAAATAGCAAAAGCGCCGAGCGCAGCCGCCGAGTACTCACTCGCATTTGATGCAGATTTTCAGGATCACTATCAGATAGGACAAGCGATCGCAGCTTAAACACCTGCTTCGATTGCTTACGAATCGTTTGGTAAGCATATCCACCGATTAGCCCGCTATCTTCAGCGATCTGAGCCCCAGTGATCGATTGAGAGGCATTCTGTTTAGCAATATCCTTCATCTTTCCTATGTTTCACCTCTTACGCCGACGTTTCCTCATAGGCTGGCTCTTATAGCGACTGAGCTAGCGGTTTATTAGAGCGCACCATTAGCAACTATGGCTGGCCAACTCGGTTCAGAGTAATTCAGTGAAATCATTCAGGCAACTGTCATTAATGCTACTGGTAGGCTCAGTAAGCCTGGCACCCTAGCGGCGACTCTTAAGCTTTAATACTCAAGCTTTGATACTCAGAATTCCAATGGTCATACCACCTTCAATTCTAACGAAGTCAACGAAATCTATTAATCAAACCTTAACCTTACGATACCGCTAGACCTCTCTGACCTTTCTAGGTTTTTCCTAGAGCGCCAGGCTGTGTGCATAGATCGATTGGGAGCCTGGCTACCACAAAGACAGAGTCTTATAGAGATTAGAGAACTCATAGCTTCTAATCTCTCAGGGAAAATATGCTTTTGCTCCGCTAGAAGTGTTACATTCCGTCATAGCTTGTATAGGATAATTTCCGACGGACTATGGCAAAGGATTTACGAGAGTTTCTAAAGACAGTTAAAGCTCGCGGACAGCTCCGAACTGTCACTGCTCAGGTAGATCCAAATTTAGAGATTGCCGAAATTTCGAATCGCCTGCTACAAGCGGGCGGGCCTGCTGTCTTGTTTCAAAATGTTAAAGGCTCTCCCCATCCTGTTGTCGTCAACTTGCTAGGCACCGTAGAGCGGGTGTGCTGGGCAATGGGCATGGAGCAGCCTCAAGAGCTAGAAACCCTGGGTAAAAAGCTAGGCATGCTGCAGCAGCCAAAGCCGCCAAAGAAAATCTCTCAGGCGATTGATTTGGGCAAAGTTTTATTTGACGTGGTGAAAGCTAAACCTTCTCGCGACTGGCTACCGGCCTGTCAGCAGGTGATTAAGCTAGATGATAAGGTCGATCTCACTACCATTCCAATGATCCGCCCGTACCCTAAAGATGGCGGCAGAGTGGTAACGCTGGGGTTGGTGATTACGAAGGACTGCGAAACCGGGGTCCCTAATGTAGGTGTATACCGTCTACAGCTTCAAAGCCGAAATACGATGTCGGTACAGTGGCTGTCAGTGCGCGGTGGAGCGCGGCACTTGCGTAAGGCGGCTGAGCGGGGCAAGAACTTAGAAATTGCGATCGCTATCGGTGTCGACCCACTGATTATCTTAGCCGCAGCTACTCCGATTCCGGTTGATTTATCCGAGTGGCTATTTGCTGGCCTCTACGGCGGCAGAGGCGTCGCATTGGCTAAATGTAAAACCGTCGATCTAGAAGTCCCTTCGATGTCAGAGTTCGTCCTTGAAGGGACAATCACCCCCGGCGAAACCGCCACAGATGGCCCCTTTGGCGATCACATGGGTTACTACGGCGGCATCAATACTGATGCACCGCTAATTCGCTTTCACTGCATGACGCATCGCAAAGCGCCGATCTATCTGACCACCTTCAGCGGTCGCCCACCTAAGGAAGAAGCGATGATGGCGATCGCACTCAACCGTATCTACACACCTATCCTTCGGCAGCAAGTCACTGAGATTGTTGACTTCTTCCTTCCTATGGAAGCACTCAGCTACAAAGCCGCCATCATCTCTATCGACAAATCCTATCCAGGTCAGGCTCGCCGCGCCGCCATGGCTTTCTGGACCGCCCTTCCACAGTTTACCTACACCAAATTTGTGATCGTCGTTGATAAAGACATTAATATCCGCGATCCGCGCCAAGTCGTTTGGGCTGTCTCTTCCAAAGTCGATCCCATTCGCGACGTCTTTATCTTGCCAGATAGCCCTTTTGACTCTCTAGACTTTGCCAATGAGAGACTAGGCCTTGGTAGCCGTATGGGCATAGATGCCACGACCAAAGTACCGCCTGAAACCGAGCACGAATGGGGTGAACAGCTAGAGTCTGATTCGAACATGGCCGAGCTAGTAAAGCGTCGCTGGAAAGAATACGGACTAGACGATATCAAACTTGGCGAAGCTGATGCCAATGTGTTTGGCTATGACATTCACTAGCTTATAAACCCAAGTGAATAGCGCGAGAGGATAGTCCTCTTGGACCTATACGTCTAGCTCAAAAGCGCGAGGGTTACCACTTTCTAATAAGACGAGATTACTCTTGAGCTGCTTCCACACTAGACCAGCGCTTAGGAGTACGAGCGGGGCAGCCATTGCGTAGGCAATCTTAGCAGGGAACCCGAAGATGCTCATACCAGAAGCTAGAAAGACGCAGCTACCGATACAAATGCCAAGGAAAGGAAACTGCAGGTCAAAGCCTTGGAGTTTTGAGATTGAGCGGGTGGACTTCTTCTGATACCAATCACCCACAGCTTCTTTCAAAACTGCACCGAAAGCAAAACCAGACGTAATAGCAATAAAGAGACCCGCCGCTAGCAGAAAGTAGGGAGGCATTCCGAGATAATACATAGGGGCAGGAGCTGTTGAATGTTTTTGAACAACGGATCGCTGCTCATAATGAGCTAATTATAAAGTACAAGCAATAGCTTAGTTAGCTCACTCAAAGATGAGTAGCTAGCTTGCGTAGCTAGTCTGGGCTAGAAAGATCGACTGCGCTATCGGTCGTCCTATTGAGTCGCTCTATTGGTTGGTCAACTGTAATGCACCTGCTAGTTCTGTAGGCACTAGAGCTACGGCGCGTTCTCTAGAGAAATCCGTGATCGCACTCCAGGCAGCTTCTATCAATCTATTCGGCTGCAAGTCGTCCTTGACCAGTGCCCACAAACGCTGCACCTCTTCGGTATGTAGACGATTATCTTCTGTCAAGGCCAGCAGAATCTGCTTTCTGAGGTATTGTCCTTCCTCAGTCATCAGGAACTGAATGCCTAATCCAGCAGTTGGAATGATGTCAAAGCTTTGATCAGAGCGGGCAATCAGCAATAGATTTTCTAGACGTTGCCACTGGAACTTGCCATCTTTGAACAGTACCTCAATCAGGCGACGGCGAAGAGCAGGGGTTTCAGCTGTCAAGAGACGACGAGCAACATATGGGTAAGCAACTTCTAAAATCTTGAAGTTAGGATCTAGGCTCAGTGCTAGTCCCTCTTGAGTCACGAGAGAGCGAATAATCAGCGCAAACTTAGCAGGGACTCGGAAAGGATACTCATACATAACCTCCGAGAATTTATCGGTAACGGATTTGAAGTTAAAGTTACCAACACTCGCTCCAATAGCATCTTGAAAAACGGCCTCTAGAGCAGGAACTAGCGGGCGAACATCTACATCTGGCATCAAAAAGCCCAGCTTCACAAAATCGTTGGCCAAATCTACATAGTCACGGTTGATGAGATGAACCACAGAATCAACCAGCGTCTCCTTTGTATGCTGGTCAAGCTGATCGGTCATACCAAAGTCGATATAGGCCATTCGACCATCGGGGGTGGCAAACAGGTTGCCAGGGTGAGGGTCAGCGTGGAAAAACCCAAATTCTAAGAGCTGACGTAGACCAGAAGAAACACCAATCTCGACCAGATCATTCGTCGCTAGGCCTGCGGCTTTGACCTTATCGGTATCAGTTAGCTTAAAGCCATGAATCCACTCCATCGTTAGCACATGAGTGCTGCAATAGCGCCAATAGATAGAAGGTACCTTGACGAGGGGTTCATCTTGGAAGTTAGCTGCAAATTTCTCAGCATTTCGGCCTTCGTTTAAGTAGTCAATTTCTTCAAAAAGTTTGCTACCAAATTCGTCCACAATCAGTCTGAGGTCGTGTCCCAAATTGAGAGGGAGGAAAGGGGCTATCCAGCCAGCAGCCCACCGTAGGATGTAGAGATCGCGGCGGATGACAGGCACTAGGTTAGGTCTTTGAACCTTGACAGCGACTTCTTCGCCCGTGTAAAGACGAGCTTTGTAAACTTGGCCTAAGCTAGCCGCCGCTACCGGCTCAGCGGCGAAGAAGCTATACATTTCTTCGGGCGTACGCTCAAAATCGGAGTAGATAATCTGCCTGGCAACGTCGCTAGAAAAAGGCGGAAGTTGATCTTGGAGCTTGATTAACTCGTCTAAAAAGCGAGGTTTGATCAGATCAGGGCGAGTTGAAAGTGCCTGGCCAACCTTTATGAAAGTAGGACCCAGGTGAGTCAGGATCTGACGCAATCGAGCAGCACGGCGGTTCTGAGTAGCTTCTGAACGACCAAACAGATGATCCAAAACAAGGGCGATCGCAAAACTGCCTAACATCCAGGCCACTGTCAGGGCTCGCCACAATACGGTCAGTGGACGCTTCCTGTAGTATCTAGCGATCTCTCTCCAATCGTATTGTTGCTTTGAATAAGCATTAAAGTCGCGCTCAAAGCTGTCACACTCAAAGCTATTCTCAGGATTAGTGAAGTCTGTCATGATGGCCTTACCGTGGCGCTAGTCAGACCACAGTTTTACTTTTCGTTCATCCTAGTATACAAAACTACAAATAAAGTTAGCTCAGTAAATAGATTTAAACAGATTTATTTCACTAGAAGTAGCTGTAAGCACAGAAGAGACATGATTACTCCTAGCGCAATCGGCATGCTGTGGGCGATCGGAATGATGGTGATCGCGATCGGGTTGGCCAGCTGGCAGCGATTAGGACTCACTCAGACACTGGTAATCGCTACCTTTAGAACGATTGCACAGCTACTATTCGTAGGGGTATTTCTCTCTGCGATCTTTGCTAGCCGTCAGCCACTAGCTATTTTTGCGGTGCTGCTGGTGATGGCTTCAATTGCAGCAGCAGTCGCCCGCGGCCGCATAGATAAAGAACTACCGAAGCTATTGAAGTGGGTCTGGCTAGCTATTTTTACTAGCGGACTAGTTACGATGCTGTATGTCACCTTGCTAGTCGTTCAGCTCAATCCCTGGTATGACCCGCGCTATCTCATTCCACTGACCGGGATCGTGTTAGGTAATGCGATGAACGCTGCTTCTATCTCCGGTGAGCGGTTAGCCACCGCCCTGCGAAACAATCGAATTGAAATCGAAACGCATCTAAGTCTGGGGGCAACGCCACAGCAGGCGATCGCGACCTATCGCCAAGCCGCTATCAAAGCCGGACTCATTCCCATTGTCAATGCCATGATGGTTGTCGGTCTAGTGACCTTACCAGGTACCATCACCGGCCAGATCTTAGCTGGCGCTGATCCATTGGTTGCAGCAATCTATCAAATTCTGATTATGTTTATGCTCGCGTTAGCTAATCTAATTGCTGCACTAGTGGTGACCTACGGGATCACTCAGCAGTTCTTCACGCCCGCCATGCAGTTGGTAATACCCCAAAGCTAGGCGGTGAGGGCTCTTCCATGGGGCTGCTTTAGATTATCCCAGCCCGGCCCGATCGGAACAATGCCACCGGGGTTCAAAGGAAACAGATTACCGAAATAGTCTCGTTTTACTGCGTCAATATCGCAAGTCTGGGCAATACCAGGCATTTGATAGATCTCTGCTAAGTACCCATTCAGGTGTGCGTAGTCGCTGATGCGGCGGCGATTGCATTTGAAGATGCCGTGATAGGCTACATCGAAGCGAATCAGCGTAGTGAACAAGCGAACGTCAGCTAGCGTTAGAGTATCGCCACAGAGATAGCGATTAGTAGCCAGGATTTCATCGAGTTCGTCTAAGGTCGCAAACAGGTTAGTGACAGCTTGATCATAGGCAGATTGAGTCTGTGCAAACCCACACTTGTATACGCCGTTATTCACGTTGGTATAGATCTTTTGATTGAGGGAGTCGATATCTGCTTTAAGCACAGCGGGGTAGAGATCTGGGCCAGTCGCCAGCTTTCCAAATTCGCTGTTTAGCAGCTCAATAATCTCGGCGCTTTCGTTGTTGACGATGGTATTCGCTATGCTATCCCACAAAACCGGAACGGTGGCTCGCCCCTTGTATCCAGGACTCGCTTCACTATAAAAATCTGGAAGGCTCCGGCAATCAGTAAAAGGCAGATCGGTCTGCGTGGTATCGAACAGCCACCTACCCTCGTCAGTGGAGGGATAAACAATCGTCAGAGCGATCGCATCTTCCAATCCTTTCAGAGCCCGAGTCACCAACGTGCGATGTGCCCACGGACAGCTCATACCGACAATTAATCGGTAGCGTCCTGCTTCTGGAAGAATTTCTCTGCCACGAAATGAGCTTTCAGGCCGAACATAGTCACCCTTTTGGTTGCGCGGAGCCATTTGCGACATCATTGCATGCCACATCGTGTTCCACACAAACTTTCCAGTACGGACAATCAGTCCCGGCGGCAGAGCTGCTCGTTTGGGCATCGTTCCTATCCAAAGCAATCTGCACTTAGCTTATAGCATGCTTAAACGCTACACACATCACCCTACAAAGCTCAGTGGTTAGCGCTGCCTGCATCAACAGTTCTACCTGTCGCGAGTAGGATTATATAAAGCTAAATGGCGATCGCTCATAGTAGCGATTTGATAGTATTCAGAAGTTCATCAGGTTGGAAAGGCTTAATGATATAGGCATCTGCGCCCTGCTTAATACCCCAGTAAAGATCGAATTCTTCGCTCTTTGAAGAGCATAGAACCACCAGAATATCCTGGGTGGCTTCGTTGCTTTTTATCCAGCGGCAAAGCTCGTACCCATTCATTTTAGGCATGACCACATCTAGCACCACTAGATCAGGCAGCTCGGCAGTAATTTTTGCTTGAGCTTCAGAGCCATCTTTAGCCACAGATACACTCCAACCTAAGTCCATTAATAGGCTAGAGAGCATATCACGGAGCATAGGGCTGTCATCTACGATTAGTACTGAGCTCATAGCTTTAAGGTGATTTAATAGCCGCATTCATAAAGATTGTCCCAACTCAAGTTCAAGAATGCGTACGAAAGTGCGTGAAAGTATGGGTCGGCATTCATCGTGTAGATGCCGAGTGTAGATGCCAAGTTCTAGATTTAGTTGGCTCAACCTAGATAGAACCGATGTTAGGACAATGCCGCTTCTAATATGCCCACCTATACCTGCATAAGCGCTGCAAGCACAGACTTCGGCTGAAGCTTATCTTTAAACCAGACAATTCTGGCAGGCACATTAGTCGTATCTACTCCCGCCTTTTCTAGATTCAACCTTTCCGATATAGCCAGTATTAGGTTCTTACTCTCAGCTTGCTTGACCTGATAAAACTTTTTGCGTAAGTATTCTGGCCGCCAGTAGCCTACGATTTCAAGCAAGTAAACCTGACCATCGGGGTGGACAATACGAAAGTCTGGAATCATAACGCTGCCTGGAATGGGAATAAGATCGACTTCTCGCTCTAGTTTCCAGTCGGTTTTAGCCTTTGCCCATTTTTCAGCAAAGGCTTGTTCTAGCATGCTATCAAACGGCTTACCAGGGGGGTAATGACTCACAAGATCGCAGCTATCGGTCAGGGTAAAACTTTTTTCTTGAGCGAGTTTGGTGTAGGGATTTTTCCACTGGAGCGTGGCGGTGAGCTGCCAGCGGGTGACGTGGAGTATAGCCGGGATGAGTTTGGCAATATCTACCCCGTAGCGAGTGCTAGCCTTAAATAGACTAGCAGGACCGTCAATAGTAATCGTAAAGCCCTGATCAGCCTCCCCTTCGATATAGGTCATCAGGCGAAAAAGCTTGAGGTATTTGAACATCAACTTGTACTCACCTGGGTCGTTGCGGTGCAGGTGAATCACCATATGACTAGCCTTATAGAAGATGCCTTGGACCTGAGAAAGGTTGTATCGGTGAATAAGGGCTTCCAGCTCGGGCGCATCAAAGCTGGTGAGGATGCGGTTTTCTTTGAGGTCAGCGTAGAGCCCCTGTTTGAGATGTACGGGCTCGATGGGCTTGTCTAGCTCTGAGCTAAGCTGAGCGGCTAAAGTATCTAGGTGCTGCTTTGCAGCTGTAGGTGTGGCGGGTGTAGTGGCTGCGAGGCTAAAAAGGCGATCGCGTAATTCACTAGGCTCTATCGGGCTGACAATCTCAAAGTTACTAAAGCTGTTGCGCAGAATATGAGCAAGTCCTCGTTTGACGCGGTAGTCAGTAGCTTCACCCTCATCGATTTGAAGCTGCTGGTCGAGGTAGCCTTGAGTTTTGCCAACGGCAGAGTGAAACAGGTCGATCAACGCCTGAGCAGTGTTGAGGTTAGCAGGCTTAAGGGCAAGCTTTTTAGGAATGAGCGAGTCGCCACTATATTTTTGAATGAGTAGAGGAGTCGGTAGCGTGGTTCAAAGTCTCCTGACTAATGCACCTTCAATACAAAGTAGTGCATCTGAGCTATACACCCGGTCAATACGTTTTCGGCGAATGCGTCTGATGGGCGTGTTTTTACGGGATTGTCTTATTTATAATAGAGAACGCACTGACCTTTATCGTTTGATTCTCTCTTATCACCTCCCCCTTGATTCAATCTGAAACGCTTACGCTGCTAGAATGGCCCCGGCTATGTCGTCACTTAGCGACGTTTACCGCAACGAACATTGGCAATGTAGCCGCGCAGCGACTGCTGATTCCAATCAGCCAGGCAGAAAGTGAAGCGTTGCTATCTCAGACCACCGAAGCGACCCAGCTAGAATCTACGTCAGCAGGACTGCAGTTTGGTGGCATCCGTGATATTGGCGTGGCATTAGAGCGATCGCGTCTTCAAGGAATCCTCTCTGGCGACGAGCTGCTAGATATTGCGACTACGCTGGCCGGAGCGAGGCGGTTGCGTCGCCAGATAGACGCACAAGAAGATCTACCCGTCTTGCAGGCACTCGTTGAAGACTTACGGACGTTTCCTGAACTTGAGCAGGAGATTCATCGCTGCATTGACGATAGAGGACAAGTTGCTGATCGAGCAAGTACGAAATTAGGAAATGTGCGCCAGCAGCTCAAAGTAATTCGCGATCGCATCTACAGCAAGCTGCAGCGAATCATTCAGCGCCAAGGGGGAGCGCTACAAGAGGCCCTGATTACCCAGCGAAACGATCGCTTTGTCTTACCTGTAAAAGCAGCGCAAAAAGATGCCGTACCGGGGATTGTTCACGATGTTTCGACTAGCGGATCAACGCTGTATGTAGAGCCTCACAGCATCGTAGACAATGGTAATAAGCGCCGCGCCCTAAGGAAAGAAGAGGAAGTCGAATCAGAAGCTATTCGCCAGATGCTGACCTATCAAGTCGCTGAGGCATTTCCTGATCTAGAGCACCTGATGATCACGATCGTAAAGCTTGATCTCGCTGCCGCGCGGGCTCGCTATGGTTTATGGATGGAGGGTAATGCGCCTCGGTTTGTCAACCAAGAACAGATCACCTTGCGGCAACTAACCCATCCTCTGTTGTTATGGCAGCAGGAAAAAGAACAAAAAGATAAGGTAGTCCCCACGGATTTGGTGATGCGACCGGAGCTGCGAGTAGTTGCTATCACCGGACCCAATACAGGCGGTAAAACAGTTACGCTAAAGACGCTAGGGTTAACTGCGCTGATGGCAAAAGTGGGAATGTTTATTCCAGCCAAAGAACCCGTCGAACTGCCTTGGTTTGACTCTGTTTTAGCTGATATCGGTGACGAACAGTCAATTGAACAAAGCTTGTCTACTTTCTCAGGGCACGTTAAGCGGATCGGTCGTATTCTAGACACGATCGATGAGCTAAAAGGAGAAAACGAAGTTGCCAACTCGCTGGTGCTATTAGATGAAGTTGGCGCAGGAACCGACCCCTCTGAAGGCAGTGCTTTAGCGATCGCCCTGCTAAAGCACCTAGCAAACAATACCCGGCTGACCGTAGCGACAACTCACTACGGCGAACTCAAGTCTTTAAAGTACGAAGACGAGCGATTTGAAAATGCCTCCGTCGAGTTTGATGATGAAAAGCTTGCACCGACCTATCGTTTGCTATGGGGAATTCCAGGCCGCTCTAACGCGCTCTCAATCGCCAGACGATTAGGCTTAAAGCACAGCGTTCTAGAACAGGCCAAAGCGCAAATGGGTGGCACAAATGACAATGTGAATACCGTTATTGAGGGATTAGAAGCGCAGCGGCAAAAGCAAGAAAAACGAGCGGCTGAAGCAGAAAAGCTGGTGGCCAGGGCAGAGAAGTTCTACAAAGAAGTAGAAGCGCGGGCTCAAAGTCTACGCGATCGCGAGCAGAAGCTAAAGCGCCAGCAGGAAAAAAGCGTAGAAACCTCGCTGCTGCACGCTAGAGCAGAAGTCGCCAAAGTCATTCGAGATCTACAAAAAGGCGGACTTACAGGGCAAGACGCTCAAAGGGCAACAGAAGAGCTGAACCGAATCGAAGAAAAGCGGCTGCCTACCGGTGATCACCCAGCGAAGGTAAAATCAGCAGACACGGGCTATCGACCCAAAGTAAGCGAAAGAGTACGGCTAGCTAGCTTAGGAAATCAAGTTGCGGAAGTGATCGAAGAAGCAGACGACGACGGTAAGGTAGCCGTCCGGTTTGGCTTAATGAAAATGACTGTAGATCTCTCAGATATTGAATCGCTAAAAGGAGAAAAGGCAGAACCGATTGAGAGAAAGCCAAAAGCGCAGCCTGTACCGAAAACTCTGCCAGAAGCGCCAATGGTGAAGACCGAGAGTAATACGGTGGACTTGCGCGGTATGCGAGTTAATGAGGCGGAAAGTGTAATTGAAGAAGCGATCGCCAAAGCAAAGGGGCCATTGTGGCTGATTCACGGACACGGTACTGGCAAGCTACGACGCGGCGTTCAAGCGTACTTGAAAACACATCCGCAGGTCAAAAGTTTTGAAGCTGCTGACCAAGTGGACGGTGGTAAAGGTGTAACCGTTGCTAAAATCTGAACTACTAGATCTGATCTAAGCTGACAGTATGAACGATCTTAACCAGGAGAAACTTCAATGGCAGATCTATCTAACCAGCCTTCTAATAATCCGCTAGGCGCTGAGTCTGCAGATAATATACTCTCGGCACCAACCTCTACTCTCACTGGTAGACAGATGTTTGTATTGAGCGCGATCACAGGTGGTCTGCTATCCTTTGCGAGCATCGCGCTATCCATGCAGATGACTCAGACTGCAATCACCGATCTCAGCCCGGTGACTGTAGGAATTGCCCTCGCCATGCCTTTTGTTTTTGGCGCACTTGGCTTCAAGTTCAAGCAGCCATTTTTAGATGCACTGAGCGCAATGATGAATTCTCTTCCTTACTGAGCTTTCTTATTGACTGCGCCGACTATCTCCATTGTGTTAGCTGCCTACTGTACTAGTTGTCTACTGCGCTAGATATTCTCTATATAAATGACCTCCAGATGATGAGACTGTATAGTCTCTCAATTAACCGAAGCGCAAGGTTTCGAAAGCAAATCGGAAGATAAAGATAGCGGCTAGCACCCACGTAATCACTGGAATCTCATGAGAGCGTCCAGCGGCTACTTTGGTAAATGGATAGAGAACTAGCCCAGCAGAGAGTCCTGCAGCAATCGAAAAACCTAGCGGAATAAAGAATATAGTGACAAAAGCAGGAATCGCTTCTGATAGATCGTCCCAGCGAATGCTCAGTACGCTAGACATCATTAGTATTCCTACAATTAATAAAGCAGGCGCGGTAGCAAAAGCAGGAACGGCCTCAAAGATGGGAACAAACAACAGGGCCACAATAAACATCAGCCCCGCGACAACAGCCGTCAGTCCAGTGCGTCCGCCTTCTGCTACGCCAGCTGCAGATTCAGCGAAGGTCGTAACCGTCGAAGTGCCCATGACTGCACCAGCAGTCGTGGCGATCGCATCTGCTGATAGCGCCTGGTTTGCCCGGGGGAGCTCACCTCTATCGTCAATGTAGCCGGCCTGTGTGCCGACCCCCATTAAGGTACCAATCGTGTCGAACATATCAACGAACAGGAAGACTAGCAGAATCGCTAGAAAGTCAATAATGTTGCTGCCGTTGATACCCCCTAGGCCAACAAACGCTTGACCAACGAGATCTGAAGGAAATTCTGGAATAGCTACGATTTCGCTAGGAGCCTGCGCTGCGCCAAACATCCAACCTAAAATAGCGGTGCCACCAATCCCCCAAAGCAGCGCTCCTTTAATTCTTCTAATGATAAAAAAGATAGAAAGAAAAATGCCAAAGGTCGCCAGCAAAGTAGCCGGTTCCCTAAAGCTACCAAATGCTGTTTTTGTCACCTCGTTGGCAACAATCAAACCTGCCCCACCAACTGCAGTATCTCCACTCAGGCCAATGTAAGCTAGAAACATTCCAATTCCAACCGTTGTAGAAGCCTTAATGCAGTGAGGAACAGCTGCAATCAAATGTCGACGAACATCAGTAACTGTTAGGCCAATAAAAATGATGCCTTCGATTAGAACCGCAGCCATCGCGACTCGCCAATCGATACCCAGGCCCAAGACAACTGAATAGGCAAAAAAAGCGTTAGTTCCCATGCCAGGTGCCTGTACAAATGGATACTTGGCATAGAGACCCATCACTAGCGTCCCAATAGCAGCAGCCACTCCAGTCACCACCACTAGCTCACGAAACAGATCACCCGGCTCCTGCAGGAAAACTGCATCGGACATGATGAGCGGATGCACTACTAGGATGTAGGCCATGGTCATAAAGGTCGTTAACCCAGCCAAGATCTCCGTACGGAAGTTGGTTCGATAGTGCTCAAACCGGAAATAGTTTGCAACCGACGCTTGCCATCCCGAATAAGGAGGTGGAGGAGAGCCAGGCGGTTTTCTAGGTTGCTTTGGCTGAAGCTCTAGATCAGGCTGAGTCATGAGAATCCCCCACAGAACAAGAAAAACGTCTGAAGTGAAGCGGCCAAAGCTGTCATGGCCTACCAACACACGTAATTCGCATACTGTATACAGGCAAAAGGCTCACCATTGTGATGGATGCTACAGTTCATCCTGCATCGGCACAATGAAGAGCCTCTCATATGAATCTAGTTAAACGACAATGCCAAACCATCTAGTAAAACCGACAGCTAGTGAGCGTAGTAGGGTGGGTTTTCTCAAGAGCAACACTCACATTCTGCGCTCCTTCTTGTGTTAAGTCGTCAACGTATCCCATCTGAGAGAACTCAGCTTCTTTTCTACTTTCAAAGGGGCCAAAATAGTAGGTGCACTCCGGTATCTGTGTCTGAACCTTTATCCACCAAGGCTGCTTAGCCCTACGTAGCTTGTCATTACGGATTACAGAAGAAAACGGTCTAAAGATGTTCATACTAATTTTGTATGTAGATTTCTTTGAGCTGGTTTCTTATGAGCTAAGTTTTCTATGAATTAATCTTGAGTTGATCTTTAATCTTGAGTTGATCTAAGGAGGAGCGAAATCTGTGGCCGGCTCTGTCGCTACATCAGCGAGCCAGTCAAACATCGCGCTGACTTTATCTATGGTGACCAGCTCATGTTTCCACAGGGTTATTGGCAGCAACCTAATGTCGGCATGATGATGCTGTAGCGCTACGAGAACTGCCTCACGCGAGAGCATCAACTCTTTTTCTAGAAACAGAAAGAATTTGTGTTCTAGCCTTTCGGTCATATCAAATGTCTCCGTAGCTGAAGCTCTAAGAATTATGGAGATTAGTTGTGAAGAAACTGTGAAGTGCGCCAACATGAATAAATCTCTAGATAGATCTCAGGTAACAGACGCGTAAAGATACTTAACTAATCTCTGCGTGATAATTCATTAGGTAAGCCAGGTCAATCAAAAGGCCTTCTAGGAAGGCCGCACTCCGAGCTTCATTATGAAGATTATGATCGTTGAGACAGGCACAGAAGTTGTGGATCTCCTTCAGGACTGGTCTGATTGCTGCGGTCATACAATAGAAACAGTGGCAAATGGAGAGTTGGCATGGCAGAGCGCAACAGTTTCTAAGCACGATCTAATAGTGATAGGACATTCAATTGCGCACCAAGACGCACTTAGTCTGTGCCAGCGGTTGTGTACTAGGGGTGAGCGACCAACGGTGTTGCTACTCATCGAGGTAGATGAGCATATCGAGCTTAGTTCGATTGCTATCGAGGCAGAGGCTGACGATTATTTTGCCAAGCCGCGCGCGCAACCCATTCACCCACAGGCATTGATTGCGCGCATTACATTTTTGCTACACAAGAAGGAGCTAGCTGAGCGCTCTGTCATAACCTCTGTCGCATCAAACGGTAGACCTAAAGCTCAGCTGCCAGAGATGAGTGCGGCTTTGAGCTACGCAGTTGAAGGCATTTCTCGCCTAGATTCACAAGGACAGTATCTTTTTGTGAATGATGCCTATGCGCAGATGGTGGGCTGTACACCGTTGGAGATGATTGGAAAAAGCTGGCAAGTGACTGTTCATCCAGATGATGTTAGCCAGGCGATCGCTGCCTATGAGCAGATGCTCAGCCGAGGAAAAGTGGAGCTAGAGATCAAAGGGTTAAAAAAAGATGGCACTTGCTTCGATAAGTCACTAGTGATGGTCGCGATCTACGACGAACAGCGGCGGTTTACCGGGCACTATTGCTTTATGAAAGATGTCAGCGAGCGTCATCAAGCAGCCACTAAGCTTAGGCGACAGCTAGAGCGAGAGCGTTTAATTACCAGAATCACTGATTCTATCCGTCAAACACTTGATCTAGATCAAATTTTGCATACCGCTGTCGATCAAGTTCGGCGTCTGCTGCAAACAGATCGGGTGATTATCTTTCGATTCTTACCTAACTGGCAAGGCGTTGTCGAAGCTGAGTCTGTTGCAGCTGGGTGGATCAAAACATTAGGAATGCAGCTTGAAGATTCTTGCTTTGATGAGCTTTACACCCAAAGCTTCAAAGAAGGCAGAGTAAGCGCGATCGCTGACATAAACACAGAAGATCTTAACCCCTGTCATGTAGAGCTTTTAAGCAGCTTTCAGGTCCAGGCGAATCTGGTAGTGCCAATTTTACAGGGTTCGGTTCTGTGGGGATTGTTGATTGCTCACCACTGCCGCCAGCCAAGACAATGGGAAGTAGAAAGCACTCAGCTATTAAAGCAGGTTGCTACTCAGGTGGGAATCGCCATTAGCCAGGCGGAGCTGTACCGCAAAACTCGCGAACAGGCGGCGCTAATTGACATTGCAACCGATGCCATCTTCGTGCGCGATCTTACTGGCCAAATTGTGCTGTGGAGCCAAGGAGCCGAAAGACTCTACGGTTGGAGCAAGGAAGAAGCTATTGGCAAGAAAGCCCATCAACTATTAAAGAAAAGAAGCCAACAAGACTTCAGCAAAATTATTAATACTACGCTAGAGCAAGGCTTTTGGCAGGGAGAAATGACTCAAACCACCAAAGCTGGTAGAGAGATACTGGTTGCCAGCCGATGGACCTTGGTCAGAGATAGGGCAGGACGTCCGCAGTCTTTCTTAGAGGTGAATACAGATATTACTGAGAAAAAACAGCTGGAAGCCCAGTTCTATCGGGCCCAGCGATTAGAAAGCTTGGGACGGCTAGCCAGCGGCATTGCTCACGATTTGAATAACATCTTGACGCCTATCTTAGGTATCGCTCAGCTACTACGTATCACTCAAAAAGACGCAAGTGCAGCAACTCATGAACATATCGATATTCTAGAACAAAGTGCTAGACGAGGCGCTAGCATGGTCAAGCAAATTCTTACCTTTGCCCAAGGCAGCTCTGGTGATAGAGCCACCGTGGACGTCTTAGCGCTGCTGCAAGAGGTAATAGACGTAGTGAGACAGGGTGTTCCTAGTAACATCGAGATTCAATTGGAAACGTCTACCCACCCAGATCCACATCAGACAAGAAAGCTGGTTTCAGCTGATGCAACCCATCTGCATCAGGTCTTTATGAATCTATGCGTCAACGCCTGTGATGCGATGCCTGAAGGTGGTGTTTTAACGCTTTCGGTAGATAGTGTCTGGCTCGACGAAACAGCGATTAGTCAATATCGAGATCTACAGCAACTAGACAAGGCAGCTAATCACTATGTATTAGTTACAGTTAGTGATACGGGTGTAGGGATAGCAGCAGATGTATGCGATCGCATATTCGATCCCTTCTTCACGACCAAACCACCTGATAAGGGTACTGGCTTAGGACTAGCCACTGCGTTAGGTATCGTCAAAAGTGCGGGTGGCTTCATGCACGTCACTAGCGAAGTTAATCAGGGTACGCAGATTGAGGTGTACTTACCTACAATCGATCCGTCCGATACCGATCTAAACAGTTAACTCCTTAAGTAAACCCCTAAGTAACTGATTCATAGCGTTCCAGCAGCAATACGGTTCAACATAGGCAGTTGGTATGTCTTTAGAAGCTGCTCAATAGTTCGCATTGCCCGGTCAAATTCTCTTGCGTGATTACTCTACGCTCGTATCAAGCAAGGTAACCGAAAGTTGTGAAGACCCTGTGAGAGTAAAGATCAATTTCTTGGTAAAAGAAACATATAGTCAAAGGAATATTTGAATTGAGAAAACTACATAAAAGTAATTGGCGCTCTCCATAAATTCCTCATATTTGTACCGTAGTCTTAGGACTATAAAAGAACGAACAAAATCTTCTGCTGAAGTCCCTGTTTTAATATGCCTTTAAGACATCCCTATAGCTTGCCTCCTCCATAGACGTATTTTCTTAACCTTGGGAGAATATTTCTATAGGGCGAGGCGAGCCTCAAATAGAAGTGAGTACAAATAGAAGCCCATAAATTAGAAGTCAATAGAAGTTAAGTACATACAAAGCAATTAGTGCAAGGCTAATACAGAGCAGTCAGGCATATGTATTAGTACGAAATTACTAACTTAGAAGATTCAAAGAAACTTTAAGGTCGAAGGAACAACGAAACAAAGGTAAATGAAATTCTTACTAGTGGAAGATGATCGGGCTCTAGCAGGGGCCATAGAGCAGCTACTGCTATCGCACCACTATGTAATGGATTTAGCAACCGATGGTATTGAAGGGCGAGGGATGGCTGAGGTTTTCCCCTATGATCTGATCCTGATGGATTGGATGCTACCCAAGCTAGACGGTATGCAGCTGTGTCAACAGCTAAGAAATGAGGGCAATAGCACCCCTATTATCCTGCTAACGGCGCGTGATGCTAGTACAGATAGAGTTGCGGGACTAGATGCGGGTGCAGATGATTACCTCGTCAAGCCGTTCGAATTTGAAGAGCTACTTGCTCGCATTCGCGCTCTACTGCGGCGTTCAGAAGGTATTGTTTCACCAGTTCTACAGTGGGGCGACTTACAGCTTGATCCGTGCAGTAGCAGGGTAACTTGTGGTGACGTTCCTATTGCTCTGACTCCAAAAGAATATGCACTGCTAGAACTATTCTTACGTAATCCTGAGCGCATTTTTAGCTTAGATAGTCTACTAGACAAAGTCTGGCCGTTCGAGGATACACCAACGGTTGCTTCGGTGCGTACCCACATCAAGGGACTTCGCCAAAAGCTTAGGCAGGTAGGACTATCAGATGTGATTTCTACCGTATACGGTCTAGGATATCGCCTACGAACGGCTGCTCCACCGAAGGCTACCACTCCAAGAACGAAAGCTACCTACGCATCGACTTCTCGCACGGCGGCTGCGCGTCCCAATAGCGGAGCTAATCAAGCAGCTATAGAGCAAGTAAACACGCGTCCAATAGGGATAGAGCAAACAGATACGAACCCTATAGATAAAAGCAACCGACCTCAGCAGTTAGATCTAGCATCACTTTGGCAGGGGGTCAGCGATAGTTATCTTCAGCGGATCACAAAAGTTAGTGATGTGTTCCGTAGATTGCAACCAGGGCAGCCAGACCTAACCGTCCGGCAGCAGCTCCTATCAGAGGCTCACGCTTTAGCAGGATCTTTGGGCAGCTTTGGGTTCAAAGATGTTGCGATTCAGTGGCGAGAGATAGAGAGCACTCTGCGTACCCACGATGATTTGAGCGCTGAATTGCTCCGTCAGTTGGAAGAGCGAATAGCACTCATTTCTCAGTCTCTTAGACAAGCCTCTAGACAACCGCGATCGCCTACCTCATCTCATCTCTCAATCCCTGTCATAACAGAACCTCATTCGACAGAACCAGTGGTTTCTGCTTCTGTTTTAACCGAGCTACCGTCAGGTCAGCCATTTGAGCTGCTAGTTGTAGATTCAATAGATAGGCCTTCCCAAAACAAGGATTCTGTTCCCAGTTGGATACAAACGCTTGAAGAAGTTGCTGTTCGCTATCAGGTAAAAGTCAGTATTGCGAATAGTATCGGCCAGGCTAGAGATCTCATATTTCTAAGTGAAGATGTCAACGGAGATGCGAATAGATCGGCATCTCAACCTCATATTGCGCTATTCAACTTTGATGGCCCTCCTGAGCTACCGGCCAGCGATAGTGATGAATTTAAGTTGCTCGCTGAGCTAAGAGCTGCGCAATCATCGCTACCGGTAATTGTATTAGCCGCAGAAGCCAGCTTTGAAAATCGAGTGAGGGTAGCTAGGTTAGGTGTCTCTAGATTGCTACAGGCTCCTACATCACCCGCTGAAATTCTCGAAACGGCAGTGCGAATCCTGCAAAAACGGACTCCGCCGACCGCTACACTACTGGTGGTAGATGATGACTCATCTATGCTGACTTTGCTACAGAAATTGCTTCAACCTTGGGGTTTTAAGATAGAGATCCTTTGCGATCCCAGCCAGTTTTGGCAAACCCTTGAAAAGGTCGAGCCAGACCTGCTACTGCTTGACATTAAAATGCCTCAGCTCAGTGGGTTCGATCTGTGTCAGGTTGTCCGCAGTGACCCTCGCTGGCATGAGCTGCCTATCCTGTTTATGTCAGCGCATACCGATGAAAAAACCATTCAAGAGGTATTTTCAGTAGGAGCTGATGACTACATTCGTAAGCCC
The DNA here is from genome assembly GCF_000155595.1 of Synechococcus sp. PCC 7335. NCBI lineage: Bacteria > Bacillati > Cyanobacteriota > Cyanophyceae > Synechococcales > Synechococcaceae > Synechococcus > Synechococcus sp. PCC 7335. The sequence continues at coordinate 3,077,970 of NZ_DS989904.1, read as the reverse complement.
ATTGTGGCACCCGAGTTAGTAGCACGGGTGCTAGGCTGGCTAGCGCGATCGCGAGATCGACGACTTAGAACAGAAATTGATAGCCTAACAGGTCTCTACAATCGAAGAAAATCGACCCAATCACTTAATCGTCTTTTAAGACTAGCGAGGCGCCAGCGGCAACCACTGTGTTTTGCGCTGATTGATTTAGACCATTTCAAACAGATCAATGACCAATATGGCCATTTAGTGGGCGACTATGTCCTTAGGCGATTCGGCATATGCTTGCGTTCGACGTTTCGTAGCGAGGATGTCGTCGCTCGTTGGGGAGGAGAAGAATTTGTTATAGGGCTCTATGGGGTAGACGCGTTAGAAGGTACTGAGCGGCTGCGCCAGCTTGTTCAAGTTTGGCAAAATGAAACGCTTGATATATGTAAAGATCTGTTTCTAGAAAGTTCAACAGGAACAGCCCAAACAAGTCACATTATAGCTACTTTCTCGGCTGGTATAGCAGTCTTTCCTCAAGCTGCCGACAGCTTGCAAACGCTATACATAGCCGCTGATAGAGCTTTGCATGATGCTAAAAAGATGGGTCGTAATCGAGTCAAGCTTGCCGTATAGAAATTCCTAAACTCATGACTATCAAGACTAAAGATAAAGGCCAGCCTGACTCACGCAAAGTTGTCATTGTTCACGAAGTGACTAAGAAGTAGGATAGCAAAAGCAACCAGGGATGAAATGAGATGCGTACGGAGTCGCAGGTGCCTGCTTTAATTGATCGCGTTATGATTCCGATCTCTGGGATAGTCTCGGCTGAGACGCCTATTGAAGATGCGCTCGCACAGATGCACGATACCCAAGATAGCTGCGTTCTAATCACTCAAGATCAGCGTCCAATAGGCACTTTCACCGACCGAAACCTTCTTTGCTCAGTAGCGCTAACTCGAACGTTTTTCCAAGAACCTATCTCAACTGTGATGGTTCCCATAAAGGTCACCATTTGTATCGCCGAGATCGAAGATGCCTTTGTCGTTTTTCAGAAGATGCAACAGGAGCATTTATATCACTTACCCGTTATTGACAATACGCAAGATGTCATTGGAACAATTACACAGCACAGCTTAAAGAGAGCCTTTTACCCTGTCAATATGCCGTTAATTTCACTAGATCGAAAGCTTTCCAAGGAAGATATTGAGGAAGGTAGCCCAGAAAACGTTACTAGGAGTACACCTGAACAGTTTCTAGTTGAAAAGATAAAAGGTGAGTTCATTGCCATGGTCAGCCACGAACTACGAACACCTCTGACATCGATTCATGGCGGTATTAAGCTTTTATCCGAAGGAATTGTTCCAAGCGAATCAGCTCAGGGACAGTATCTGTTGCAAGTTGCCGCTGAGAACTCTGAAAGACTAGTCAAGCTCTGCACTGACATTTTGGAGCTAGAACGGCTAGAGTCGCGTATGTCCTCTTTCCAAAAGCGGTTAATCAATACGCAAGAACTGACCCAGCAGGTGTCGGAGCTATCGGACGCTTTAGTCAAGAAGAAAGAAATTAGGTTGGACATCGTAGATGAAGGCGTTCAGATTGTGGCTGATAGCGATCGCCTTATTCAGGTGCTCACACATTTACTCGACAACGCTATTCGATTTTCGACGGCGGGCTCTACTATCAACCTCAAAGTCACCCTATTAACGTCGTATATAGAAGAAGATACGCTAGTGGATAGCTCTGCCCAGTCCGATACTCATCAACAATCCGATACTCATCAACAATCCGATACTCATCAACAAAGCGAAGCTAATGCCCTCTTTACCATATGCGATCAGGGTATAGGAATTTCTCCAGAGCAACGCCATAGAATATTTGAGAGATTTGTTCAAGGTGATCGTCGCTATACTCACTCAAACTTTCAAACAGACGCTTCGAGAACTTCTAGAAATATACCAACAGAATCGGTAAGTTTAGGGGGCACAGGTCTGGGATTGAGTATTTGTCGAAACATTGTTGAACAGCACAATGGTAAAATTTGGGTGGAAAGCCAGGTAGGAAGAGGAAGCTGCTTCCACTTTACACTACCGACTAGATGTGAACAACGAAGTGGACATGACCCCGCCGCTAGGCAAGCGCTCACCAAGTGATCGATCCTCAAACGCTCAAGCTTTAAACGAGAAGGCTACGGATATTCAGACTTCAGATATTGGAACAAATCGGCGGCTTTTAGTTGTTGATGACGAAGCCGCGATTCGGATTATTCTTAAGGCGACGCTAGAGCTGACGGCCAAATGGACTATTTTAGTTGCCGCTTCTGGTCAAGAAGGCATGAGTATGGCGCAGACCGAGCAGCCCGATGCGATCTTGCTAGATGTGATGATGCCGAATATTGACGGTATCACGCTGTTTCATCAGCTAAAAGAGCAGCCGACAACCCAGCATATCCCAGTGGTTTTTCTGACGGCACAAGCTAGAGAAGTTGAGCGTAAGCAGCTTGAGAGGCTAGGAGTTGGCGTCATATTGAAGCCGTTTGAACCAGAGAAGATCGCCATTCAAATTCAGGAGTTACTAGGCTGGGAATAACAGCCATTTGTACTTAAAGCCATGCGTTGAATATATCCAGTACATGGCTATGACGTATGGCTTTAAACAACTGCAGACACGATCGCCCGGCTGACGATATCTATACATCTCCTAGAATCATGCCTGAGCGTGCCGGAACCTCTAGCATTGCGGTGCGATCGCCTAGCCATTCTACGCTGCCTTCACCGTAGAGCACCTTGCCACTTTCTGCTTCCATATCCGCTAGACGCACCTGTACAGCCGTTTCACCTGTATTGACCGCCACTACAATTATCTCTTTCTCTAATATTCTAGAGAAAACATAGCAGTCTTCTTCTGCTGCCAAAGTTTGATATTTTCCCGTTCGCAGCGCCGGGTGTGCCTGCCTAAGCGCAATTAGCACTTTATGCGTCTCTAAGACCTTTTGATTCCACGCTTCTTCCTTGGGAAATACACGGCGACAGTCCGGGTCTAGCTTGCCAGGTAAGCCTACCTCGTCTCCGTAGTAAATGCTAGGCGCTCCAGGAAAGGTTAAGAGCAGCAATGTTGCTAGCAAGAAACTGGATATATCTTCACCAGCGACGCTTAAAGCTCTAGCAATGTCGTGGCTAGAGAGCAGATTTAGCTGAGTTTGCTGTATCTCCCAATCGTATAGGTTGAGTAGCGCTTCAACTTTCTCTGCATAACCTTTAGCATCTAGAGCTGGGTAAGGGGTGTAGGAAACGCTTTCGACTAAGGGCATAGATACTCTGTCTTTAGCAGTAAAGGCGATCGCAGGCCCAGTAAACAGATAGTTCATCACCCCATCGAACTGATCGCCCTGTAGCCATTCGCTAGCATCAGTCCATACCTCACCGACGATATACGCCTCTGGATTGATCGCTTTGACTCGCGAGCGAAACTCCACCCAAAACCCTTCTGTCGTTACATCAAAAGGCACGTCCAACCGCCAGCCATCTATCCCCTGCTCGATCCAGTACTCTCCAATCCGCATAATATACTCTCTAGCCTGTGGATTGTCGTGATTGAACTCGGGCAAAGCGCGATTATTCCACCAGCCTTCATAGTTAGCAGGCTTATCGCCATCGTAAGCAGATAACGGCCAGCCTTCGATATTGAACCAGTCCAACCAAGGGGAGTGAGGACCATTTTCAAGGATATCGTTGAAGTAGAAAAAGCCCCGGCTGGCGTGGTTAAAAACGCCGTCTAGGACAACTTTGAGGTTGCGATCATGTGCGGCTTCGAGTAGCTCAAAAAAGGCTTCGTTGCCTCCTAGCAGCGGGTCAATTTGGTAGTAATCGTGGGTGTGATAGCGGTGGTTACAGGCTGATTGAAAGATAGGAGTGAAATATATCGCCGTAACGCCAAGATCCTGGATGTAGTCTAGCCGCTCAGCAACTCCCCAAAGATCCCCGCCCTTATAGCCTTGAATAGTAGGAGCGCCATCCCAGTCTTCTAGCGGGACTTGCATAGCAGGGGGTAAGGGGGTGCGGCTGGTACGGGCAAATCGATCGGGGAAGATCTGGTAGAAGATGGCGTGCTTAACCCAGTCTGGCGTTTGAATTGGCATTTTGCGTTTAAAGTCAGGTGTTTTTGAGGCTATCGCTAATGTCGGACGTATCCCTCCTCGAAAACGTCCAAAGCGAACAAAGCTATAGCTTAAAGGATCGCATCGATTGAGCAGTCGAAGCTAGGCGCTGTTGGCTGAATTTTGCACCCAAATCGCTTGATCTCTTTCAAAAGGCTACTTTTCAAGAGCTAAAAGCTAGAAATCTTTTGACTCAGTTAGACTACGCTTAGATAGCCCAGTCAGGTCCTCTATTCAGTGCGGCTAGGTCAAATGACTTGACTAGCGTCGCCATAGTAAGCGATCACACCTTTCCCCACTTGCCAAGCCCATAGCTGATCGCCAACTGAAAAGTGCCACCATTCCTTGGGATGCTGTACAAACCCAGCGGTCGCCATTACCTCAGCTAGCAAGCTACGGTGATAGTGAGCTTGTTGTTGGGCGATATCATGACTATCTGCAAAGTGCTGAGGATAAGAGCGGGGTGAGATCTCATCAATAGGCGAGCCCATATCGACCGTTCTGCCGGTGGCATCTGTCAAGCTAAGATCAATAGCGCTACCGGTACTATGAGGTGGTGGAGTCTTGGGATCTAAGCTAGGAACGGCCCAGAATTCAAGGACCTCGGCTTGGATATCCGAACGCCCTTCCTCATTCAACGTCCTAGGATCTAATCCCTTTGAGCGAACTAGCTGGTCGAAAGTGTAGTTCACCATAAATTGCTGTACTGCTACTGGTCGGTAGGCATCGAAAATTTGTAGATGCCAACCAGGCTGCTGAGCCCTCAAAACTCTCTGAGCTTGTAAGAGCTTCTCTAGGACCCCCAACCGTAAAAAGTAGGGAGAATAGTCTCCATAGGGTGCGCCTAAAGATTGATAGGGATGAGGAGAGACAATAGTGAACTGCTCAAGCGGAATAGCGGTTATGGGTTCTTTACAGTCTTGAATAGGAATTTTCTGGTAGGGTTTCACGGATACTAGGAAGCAGTGACTAGACTGCTGCAACTAGAGACTGCTCGCGAACGTAAGTGACGAAATTACCCAAAATTTGTAAACCGGCCTTCGAAGACTTTTCTGGATGGAACTGTACTGCCATCAGGTTACCTTGGCTAATCGCAGCGGTGACTGTCTGGCTACCGTGAGTGATTGTAGCTGCATTGATACTAGTGTCGGCAGGGGCAGCGTAGTAGGAATGGACAAAGTAAACCCACGTTTCAGGTAGAATATCCTGCAAGATAGGAGAGTTTTGCTGAACCAAATCTAGTTGATTCCAGCCCATATGCGGAATGGTAATGTCAGGTTCTGGTTTAAATTGGCGGATGGTACCTGAAAGCACGCCCAAACCTGCTTCACTGCCTTCTTCGCTACTTTCGAATAGAACCTGTAAGCCTACGCAAATGCCTAAGAAGGGTTTACCGCTCTTGGCGATCCGGCGAATGGGTTCAATGAGGTTGCGTGATCGCAAGTGCTGCATAGCTGGATCAAAAGCGCCTACACCAGGCAAGACGACACCATCCGCTTTCTCTATTTCGGCGACAGAATCAGTGATGAGCGTAGTTGCACCTGCCGCCTGCAGTCCTTTGCAAGCAGAATGGAGATTACCCATGTCATAGTCAATTACAGCAATAGTCGTCACAGCGAATACTAACCTCTATTTTCCGTAGGGGGCGGTTGCGGATAGGCACCTGTAGACAGGCACTAAAATTATAAGAGGCATTGTCTCTAACCGCAGCTACTGAGTCGCCACCCATTGTTAGCCATTCATGAGTATTTTGACACCTAGGCACGAATCTGCTGATCTCCTTATCACGTCTTTCGTTCCCTGGCTAGCTCATCAAAAGTCCAACTCGTCCGATGATTTGATTGCAGCACTCCAAAGCCAAAATAAATTACCGACGAAGAGCGTTTGGCTACGGCACGTTCCTGTTTGTTTTGATTCAGCGCCTGAGCTAGTTATTGCTGAGCTTCGGCGGTTGCGCCCACGAGCCATCATTTGCTGCGGAATGGCTGAGAGAAGAACCTGTTTGACCATAGAAAAACAGGCGGAAAGAAAACAGGCAAAAGGCAGACAAACCTTGCAGACACCTGTAAATGTACAGCACCTACTCAAGGAGACTTCACAAAGCGAGGTCAGCTACGATGCGGGGCAATATGTCTGTAATCATCTGTACTATCAAGTATTAGTGACTATTGATGAGTTTCAGCTGGCTACAGCCGCTATCTTTGTGCATGTACCCATTTTGACTGACGAGAACAAATTTGCGATGCTAGAGGATTTCTTTAAGATATCTTCAGCGCTGCTGTCATAGGCGCCAAGGTAATAGAGCCAAAAATAATAGGGATAAAGAGGCGATCGCATTATTGATCACATCTCATTTGTTACATCGACCAACGTAGCGAATCGCCTGAGCCGGATTTCCATTCATTGTGACTACTTCATGGGTTTCTAACTCGAGACAGTCAAATCCACGCATTAGCTGACTAAAGTAACCGAATACTTCTGTAATGGCGCACGGTGGCGCCATCACTCGAGTCAAACACGCCAAATTGCCCATAGCGCTGATAGCCATCTCTATATCTATCTAGATAGTTGAGGACCATTGCAGCGGTAAGTCACTGACGAAAAGGCACCCACCCGGTTTTAGAACTCGCCTAAGCTCACTCATAATTTGCCTTTGTTCGAGGTCAAAAGGGACTGAGGTCAGCAGCGTTACAATGATGGCGACATCAAAAGTACTATCATCCCATCCCAGTTTGCTACGACAGTTTTGAAATTCGCACGTGGGCGCATTTTTCTTAGCCTGCTCTAACATAGCGGGTGAGGTGTCGGCAGCAGAAACCGCAAAACCCAAGTTGCTAAGGAACTGGGCAAGACGACCGTACCCACAGCCCATATCCAAGACTTTTGCACCTTTTGGAAAGTAGCGCTCGATTATGGTTGCAGGAATGGGATGTCTAAATTCTTTGGAGCTGGCGCATTCGTTCCAGTACTCTACTAGTTCAGATGAACTTGGAATAGTCATCGAGTTTTTTCTATTAGATTTGCTCCCACATGACCTTTAAGCCATCGGGTAAATAGCCGGCGATTTCTTTGTTTCTCTCAGGAGAGAGTTCTTCTCTAACTGCAGAGAAAACGGCGATAACGGCTGATTCTGGTGAAACATCTTTAGGAACGCCACCTTCTTGACGAATGCGGCGTAAAAAGGTCTCTGTATCGATGTTTAATGGGGGTCTAAGCTTTGACAAAGCAGCGACAATAGGATTGTCATCTTTCCAAAGCAGCGCAATTTTCTCATCAGAAAAGTCTGCTTCGGTGCGATCAGCAAGATCGGTACTCATCAGATCACGAAGCGATCGCAAAACAACAATAGTAATATCTCTAGCATCGTAGATATCAGGAATGCTAGAGCGCTGCATGACTTTCTCTAGGAAGGCCTGTTCATTAGGACTAATTTTCTTTGAAGGCATAATATATTGCTCTGTTATCTACTTGCAACTTTCGTATCATACTGCGATTTTTGGGGGTTCTTGCGTAGAAGGATGATTCTGTAATCGATAGAGTTGCAAAGATTAACGGATGATTGTTCTCTACTTATTCTCTAAATGTATTCATCTCTTGATGGCATCTTCACGACTTCCTCACAACTTCTTGAGACAATTTTCTAGAGATTCTCGAAGCAGCAGTTTCTTAAGTCAGTAGAGGCGTTGCGTAGGATTTTTATTGACACAGGAGATTTGTAATGTTGACAGTTTCTGACGTGATGACTCGTAAGGTATTTACCATTCGCAGTTCGGCTAAGCTTCATCATGCGATGGCTTTGATGCAGAAAGAAAAAGTGCGATCGCTTTTGGTTGAACGAGCGGTTAAGAGCGGCGAATATGGCATATTGACCACAAAAGATATCGTCTATCGTGTCACTGCCAAGTCGATAGATCCCACCCAGGTGATGGTTTGCGAGGTTATGCGACATCCTTGTCTAGCAGTCAGTCCTGGTTTGAGCTTGCCTGCACTAGCAAATCGTTTCTTGCAAGCAAAGGAGCGGCGAGCAGCCGTACTAGAACGCGGCCAGTTGCTAGGTATCGTGTCAGTCACCGATATCGTCATGAAGAGTAACTTAGAAAGTGTTGAACTACCTTCTGATTTCTCCAAGCAAATTGAGACGGCATTGCGACATAATCAACTTAGCTGGATAGAAAGCGATCAGTTCAAAGGAGAGAGTGAAGTTGCGCTAGAGATTCTAGAGAAGCTGCGCTAACTCAGCGGTGCTCTGTCGCTTTTGGATCGCTCACTTCTTCTATCGCTCACTCTGCCTGTCGAAATCGGTACCCTACGCCTCTGACGCTCTCAATCCAGCGCTCATTTCCCTTCATATCTATCTTCTTTCTCAGCCTTTGAATACAAACATCGACTACATTCGTGCTCGGATTAAAGTCATAGCCCCACACATGCTCTAGCATCTGAGTTCGGGTGAACACTCGACCGGGCGATCGCATTAAATATTCCAGCAAATTAAACTCTCTTGTGGTTAGTTCAACCACTTGCTGAGTACCTTCAGACTGGCTTTCAGATTGGGCTTCAGATTGGCAAGTCACCGTTCTTGTGATCCTATCTAGCTTGAAAGGACCAACAGTAACTAGATTTGGCTGCTCTCCAGCGCTGCGCCGAACAACCGCATGTATCCGAGCAATAAGCTCCTCAACGAAAAAGGGTTTGGCAATATAGTCATCCGCTCCCAAGTTCAGACCTTGAAGTCGATCGTCTAACTCATCGCGCGCGGTTAGAAGGATAACAGGCGTGTTTCGACCTACCTGCCGCAAATTTTTGAGAATAAACAACCCGTCCTTACCCGGCATCATAATATCTAGCAAGATCACGTCATATTCGTTCTGAATGGCTTTCTCATAGGCAATATCACCATGGTCGCAGTACTCGACTACAAAACCCTGCTCTTTTAACCCAATCTGGACGAAGCTGGCAATCTTAGGTTCATCTTCAGCAAACAAAACGTGCATTGAGCCTTTCGCTTTCTAGCTAGACACTAATGCATTGTATCGTTAGCGTTCTCTACTTTAGATTTATAGCAAGCGTCGGATTGCCTTCGACGCTTGGGTGTTACTTGGCCCACTCTATATAACGGTTCTAAAGGTTATAAATGTTGCCAGCCAAGTAACTAAAGCGATCAGACGAAAGCCAATTGACCAACTAATCATGCAGCATCTCGCGGCTAGGCGTAGTCAGCCTGGTAGGAGCATGGTGAACGTCTGTAGCCCCTAATCTAGGCTCTGGTCTGAAGTCCGAGACCGGCTCAGCTCCAGTGTGGGTCCGCGAACGATGACGCTCTGAAACAAACTGCTCTGGATCGATTCCATCAAAAGTTGGCGGAAGCCAAACTCTAATGACCAGCAGTAGTCCTAACACTATCAAGAAAACGCAGGCGACAATAACCTGTGCCCAGGGCGTTTCCAAGACACCTCTGACAATGATTTCTCTTAAGACAGAAACAATCGAGACTTCAACCGCTACACCGATAGATACTCGATGTTCCTTTAAGTAAATGATTAACAGTCGAAACAGCTCGACTAGAATCAACAAAAACAGAATATCTGAAGTAACTGGCTGAAAATCCAACGGTGGTAGCAAAGATAGTGCCATCTCTCTTAGCTGAAGCACCATAAAGCTGAACAGGCCGATGCATAAGCAGATGACAATAAAATCTTGAACTGTTTCTAGCAGTCGAATAACGTAGCCGCTATTAAGCCAGCGGTACCAAGGAAGCATAGCCGGTTGACGATCGTTCATGAGCTATAGGGAAGAAGTGGTCTTCTGGTGGTCGACTACTACAGCCTACCAATAGCTTTCACAAATACAAAGAGCTAACACATATAAATACTTTTTATCATTAATCGTATTAGCTTAACAGTTACAGTAAGCCACTGCTGCATCAGCAACTTGCTATGACTTCCGAACAAGAAAAGCTTATGGAAATTATCCCCGCACATAGTTCTTTCGTATTCATGTACATAGTCCTGTTGATCTGAAGATATCTACTGGTCAGCTTTCTCAGGCTCAGTTTTCTCTGATTTTAGCAAGGGGAACGCGATCGCATCTCTAATACTTGCCGCGTCCGTTAGCACCATCACCAGTCGATCGATGCCAATTCCCATGCCTACAGTCGGTGGCATTCCGTACTCTAGTGCGGTCAGAAAGTCCTCATCTACGCTGTGAGCTTCTAAATTCCCAGCTTCCTTCTTTGCTGCCTGCAGCTCTAGCCGCTCTCTTTGATCTACCGGATCGGTCAGCTCCGAGAAACCATTTGCCGTTTCTCTACCGACAATAAACAACTCAAATCGCTCTACCAGACCAGGCTTACTACGGTGCGGCTTAGACAGCGGCGAAATCTCTACGGGATAGTCGGTAATAAAAGTCGGCTGAACTAGCGTAGTTTCTACCTTCTGTTCGAAGGCTTCGTTGAGGACATGACCAATGCTCTCGCAGGCTTCTACCTCGTTAATACCAGCTTCTTTAGCCGCTTGCTTTGCCTTAGCCAAATCTTTAATCTGAACGAAGTCGATGCCCGTTTTTTCTCTTACTGCATCGTGCATCGTGATTCTTTGCCAGGGCCTAGCAAAGCTAATTTCTTCACCCTGATAAGTGACACCCTTGCTACCTGTCACTTCTACTACAATCTGTTCAATCATGGTCTCAGTTAGCGACATCATATCTTCGTAGTCGCCGTATGCCTGATACATTTCAATGGTCGTGAATTCCGGGTTGTGACGGGTAGAAATGCCTTCATTGCGAAACACTCGGCCTAATTCAAAAACTTTCTCAAAGCCACCTACAACCATTCTCTTTAGATGCAGCTCTGTTGCAATCCGCAGATACAGCTCCATATCCAAAGTATTGTGATAGGTGACAAAAGGCCGCGCTTCAGCACCACCGGGCTCTGACTGCAGCACTGGCGTTTCTACTTCTAGATAGCCTAGTTGGTCCAAATGTCGACGAATGGCCGCTGTAATTTTCGCTCGCTTACGAAACGTATCGCGTACTTCTGGATTGACAATAAGATCTACGTAGCGTTGCCGGTAGCGTTTGGCAACATCCGTCAGCCCATGAAATTTATCTGGCAGTGGCAGCAAGGATTTAGTCAGCATGGCATAGTGCTTGACTTTCACAGACAGCTCACCTTTATCTGTACGCTTGATGGTGCCGCGTGCGCCCAAAATATCGCCAGCGTCGGTAAGCTGCTTTAGGTGATTAAAGGCCTGCTCATCGGCTTCGCCCATTGCGGCTTGAATCGTTTTCTTCTCTAGGTAAAGCTGAATAGTCCCCGTTTGATCTTGCAAGGTAAAGAAGGCCAGCTTGCCAAAGACGCGCCGAGCCATAATCCGTCCAGCCACAGAAACTTCAAAATCTGCTTCTGCGCCCGTGGCTAGATCTGCAAATTTGGCCTGCAGTTGCGCAGCTGAATGAGTCACTTCCCAACGATAGGCATAGGGCTGTAAGCCAGCTTGCTTTAGGTCCTCTACCTTCTGCAAACGCGTAGCCCGAATGCTGTCTAGTCCTGAATCACTACTGTCGTCGGGTGAGAGCGAGTTAGAAGGCAAGTTGGAGGCCATTGTCTAGAAACGAGTTATTTGCAAGCCCTATTGTATCGGCAAGTGTATCGGCAAGGTGGGGCTCAACCAGTCGCTTGTAGGCAGATCATGTATTACCCTCTCCCTGTGCGCTAGTATCATCACTACTGCTCTTCGTATCGATTCTGCTCAGTTGGATTCATGTGGGTTCACGTAGATTCATGTGGGTTCATGGAGGACGCCATTCAAGAAGATATCAGCTAGCGTTTCAGCCATTTCCTTCATATCCTGGGGAGAACTACCATCAGCTGACATAGTGGTTTGGCTAAAACCAGAAACAGTGAACATACCTAGAAAGATCCGAGCAACAACTTTAGGATTCATCTTGCGATAGACCCCCCTATCCATCGCCGTCTGGAAAAAGGCTTCGGCAACATCGGTCATTTTATCGATCACATCTGCCTGAATGCGATCGCGTAATTCTGGATGAAACTGCGCTTCCATAAAGCACACGCGCAGCATATCCGAATTCGCATTGAGACTGAGCATCCGCTTACGCATAACCTGTGCCACCGCTTTATAGCTAGCCATCTCACTAAGTTCTGTGAGCAGATCGGTTAGAATCTCCATCCAGCCTCTTGTAGCTACTTCGACTAGGATGGCCTTCTTACTTTCGAAATGTCGAAACAAGGTTCCTTCTGCAACACCTGCTGCCTGCGCCAGATCCTTGGTCGTTGTACCGCCGTAGCCCTTACGTGCAAACAGCTTCTGAGCGGCCTTCAGAATTCGTTCTTGAGTATCGTGTTCTGAGGTAGCTAGGTTACGTCTATAAAGCTGCATCGACATGGACCTGTAATTTGGATCAAGGGGGATTGAAATTATGGCATCTAGAAGTATTTTTAGCCGTCAGCAATTAATAAACCTTGTTTTCCACAAAACACTTTACAGAACAACACACTAGTTATTAGTATCCTCACGCTGTACCTAGGATGAGTTCAATGCTATGAGTTTAATTGTTCTAATGCTAGTAACGGTCATCGCGTGGTGGCTATCTCTTTTCGTCGATGCTTTTCCAGGACTACTGTGGGACTGGATTTACTGGCCTCGATGGATTATTTGGATAGTACTGCTGTCGCTGGTGGCATGGTGTATGGAAGACCAGCAATAGGTCAATCTCTAAGAGAAATCTCTCTACAGATGGAAGGACGCTCGCAGACGAATTCGTTACTTTTCCGGTCAACGTCTTTTGCAGATATCCTCCAGTTAGTTGCTGGCAGCTTAGGCGATTCTCATACCTACACTAATTACCTGCCTGATTCCCTACATAGTTCTAGCGGTTCGGGCACACTCGATTTATGCAGAGGATTTTTTATGTTGAAAGCTCACGGACGGCAAGATTATACAGATACTCTATCGACTGAGACTTTATCGACTGAGTTTGACTGGCAGCAGCTCCAACAGCTTGCTGGTGGTGATGCAGAGTTTGAAGCGGAGCTGCTAGCCATGTTTCTAAACGATGCGAGAAATAGCTTGCGGCTATTAGAAGGTGCGATCGCTTCTAAAAAGCTTGAGACGATTGAAAGTGTTGCCCACTCGCTTAGAGGGGCTAGTGCGAACGTAGGTGCTAGCGCCATAGCCAATACCGCCTTTGAGCTAGAGCACGCTGCCCGGGCCGGAAAAACGTTCAGTGCTTTTGGGCTTGTGCGAGAGATCGATAGCTACTGTCAAAAAATCCAAGCTCAGCTACAGGCCCAGATTTAGCTAGCTCTAGAAAAAATAGCGACTGGAATATCACTGGGAAATAGCCAAGGGCTTCTTATACCCATAGCAAAGATGACCTAGCCTATTTCTAGATCAAAGCGGTGATTTTAAAAACCACTCTCTACTACTATGAACCCGCTCTCCGCTACATATCACATCTAGTCTATCTAGATGGACGGACAGACTAGACAGACGGGAAGACCAACTGCTTGTGTGGAGTCGGTACTTGTGTGGAGTCGGTATAAGCTGTAACAATTAAGATCATTCATTGATACGATAGGTCCTTGACCAATTAACAAGACGTAATTAGCAAAGTTAGCTCATAGATTCGTGCTTTTAACCAGTGCTTCAGATGACCGTTTGAGGCGCCTAAGGAACCCTATCGATTTAGCCTAAGTTTGGAACATGTCAGCTATGAAGAGAATTGAGGCGATTGTCCGCCCTGAAAAGCTACAGGATGTGAAAGGTGCGCTAGTAGAAATAGGGGCCACCGGTATGACACTAGAAGACGTTCGGGGCTTTGGCCGCCAGAAAGGGCAGACCAGTACCTACCGAGGAATTTCTTACACTGTTGAATTCTTAACAAAGAAACGTCTAGTTCTAGTCGTTCCAGATAGCTCGTTAAATCAGGTGATAGAGACTATCTCAGCAGCAGCTTCAACCGGAACAATTGGCGATGGCAAAATCTTCGTTTCACAGGTAGACGAAGCAATTCGAATTCGTACTGGTGAAAAGGGCGAAGTTGCCCTGTAGTCCCTCTAGTCACTGTGGTAACCTTATTAGCCTTTAAAGCCTGCTTAGTTGAACTCAGCGGCGCTATCAACAGCAAAAACAAGTCAAGAGCCGCTAGCCCTTAGGTGATAAGCAACTGCTGTAGCCAAAAGCAGACAGCAGCTGAACCCAGGGGTACGCTGAGATTATCAACGCCATATTTAGAAATAGATTCTAGGCCAGTAGCAACGGCAGCTGTCATTGCTGGAACTATCCAAGTAGCCAGAATAGGGCCTTGCACCGCAAGTAGCACCGCCACACTGACACAATAGCTAACCAGCAGCATGGTCAAACTACCCTCCAAGCTCTTTTTCTCACCCCAAATCTGATAAGGATGAGTACCAAAACGCTGTCCAACTAGCGCTGCTAGTCCATCTCCCCAGGCCATTATCAAAATACCAATCACGGCATACTGCGGCTGATGTAGAGGCTCAAACCAAACCATTGAACAGCCGATACTAATCGCATAAAAAAAGGTGCCCAGACTTTTGCGACCGACGCCGTTAATACCTGGCAGAAGAGGTAGTCGATAGGACAATAGTGCTATCGCGCCAAATACGATAGAAGCCACTATTCCTAGCCAGGCAGGCACCCCTAGCCACCAGGCGAGCAGAATAACCTGGCCAGCGCCAATATGAACTATTTTACGTGGGATCTCTGGACTATATCCCCATCGCCGTGCAGCCTCCGATAGACCGCCAACGATTGCTAGCCAGGTCAAGACCAAAATACAATCAAGAAATAGAGGGAGCACAGCTTATCAGCTAAAGAAACACTCATTGACAGCAGCATAGGGTATCGCCCAAACGCTTTCGCTGCTATCTTGATGTAGAAATTACTGTCTCACCTAACTATAGAGTACGCATGGGCAAACCCTATCAGCGAGTCCTATTAAAGCTCAGTGGCGAAGCCCTTATGGGAGAATTAGCCTATGGCATCGATCCAGCTATCGTCGATGCGATCGCCAAAGAAATCTCAGGCGTTGTTGCAGAAGGTATTCAACTAGCGATTGTCGTCGGTGGCGGCAATATCTTCAGAGGTGTCAAAGGATCATCAGCCGGTATGGATAGGGCCACCGCCGACTATATTGGCATGATCGCCACGATCATGAACGCCATGACTTTGCAAGACGCCCTAGAACGGATAGACGTACCGACTCGCGTACAAACTGCTATCTCAATGCAAGAACTGGCCGAACCTTATATCCGCCGCCGCGCTATTCGTCATCTAGAAAAGAATCGAGTGGTCATCTTTGGGGGGGGCTCAGGCAACCCCTTTTTTACTACCGATACCACAGCTGCCTTAAGAGCGGCTGAAATCAGCGCTGAAGTGCTCTTCAAGGCAACCAAGGTAGATGGTGTCTACGATAGCGATCCGACGACCAATGCCGACGCCAAGCAGTACAAGTCACTGACCTATAGTCATGTATTGGCAAAAGATCTTAAGGTGATGGATGGCACGGCGATCGCGCTGTGTAAAGATAACAACATTCCCATCAGGGTGTTCAATCTCTCCATTAGAGGGAATATCAACCGCGCCATGATGGGCGAACCTATTGGAACTATTGTGGGAGAGTCCTGTGAAATTAGCTGATCTTGGCGAAGTTGAATCGGCGATGCAGAAGGCCGTAGAATCTACCAAACGCGCTTTCAATACGATCCGCACGGGGCGAGCTAGCGCCTCGCTACTTGATCGAATCATGGTGGATTACTATGGCAGTCCAACTAGCTTAAAGTCACTCGCTAATATCACTACGCCTGATGCCAGTACCCTCATGATTCAGGCATTTGATCCAAGCTCTGTGCAGCTAATCGCCAAAGCCATTTCTATGTCAGATGTTGGCCTAGTTCCTAATACTGACGGGGCGCTGATTAGATTAAATATTCCACCTTTGACTACTGAGCGCCGTCAAGAATTCGCCAAGCTAGCGGGTAAGTATGCTGAAGAAGGCCGCGTGTCTGTTCGCAACGTGCGGCGAGATGGCATCGATCTCGCCAAAAAGCAAGAAAAAGACGGTGAGATTTCCGAAGATGAGTCGCGCGATATGCAAGACGAAGTGCAAAAGCTGACAGACAAGTATACTAAGCAGATTGACGAGGCCCTAGCGGATAAGGAAAAGGCAATTCAGACAGTATAGAAAAGCAATTTTTTAGTTACGTCGTACACCGATCCCAACCTCGCTTGACTATACTTCCACATTTTGGCATTTATGTTCGATTGCATTATCGTTGGTGCTGGCCCAGCGGGTAGCACTGCTGCTTATCACCTTGCTAAAGCAGGCTGTTCTGTGCTGCTGCTAGAAAAAGCGGAGCTGCCAAGATATAAACCCTGTACTGGAGCTGTATCGCCTAGTGTCGCAGACTGGTTCGACTTTGATTTTTCACCTGCGATCGCTAGCGAAGTTAGACAGGTGCGCTATACCTGGAAACTAGGTGATGCTATAGATGCCGAGCTAGAGACAGATCCGATCTGGAGCGTGGATAGAAAAGTATTCGATCAGTTTCTAGTCGAACAGGCTCAGCTCGCTGGTGCTAAAGTCCAAGACCAAACGACGGTAACCGGGGTGGCCTTTGAAGGAGATCACTGGGAGGTTTCGACTGTCAGTGGTGTAGAAAGGCGATTGGCAGAAAGGCTAACCGGGCGATATGTGATTGCAGCAGATGGTGCGAAGGGACCACTAGCTGGCTGGCTAGGCTTTAGAGAGCACAAGCTCAGGGAAGCAGGTGTCTTAGAAGTTGACACCGCGGCATTGGTTGAGCATGGAGCATTCAGCTTTGAGTTTGGACTAGCAAAAAATGGCTGCTTGTGGAGCTTTCCTAAGCCGCAGGGATACTCGATGGGAGTGAGTAGTTTTGTAGGCAATTCAATTAACAATCCCCAGAAGCTACTAAGTCAGTATGCGTCTGCTTTTGAGGTAAATGCCGACCAAGGAAGCTTCTATACACATCCGCTAAAGCTATGGGATGGCAACTATCCGCTGCATACAACTCAAGCGCTGATAGTCGGTGAGGCAGCCGCAATTGTCGATCCGCTGACAGCAGAAGGGATTCGTCCGGCAATGTATAGCGCAATGTTGGCAGCACAGGCTGTGAAGGCGGCCATAGAAGGAGATAAAGGGGCGATCGCTAATTACACTCAGCTCATCCACGAAAGCTGGGGAGCCGATATGCAGTGGGCTCAGCGGATTGCTACCGTCTTTTTTCGAGTACCCAAAATTGGCTATCGGGTAGGAATCAAACGCCCAACTGCAACTAAGCGGTTAGGACAGATCCTAGCCGGTGAAGTTAGCTATGCAGATATCGCCAACCGAGTGATCAAGCGGATTAGTACGAGCTTTATTCCCGGAAGAAACAATTAATCGCTATATATTGCCGATCTCTCCCTCTGCTTGCTACCGCGACTAGTTTGCGCCCATGTCAGATACTGGCTGATTAATGCTGGCAACCGTTGGCTCAATAATTAGATCATCGACGCCAGTTAAAGTAATGCCCGCGTCCTCGCCCGCCTTGATCAGTGCCTGACGAAAGGTGCTGACATCTTCGCCATAGCCGCAAAGACGCGCAGCAACCTCGGCACCCTGTGGAGCATTCGCCTTAGCACAGTCAATTAAAGTCAAGCCTGTTAGCGGTGTATTAGCGGACATTAAAAAGTACTCCGTGGAAAAATTGACAGGTGAGTAGCTCAAGCTAGCGTAGCGGAATAGTGGTGAGATCAGCTGTATCTACAGAGAGAAATCAGGTCTTTGATAATTGACTCTTCGCTCAAGGCTTAATCGAATAGAAATAAGGCTATTACCATAGCGTTTCGTCAGCGATTAGGCAATTACGCCGACTTTCATAGGGTTAGTGATCATCATGGATATCAATCTCAACGACGACGTGATCAAAATTCAGCTCGAGCCTATAGAGCGGCTATGGAGCTTTCATATCAGTCAATGGATTGAAGTGCCGCTTTCTCATGTTCAAAGCATTCGCTTGGAGCGGCCTCGCACGAGTTGGCAAGAACTTAGAGCCCCGGGTACCTATGTGCCTGGACTGATCAAAGCAGGTACCTACTATACTGAACGAGGTCGAGAGTTTTGGTACGTCCAAGGAGAGCAGAGCTGCCTCTGCTTGGATATAACAGACGGTTACTATAAGCGAATTGTGCTAGCCTCACCGCGAGCAGATAGGTGGCGATCGCAAATACAATCCGCTATAGCTACTCAACCAAACGCTTGATGGAGACAAATTACAAGCTCGTTCTACCCCAATGCTCATCTCCGATGCTCATTTTTAGAGGCCAAGTACAGTCGCGCCAGAGCCTATTGAGTCAGAGCCTATTGAGCCAGAGCCTATTAAGGTTAAGTCGAAATGTCCTAGGTGTGATCGTCCTTAGCGCTCTATCATTCTTTCTATCCGAATCAGCCGCAGCACAGCAGCTGCCGCCCTTACCAATTGAGCTTGACCCTAGCGAACTTATCAACCCGGGCAGACCCGGTAGCAGACGTAGAGACAATAGTGCTAAAAAAAGCTGTCAATCGTCAGGGTTGCCTTTGAGCGCGATTACCTATGCTGATACACAAGTAGTCACTGAACTAGGCAATACTCGTACCAGTGAAACTGTAGGCACACTAACGACACTAGCTCGGCCTAGTTTATGGTTCTATTTGCCTCAGGCTTTGACCCATACTTCAACAGAGTTCGTGATAAGAGACAGTAGCGATCGCCTGCTATATCAGGGTCGCCTGTCAGGTAGTGCTGATAGTGACGGTATCGTTGCAGCTCCTCTACCAATTTCGCTATCGTTCAACACACCCTATCAGTGGTCTGTCACTGTTGATTGTGACGAAACCGAACGTACTACAGTGAATGGATGGATAGAAAGACGCTCACCAGACCCTAGTCTTACTAACAATCTAAATGCAGCTAACAGCCAAAATCGCGCCGCACTTTATGCTAACGCTGGATTCTTGCAAGACGCGTTGACTGAGCTAGCTAGTTTGCGAAACCTACGGCCAAACGATCCAATTATCGAGCAGGAATGGCAGTACTTTCTGACAGCTCTAGATGTCTCAGAGTTAGTCGGTGTTCCGATCCTAGAGTGTTGTGAGATTAGCAATGCACCTATTGAGGAACCCACTGAAGACCCCCTGCTTGAAGACTCTCTAGCGCCTGCAGCGGCTAGAGAAGAAGTAGAAGATACGCAACCTATTCCTACTGAACCGGTAGAAGAAGATGCGCAGCCTATTCCTACTGAACCGGTAGAAGGAGATGTTCGTACTATCTTGCAAAGAGCAAGGGATAGAGGCTAATAAGAAGTGGGTTGTTTATGCTGCGATCGCACCTATCCCTGCATTTAGCACCTCAATGTAGAATCTCTCCAGCTGGCGAGTTGCGCCTTCCCAGCCCCAGCGCTCCGCTTCTACTCTGGCATTCTGCCGCAGCAATTCTTTTTCTGCCTTCATTCCTAACAGCTTTTGTGTAGCAGTAATTGCACCCTGCTCATCTGCTGGGTCAAACATAAAGCCATTCACTCCATTGGTCACAATGTCTGGAATACCGCCTGCGTCTGCGGCAATCACCGGACAGCCCGCCGCCATCGCCTCTAATAACACTAGACCCAATGTTTCTGTCCTAGAGGGGAAGATAAACGCGTCTGCTGAGGCATAGGCCGCGCCTAGCTCCTCACCAGCTAAATATCCCACAAAGTGAGTCGGCGTTCCCTCAAAGTGTTCTTCTAGCTCCTCACGATAAGGACCATCGCCCACTAGCGCCAACCTCGCATCTGGAATGGATTCGAGCACAGGTTTAATCCGGTCGATCTCTTTCTCGGCAGAAAGACGACCAATATAGATCAAGATAGGCGCCTCTGGATGACCTTGGGTGAGACGCGATCGCATCTCCTCACTCCTTAAGTCAGGCCGAAATAGCTCAGTGTCTACCCCTCTTTGCCACACTCTGACCCGTTCAATCTCATGCTCAGTCAATTCTTGCTGCATCGCTGTAGACGTACATAGATTGATCGCTGCCTGGTTGTGCATCGCCTTTAGCAGCTCCCACAGCACCCCTTCTAATAGCCCTAAGTTGTAGTGTTCTAAATACTTCGGAAGATGCGTATGATAAGAGGCCACCAGCGGAATATTCAAAGCCTTACTGTAGTAAATTCCACCTAAGCCCAGCACCGCCGGATTGACGACATGAATCAAATCAGGATCAAAATCTTCTATTGCCTCACGCATTGAAGGTCGAGGAAACGCTAGCTTCAGCTCAGGGTAGAGCGGTAGTGGAAAGCCAGAAACGCCTTTAACCTTTGCACCTTTGTATTCTGTCAAACCCCCTTCAGGGCAAAACACACATACCTCATTGCCAAAGCTCTGAAGATATTCAACGGTATGCTTAAGTCGAGTAACAATACCGTCTACTTTGGGAAGAAAGGTTTCAGTAAAAATAGCAATACGCATAGACGATCATGAATATGGGAAGTGGACTGTGACTACATTCGATTGGCGAAATAATACTCAGGACAAGTAAGCATCAAATGATAAAGGCAGGTGACTATGCGAAAGGTCAGCTTGTAACAATGACAAACCGACCTTTTTCTCGAGAGTTTAGAAGCTCATAAAACTGGAGTGCTATCGACGCCAGCTAACAGTAGGTAGAATCTGTTTCTTATCGACTCTGTGTCTATATTTTATAGCGGTATTCAGTACAGAATCTAACAGGGAATCAGAAAGCATATGCGGCTCTAAACCAAGGTCAATTAGCTTAGTGTTCTTCGCGTTGAAATAGTGCTCTTCTGCTTCGACGCGGGGGTTGTCTAAGTTAGTGACTTCTACATCTAGGCCTAGCGTATTCCCGGCTTTCTTCACCATCATCGCCAGATCGTTGATGCTAAACATTTCTGTAAACTGGTTAAAGACTCTAAACTCACCCTCGTTGGCTGGGTTTTCACAGGCGATCTCAATGCAGCGAACGGTATCGCGGATATCTAGCAAAGCCCTTGTCTGACTACCCTTACCATAAACAGTTAGGGGATGACCCACAGCAGCCTGAATGCAGAAGCGGTTGAGCGCCGTGCCAAAAACACCATCATAGTCAAGGCGATTGATCAACAGCTCATCCATTCCGGTTTCTTCTGTCAGTACGCCGTAGACAATACCCTGGTTTAGATCAGTTGCTCGCAGGCCCCAAATCTTACAGGCAAAATGAATGTTGTGAGTGTCGTGGACTTTACTGAGGTGGTAGAAGGAACCAGGACTCTTCGGGAAAGGAAGGGTATCTTCTCGTCCGTTGTGCTTGATGGTAATGTAGCCTTCTTCAATGTCGATATTGGGCGTGCCATATTCACCCATGGTGCCAAGCTTAATCAGGTGACACTCTGGGAAATGGTCGCGTAGCGCGTAGAGCAGGTTTAGATTGCCCAAAACATTATTGGACTGGGTCATGACGGCATGTTCGCGGTCAATCATCGAGAAAGGGGCAGATCGCTGTTCGCCAAAGTGCACGACCGCATCTGGCTGAAACTGAAGCATGGAGCGTTCTAAGAACGGATAGTTGTTGACATCACCAATAAAGAGTTCGATGTCTTTACCAGTTAGATCCTTCCAACGCTGCAGCCGAGTTTGGATAGGCGCAATCGGAGTCAGAGTTTCAGACTGGAGCTCCATATCCCAGAGCCTGCGCACAAGGTTATCTAGAATCGCTACATCATGACCTTTATTGGAGAGATAGAGCGCTGTTGCCCAGCCGCAGTATCCATCACCACCGATTACTAAGACTCGCATGTTGCTTCTTTATGAAACCTTTAATTAGTGTTCTTTGCTGATGCTCAATTTATCAGGTTTAGGGCGCTTGATGGGTATTTCTTACAAACAGCTATCTGTAAAAGAGACCTAACGGACATGGAAAACCTAGGTGGTCAAATGTAGTAGGTTAGCTAAAGTTCAAACACTGGCGGATTTTTAGCCATCTTGCAGATAATCAGGACGTGGCCAACGAAGTTTTTCTATCTTGGCGTAAAAGTCGAAAAGGCGCGACCGTTCGCTGTTTAAGACAAGTTTAAAGCGAACGCGAGATTGAACCATTCGCCATTTGTAAACGTCCGTCTAAAGATAGAACTTTGGGTGACTATCTATTTAACACTGTCGATTGAACAACGGTAGAAATCTTGGGAAAAGATCTGTGCTTTCAACATCAGTCTAGTCATTCCCATAAGATCCTACCTGAAACAACCTGAAGCAGTACAGAGAGGGTATTTTTACTGCTGTAGCGTAGTCAAAACCTATCGACAGCGTTGAGCATTAGGTTGTTGTGTCTCTGCCTGGGTGATTTTAATCAGGGGTGAGCGCTTCAACTGGCGATCGCTTCAACTGGCGATCGCTTCAACTATAGTGGGCATCTTGTCCCCCCGTACCGCAGCTGGGTACAAAAGCAGCTGAGTACAAAAGCTAAGCGTAGCAAAATAGAAGGGAATAGAACAAGAAACGGGGATAGTCGCATTTCTGTTCTAATGCACAACCTTGATACCTACGAAGAGCTTTCCGCTGATTCTGCCTCCTTTGTAGTTGCTGGACATACTCACCTACGTCTAGCCTCAAATCACCTCTGCTTGAGTTGAAAGACTAACAGGCTAGTTTCTTGATCGTTTGAGAAATTGTCATCACTCATAATCAAAAGGCTGCGGCTAAGGGTTTTCTGAGACTCTGAGCGATCGCGCCAAGTTGGTCCAAACGTCATAGCCTCATAGTTTTGTAATGGTAGCTGTAGATCGGCAAAATCTAGCACTAGCTGTTTGCGAATGGGGCTAATGCCGCTGGTGTTTCCTTTCAATGACTCGACAGCGCTAATGTCGGTAGCACCACCCGAAGCTAACTGAAATAGCTTTAGCGTAAAGCCACTCAGTCCAAAAGAGCGCTCTAAACTCAAAAAGTGTCCACTTTGGTCAAGGACTGCAATTTCCGATAAACCATGAAGGATTGCGCCTGTAGGAGCAATATCCATTTCGTACAGATGCTCTGAGATTAGCGTGGTTTGGTAAGGACTGATGGTGTAGTGGATCAATCTATTTTTGTAAGGGACTTCGGGTTCAAAATCTAGATCTTGTAGCAGTGGGCCTTCAGTAGCAACGAACAAGCGATACGGCTCGTAAACGCCGCCTGTACCGGAAGAAACATTAATGGCAAGTGCTTCAAAGCTTAGGTTTTCTTGAACACCGAGGGTTTGTCCTTCACTATCGTCAGGCGGGACATCAGGCAGATAACGAGCAGGAACCTGAATGGCCGTTTTGAGCTGGCCAGTAGCGATATCGTATTCACCCACAGTAGGCATAATCTGACGACGAGGAGAGCCTTCGGTAGAGATGAGCAAAGTGCCGGTGGGAGTAAGGGCCATCCCTTCGGGATCCAGGGTGCCAGCAGGGAAAGGATTGCCAGCGCCATCGGTGAGATAGGTAACCGATTCGATAGATATAATTGGACTGCGCTCAGAGGCTGTAGGAGATGGGGAAGTTGAAGGGGAGAGATTGCTGATTTTCAGGGTGTAGAAGCGAGGGCGATCGCGGCTATCAGACAGTGCATAGAGGCAGTCATTAGGCACGTCGTAGGCGATCGCAGAGATTCCACCTACCGATTCACCCTCAAATGTCTGTTTTTCTAGCGTTGCACTGCCTACAAGCTCCACGGAAACATCTAGAAATAACCGATCCTCGGCGCTGACTCTTGGGATGGCACAGCCGCTAAGTAGGCCACTCAGAAGGCAGAGTATTAGCAAGCTACAAACTAAACTGCGTTTGAGCAGATGATGATGAAAGCCAGGAAAAAAGTTGAATGCCATCAAATGTCTAGCCAGCAAGTGTAGTGTCAAATGTAATGTAAAAAGATGAAGGTTCATCGCTACCCCGCGATAGATTATCTGAAGAACCACTAAGCGCAGATGAAAAATCGTGAGGTCGTACCATCGTAGTTGGCATACAAGTGGTTTCTAGCGAAGAAAAAAGAGTGTTTGAAGAGAGAATGTTTAAAGAGAACAAAGCTTGCTAAATCAAGGATGGACCTATTTAGACAAGGTACCGGCAGCGGCGGTTGGTCAGACCGTGCTAGATTTCTATACTCAGCGCTATCGACACTCAAAGCGAGCCGTTTGGAAAGCGCGAATTGAAACGGAACAGATTCTACTTGATGGCGATCGCACCCAAGAAAATACGCTGCTAAAGCTAGGGCAGATCTTAAGCTATGCGCGATCACCCTGGGAAGAACCCGCTGTCCCGCTTGATTTTGATGTTCTCTACGAAGACGAAGACCTATGGGTCATTAACAAACCTGCTGGCCTTCCTGTCTTACCTAGCGGTGGCTTCCTAGAACATACCTTGCTCTACCAGCTTCGAGTCCGCTATCGCGACTGTCAGTCTGCCCCTGTTCATCGCCTGGGGCGCGGCACATCTGGGGCTATGCTAATAGCCAAATCACACATTGCTAAAGTCCAGCTCTCTGAGCAATTTAGGAAGCGTAGCGCCAACCTCAGCTCTAACACTACCCCCAACACCGCCAGCACTTGTACTTTAGGCAAAACCTATCGTGCGTTGATCGCTCCGACCACGCCTGATCAGCTACGCGATCGCTTCATCTGCACTTACCCTATCGGTAAACTACCGCATACTCGGCTCGGCTATATCTATGGCCACCTGAGGGATGCGCACTCGCATGAAAAGACAATTGGCCCAATCAATAGTATGGTTTCTCGTAGCGAAGGCAGCGTTCTTCGGCGTCGGGCTCACTCTACCCTAGTTGAGATCACTATCCAAACTGGCAGACCTCACCAAATCCGTATCCACCTCGCTGCTGCAGGCTATCCGCTTCTAGGCGACCCGCTATATTCTGCTGGCGGCGTTCCCGATCCGCATGGCTACGCTCTTCCTGGCGATTGTGGCTATCACTTACATGCCCATCGCCTTCAATTCGCTCATCCCCGCACGGGTCAATCCATCGCTATCACTGCCCCTCCACCCGCTATCCTTTCCTGAGTTCATGCCTTTTTCACCTGACTATATTCTCTACGCTCAGCACGGCTGGGCTGATATCAACCAAGGCATCGGCCAGTTAGCTAAGACAGTTGCTAGTCCCACCGCCAAGGTAGTCGTGCCGAACCTAGGCTTTGTTAATACCTGGATTCGTATCGAGCCACTGATTGATCGCGTAGAGGCGATCGCAGAGCAAACCCAGGCCGAACATCCCGGTATTCCAATTAGAATCGTTGGCCATTCCATGGGTGGCTTAATATGGCTAGAAGTCTTAGCCCGTCATCCTGAATGGTGGCCGTTAGTCGAATCACTTGTGCTCGTGGCCTCTCCGGTAGGCGGCGCCGATCTAGGTAGGCTGATTGATCCGTTTGAACTAGGCATTGGCATCGCCAGAGATCTTGGCCGCAATCGACGGGCGCTAGCCGAACGCATTGCCACCGCAGTGCCTACTTTAATCATTGCTGGCGATTATTTAGAAGGGAGTGACGGTGTAGTGTCAGTAGAGTGTACTAAATTTAACCGGGCAAGCTACATAGTAGTTCCCGATATCAATCATATCCGGATGAAAAGGGATCCAGCCGTTGCAAAGATCATTCAGCAGTTTTGGCGCAGCAACGATCACCTCTGTTTACCGCAGCCAATAGAAAGCTTTTCTAGTTACGTTATTCATCAGCTACAAGCTATCCCCGGTATCACTGACGCTTGCTACAAAGGCTTCGAGAGATCTCAACTTTGGTCTTTATTGCCCCGTGGCCTTATCCTACGCACCTGGCAGAACCGTATGGGTATTCACCACGTCTTTTTAGCTAATTATGCAGGAGACTGTCTCTTTGCTGGCTTCGTCGGTTGGCCTCACACTGCAGAGTTGTACAAAAGACTATTCGATCTAAAGCGTAGTTGCCTAGCTATGACCACCCAGGAACTCGTTCGCTCAATAGATATAGACAAAGAAGTAGAGGCACGAAACTTGTAACATCTGCGCAGCATAGGCAGAGCTGAATATACTGTTGACGCCGATTGTCTCAATCTACGTGAAATAACGTTGCTCTGTTCTCCCTGTTCTAATTCTTGAATAGGAGGAATAATGCAGTAGAGTATGTCGCATGGACAGTGCTGAAAACAACAGACCAATCGCGATTGACCTATTTGCCGGAGCTGGAGGACTGTGCCTAGGCTTCGAGCAAGCGGGTTTCGATGTGCCTGTAGCCATAGAAATTGATCCCATCCATGCTGCAGTTCATCGGTTTAACTTCCCGTTGTGCAAAGTGATTCCCCGATCGGTCAAAGAAGTTACCGGCAAGGAGATTCTTTCTGTTGCAAAGCTATCCTCTCAACAGCCGATCACAGCTGTGATTGGCGGTGCGCCCTGCCAAGGATTTTCTGTAATGGGGCCGCGTTCGCTATGTGATCCACGCAATGAACTAGTCAAAGACTTTTTGCGACTAGTTGATGAGCTTCAACCTAGCTACTTTGTGTTTGAAAACGTGAAAGGATTGACGTGTGATCGCAATCGACCCGTTCTAGAAGCGATTATCGATCAAATCGCCGCGATCAACTACCGCTTGGTTGACCCATGGCAAGTGCTGAACGCTCGCAACTATGGCATCCCTCAAAATAGAGAGAGATTGTTCCTAGTCGGGGCTAGAAACAACACATGCTTGCCTATCTATCCAAAACCTTTAAAGCACTCTCCTACTTGTACCCACGCGCTAGGTGATTTACCGGACGTCGAACAATTTCACAGTTTGATCAACAAAGGAGAAGTTATAGTTTGCCTATCTCAACCCCACAGTGCCTACGCAGCTCGCCTACGCTGTCAGTCGCGAAGAGGTTGGTATTACGGCTATCGACGACAGTGGGACCCCTCATTGCTAACTAACAGCATTCGCACTAATCATTCTCAACAGTCACGTGATCGGTTCGCTCGCACCCCCCCCGGCACCCGCGAACCGATCACTCGTTTTTTTCGCCTACCGCCAGATGGCGTCTGCAATACACTTAGAGCGGGCACTGACTCGGCAAGAGGCTCTTTCACAAGCCCGAGGCCCATTCACTACCGGTATGCTCGCTGTATCACTGTGCGTGAGATGGCCAGACTCCATGGCTTCCCCGACTGGTTTCGGTTTCACAGCACCAAATGGCATGGTGCTAGGCAAGTTGGCAATTCGGTACCGCCGCCGCTAGCACGGGCGATCGCCCTCGAAATTCTCAAAGTCCTTGATCATACCCCTACTGTACCCACTCAGATATTGCCTGCTGGAAACGAGCAGCTACTCACTATGGTTGCCTCAGAGGCCGCAGCCTACTGGGGAATTGAGAGTCCTATCCGCCAACGTAATAAAGTACCTTCTCGCAGCGCGAACTCACTGGAACTTGCAAAGGTTTAGCCCATCTCTAAGGATTCTTTTAGAGCCATCTCCTAGCTATTTCCTAGTCACCTTGACTAGTGACCCTTAAAGGAGCGCTTGGACGTTCTAACTGAACGATAGATTCTTTGAAGCTGTACTCTGCTGAACCGTTCCCCATTAGGATAAAGGGGTTGAATGGCAAAGCAGACGCGCATGGATATTAAATCGGGTTTTGTAGGTACGGTTGGCAATACACCCTTGATTCGGCTCAATAGCTTTAGCGAAGAAACTGGCTGCGAGATTTTGGGAAAAGCCGAATTTCTAAATCCTGGCGGATCGGTTAAAGATAGGGCGGCGCTGTACATTATCGAACAGGCTGAAAAAGAAGGAACTCTAAAGCCTGGGGGTACGGTTGTCGAAGGGACCGCTGGCAATACTGGGATTGGCCTAGCTCATATCTGTAATGCCAAAGGCTACAAGTGCGTCATCATCATCCCTGAAACGCAGTCGGAAGAGAAAATTAGCTTGCTGCGAACGTTAGGAGCAGACGTACGGACGGTGCCCGCTGTGCCATACAAAGATGAGAATAACTATGTCAAGCTGTCAGGTCGTCTGGCTGCCGAAACCGAAAATGCCATCTGGGCCAACCAGTTTGAGAATCTAGCGAACCGCCAGGCACACTATGAGACTACTGGCCCAGAACTGTGGGCCCAAACTGACGGCAAAATCGATGGCTGGACGGCAGCTACCGGAACAGGCGGAACCTATGCTGGCGTAGCGATGTTCCTGAAAGAAAAGAATCCTGAGGCACGTTGTATCGTGGCAGACCCGATGGGAAGCGGCCTGTATAGCTATGTAAAAACGGGTGAAATCAAGCCAGAAGGCAGTTCAATTACAGAAGGAATTGGCAATAGTCGTGTCACCGGGAACATGGAAGGTGCACCGATTGATGATGCTATTCAAATTGACGACCACAAAGCCTTAAGCGCCATCTATCAGCTCTTGTACAAGGAGGGATTGTTCATGGGCGGCTCTGTGGGGATCAATGTCGCAGCAGCAGTAGCGCTGGCTAAGGAAATGGGACCAGGCCACACGATTGTCACGATTTTGTGCGATGGTGGTGCTCGCTATCAATCCAAAATATTCAACAGGGACTGGCTAGCGTCTAAAGGGCTTTGGTCTGATGAGTTTTTGCCAGGGTAAGCAACGAGTGAGCGATCGCTCCCGGGTAAACAAATCCATAAAAACAAATGGCACACAAAGCGTACTCATAACGAGTATGATTTAATGGTGGTCAGCGCTTGTCATACTTTCGGTTGTCATGCTGTAAAAGTGACCAGCTGTCCAACCAAACTGTTCAACAACGAAGGCTGACTATGAATAGTGTTCTGATAGGTTTTTTAGCCAGCTTAGGTGCTGGGCTCGCGACCGGCTTAGGCGCCCTACCAGTAATGCTGCCGTTCGGCTTATCGAAAAAAGCGCAGGGCATCTTACTAGGTGTAGGGGGTGGTGTGATGCTGGCAGCAACCTCATTCTCGCTGCTCATTCCAGGTACCGAGGCGGCAGTCGCACTTGGCTATTCAAAAACGGCGGCTGCTCTCTTAATGGTTGTAGGTGTTTTGCTAGGTGGCGTAGCGCTTTGGATAGCCCACACCTTTTTTCCTCATGAACATTTCTTCAAAGGTAAAGAGGGTAAAGAGAGCGAGTACTTCGAGCAAATATGGCTGTTTGTGATTGCGATCGCCCTTCACAATTTTCCTGAGGGACTAACCGTTGGCGTTGGTGTTGGTTCTGGAAACAGTGGCGGTTTGGCGTTAGCCGGTGGCATTGGCCTACAGAATATTCCAGAAGGGTTAGTGGTTGCGATCGCTCTTCGCAACTTAGGCTATAGTCCACTTTATGCTTTTTCTGTCTCTACGCTCACCGGTCTTATCGAACCTATTGGCGGACTGCTAGGTGCTAGTCTCGTCAGCTTTTCAACAGCGCTTCTACCTTGGGGAATGGCCTTTGCCGCTGGGGCTATGCTGTTTGTCATTGTCGATGAAATTATTCCAGATATCGACCAAAAAGCGATCGGGCAAGTAGGCACAGTCGGTGTGATGGTAGGCTTTGTTGTCATGATGTTTCTCGATGTAAGCCTTGGATAAAAAGAACTCTAAGCAGGTTTTCCTATTCCGATTTCTAACATCCTGCTTTCGAACAGAGCTATTTATCTGTAACTCACTTAGGATCAAAAGAACTATTCATTCTTGCGTTTAGACTATGACTTACGACTTTGATCTCTTTGTAATTGGCGGTGGCTCGGGCGGCATTGCGGCTTCTAGGAGAGCAGCTTCTTATGGAGCAAAGGTCGCTGTGGCCGAAGCTCACCAACTAGGTGGCACTTGCGTGAACCGGGGCTGTGTTCCCAAAAAGCTGATGGTATATGCTTCTCGCTTTCCTAAAGCAATAGAAGAATCAGCAGGCTATGGCTGGAAGAATGAACTAGGTGAGTTCAATTGGAAAACCATGATCACAGCCGTTCAAAATGAAGTTGATCGGCTAAACGCTATCTATCAGCGCATGATAGATAGCGCTGAAGTGAAACTATATCGACAATATGCCAAACTGCTAGACGCGCATACAGTAGAAGTCGGTGATGAGAAGGTCACTGCTGAGAGAATTCTAATCGCGGTAGGCGGACATCCGGTGAAGCCAAAAATTCCTGGCATCGAACATACAATGAGCTCTGATGGAATGTTTGAGCTGGCTAAGCAGCCTAAGCGAATAGTGATCTTGGGCGGTGGCTACATCGGCTGCGAGTTTGCCGGGATCATGAACGGCTTAGGCACTGAAGTCACGATGGTCATCCGCAAAGATCAGATCCTACATGGCTTTGATGAAGATCTACGTGACGAACTCCATGAGGCGCTGCAAAAAGCAGGCATCAAAATCTTCAATAGCTCTGAGATCGTGGGGATCGAAGAAGATGAGAGCGGTGTCCTCGTCAAAATTGCAGATAAGGACTCCGAAGAAGATAAAGATAAGATGCATACAATCGTAGCTGACGCAGTATGTCTATCGGCAACAGGTAGGGAACCTAGCCTAGACGGCTTAGGGCTAGAGAATACAGCGGTAGAGATAAACCAAGGCGCGATCGCCATCGACAAACATTGCCAAACTGCAGACCCTAGCATCTACGCCATTGGAGATTGTACCGACCGCATCAATCTCACTCCAGTTGCAATCAATGAAGGCCGCGTCTTTGCCGATACCCTCTATGGTGGAAAAGATCGACTGATGAGTTACGACTATGTTCCTTCTGCCGTCTTTACAACGCCTGAAGCGGCTTCAGTAGGGATCACTGAGAAAGACGCCATTGAAGAGTACGGAGAAGAGAATATTCATGTCTTTCGTTCTCGCTTTCGTTCGATGTATTACACCTTGCCAAATAAAGACCAAAAAACTTTGATGAAGCTTGTTGTGCATACCGAGAGCGACAAAGTATTAGGAGCGCATATGGTAGGCGATCACGCAGCAGAAATTATTCAAGGAATTGCGATCGCTCTGAAGATGGGAGCGACCAAAGCAGACTTTGATGCAACTGTTGGTATTCATCCTAGTTCAGCGGAAGAGTTTGTCACTATGCGCTAAGCACTTCTACTTACAAGAGATCTTTGGAGACAAAGTTTAGGTACTCTTACTTACCTTCTAACTAACGAAGAAGTCTCCTTCTCTTTTGGCTAAGCACTTCTACTTACGAGAGTTTGCAGCTCGATTCATAGCGTCCTCATAAAGTATTTTCGAGGACGTTTTTTGATAGCTGGTGGTAGACCCGTTCAATGAATGTCATATGTAGCAACGGTTTCAAAGATGATGATAAAAGGTAGCTATCGGTTTAGAACAGCCAGATATTGGATTGGTCACATCATCTGCATTAGAAACATGTGAACTTTGCATAATTTATAATCAAAATGTTCCTTAGGAACTTGTCATTCTCTATAGGAAGACTAGGATAGTTAACGAAAGGAAAGAGATATACACTTTTAAGTAGATAAAAATGACCACATAAAAATAGAGAACGATAATACTTCCGCAGAATGTTAGAGATAATTTCTGATATATCTCTGATAATCTGACTAACTCTTCGGGTACCTTCGTTGAAGCTAACGCAGTCCCCCCTAAAATCTACTTAAAAATTACCGAAATCTACTGAGTTATTAAGCTCTTTTCTATCGTTGTGGTTCAAGCTTTACCTAAGATGAAAGACACTCTGAATATTCTCAGACTAATACGTAATTGGATTGAAGACATTCCTGTTCAGAACGAAAAAACCGCTCACCGCATCATTTCCCTAATCCCAGCAGACTGCCCGTTTGAGCGTGATGTCAAACTCTTTCACCGTACCATTGCCCACATACCTCCTATGTGCAAGCTCAATCCCCTTTACGACCAGCTCATCATGCTGAGGTTCAAAGCCATGTGTTACTTAGTCGATGAGTGCGGCGTAGACGGTGCAGCAATTTCCTAGGAGAGTACATTCACCCTGTCTCGTTATACAGTGAATTGAATATAGGAAGACTTGAAGCAAAACCCTTCAGATTGCTTTGTCTTCGGTATTTCTCCTTGGTAAGAACACTACAAATGAGCAGGACAGTATGATCGCTAGTACCTACTGATACTTTCAATGCCGCTAGGAAACGTTTAATCGCGATTGACTTCAATAGCCGTCTAGCAGCAACGAACCTGCTGATCTACCATTAGCTGACTTACCATTAATAGTAGCTGGTAAACAGAGCTGATTTTGTTTATTTGACCATCGCTACATCATCGCTGATGACGCGCCAAAGTGATTACATTTCAGCGTCCACTGTCTAAATCCCAGCTCCGTCGAAGAACTCCTGCAGAGCGCGATCATCGAGATTACAGCACTTACTACCATCACAGTTCTCTCCGACTGCACCAAGAGACATCAAGCTCTCCAAATCAGCTATCTTAACGGCTAATTCCTCTTCACTTTCGAGTGCTTTGGCTCCACGTAGCTCAGCAACTTCGTTTTCTAGCGCAATCATTCGATCCATCAGCGCCCGAATCGCTCTCGCCTCTGAATCAGGGAGCTGCGCGTGCTCTAGCGGACCTATACGTTCACCCGAACGATAAACAACCCTACCTGGTACACCGACAACTGTGCAATCAGACGGTACCTCTCTAAGCACCACAGAGCCAGCTCCAATTCGCACGTCATTGCCAATTTGGATGTTGCCCAGTACTTTGGCGCCTGCTCCTACGATCACCCCTGTCCCTAAGGTTGGATGGCGCTTACCAGACTCCTTACCTGTGCCCCCTAAAGTCACGCCCTGATATATCAATGACAGGTCACCCACAGTAGCCGTTTCACCAATCACCACACCCATGCCATGATCGATAAACACACCACAACCAATCTGCGCACCCGGGTGAATTTCTACGCCGGTCAAAGCGCGAGCTAGATGAGACAGCAGCCTCGGTACAAAAGGTATTCCTATATTCCACAGCCAGTGCGCTAAGCGATGAATGACCAGCGCCTGAAACCCAGGATAGAGAAAAATAACTTCTAGCCAGTTACGAGCCGCCGGATCACGATCAAAGATGATGCGAAAGTCATGGACAATAGCCTTGAGCACAGTGGGATTTCCCTTTAGGTAACGGTAGCTAGCAGGTCTATTGCCTGCCATCCTAATTGAACTATTAACAAACTAAAATTATCTTAGCGTTTGATTAATTTGTCTCCAACCCCTAGAAGGTTCGGTTTGCAGTTGTACCTTTTGAAAGAAGCTATCACTGCCCACTACCTCTAGTGATATCAAGTCTATGGTATCAAGCTCAGTGATACTAAACTCTATGACTAGCAAGTACTACAACTAGCACAAGTACTATAACTAGCAAATAAGCTAGCTCATTTACTATTAGCGCTAACTAAGTCTGCACTATCATTGCGAACGTTATTGACCTCACGGCTCACTGGCCTAGCTGCGATCGCCTGCATATAAGCTGTGGACTGATCTGCAGCAGTCGACTCGCCAGCTAACCAGCTACGGTAGCTATCAGGCGCTAAGACAACTGGCATACGGTGATGAATCTCTGCGACTGGGCCGACTGCTGGCTGTGTGAGGATAGTAAACGTTACAGCTGGGCTAGCCTCTGCGCTAATGTTTTCGTTAGCTTTTTCCCAAAGCCCCGCAAAAGCAAAGATTTGTCCTGGGTAGTCGAAGTAGATAGGCTGCTTACCAGTGGCTGTGGCCTGCCATTCATAGAAACCAGTAGCTGGAACTAAGCACCGTCGTTTCGTCCAGGCGCTTCTGAAATAAGGCTTGGTTGCGGCTGTCTCGATTCGAGCGTTGTGCGGCGCCTTCATTCCGGCTTTGGCCCAGGCTGGTTTCAGTCCCCACTTGGCTAGACCAATGCGGTCGTGAATGATAATAGGTGAGCTTGCGCCTGGCGCGCGGTTCCAGGTTGGGATAATTTCTATACTGTTAGTGAGTCCAAAGATATCCCTAAGCTGTTGCATCTGGGCATCTAGCGTAAAACGAGCACACATAACCTACCTCTTTCTCCTTGCTATCCAATCCCTAACCGCCGAGCTAACGTGGGAGTGAGGGGTAAAAGCACTAACAAGACTAATAGTAGAGAAGCTAGAGCTAAGGCGGCCCTAGTATCATTTGGCTCACTCAAATCGTCGGTACAAGGGCGTTCTGGCTGACGCTGCAAAAAGACAATCAGCACGGCCCAATAAAGTGCTAAAGGATTAAAGAGACCGACAATAGCAAGTAGGACTAAGGTGACCGCTGTGCTTCTAACAAGAGTTTTGCGTCCATAAATTGACTGGACAACTCTCCCGCCGTCCAACTGTCCGGCAGGTAGCAGATTTATCGCTGTGATGATCAAACCAATCCAGCCCACAATAAATAGGGGCTGAACATCGACTAAGTCCGCCTGAAGAGCATCTCCTAAGATCAAACGCGCCAAGCCACCAACGAGAATAGATCCTCGAAAAAACTCAGCAGGGAGCTGAAAGGGACTACCTGACTGGGAAAGCACTAGGCCCCAAAATAGGCAAATGAAAGAAAAAATGCCGCCAGCCGCAGGCCCGGCAAAAGCGATGTTAAAAAGGACAGTGCGGTTAGGAATGACGGACTCGAATCGAGTGATAGCTCCAAACGCACCTAACTGCCAAGCCGGTAAAAGAAAAGGGGGACTAAGCCGGATGCTGTGCTTACGAGCGTAAATCAGGTGACCAATTTCGTGGATACCAAGGATAGAAAGAATACCAAGACCGATCGGTAGAGCCTCTCGCCAGCGTTCTGGAGATTGGAAGATGTCAAAGCTTTGGAGTACGGCAGCAGTTTCCATGCAGGTAGCTATGGTGGCGATCGCTAGTGCAACGGCTAAAATTCTCTGCGGCAAAGTCGTCGATTTGGGTCCATTCTTGCTAGGGAAGATCACTACGACAGGCTTATCTTCAGGATCTAGCAGGAGAAAAGACTGGTAGCGATCGCCAAACTTATCTACCAATTTTTGGCTGAGCTCTTGAGATGTTTTTTCCGCTTCTCCCCGCAAGTTTCCTTTGAAAACCGCACCCTCCTGAAAAGGCACCGTTTTCGTTCTAAAGAAGGTATTAATACCAAAAAATCCCTCCATTATCGCCAGATCTTCGGGTGGGATTGGCGGCGATGGCTGATCTTCTATGTCGACTTCATCGCTCTCTTTTACACCGTTACCGTCTACGCTGTCACCTTCTGCGCCTTTGTCTTCCGCACCTTTGGCAAGGCTATCACCAGCGAGCGGGAGTTGTTCAGTAGCTTCGTTGGCCCTTTCAACAGCAATATTGTCAGCCAAAGCGGCATCTTCTTCTTTACCAGCTTTCTGCTCAGCAGCCTTCTCAGCTAGCTTTGAAGCTTTTTCTACCGATTGCGCAGCTAATTCCTCCTGGCTGGCCGCTCTAAGCTGGCGACCAAAATAGATGTATAGCCCAGTCGATGATACAACTAGCAGTAAGATGCCAGCTAAGTTTAAATAGATTCCTACGGCCGAGAAGCCAAAGAACAGCAGCCAGGGAACCATCAGTACTACAGTCTGTAGCCAAGCTAAAATGCCAGGGCGACCTAGTGGCTGAGCTTTTGAAAAGCCCCAAGCCAAAATGCCAATGGCAGCGGCTAGAAGGAGGACTGTAATCATAAGAAGGAATAGGAATAATGGCCGGTGAGCATTACTGCAAGGCCAAAGTTAAGAAAAAAGAAGCGAAAATCTATCAATGCGATTATCAATTCTTAATTTTATTTTAGTAGAGGATGGCAGCAGCGCTCTAAAAGCTTGCGGAGCTTTCAGCTACACTGAACTGCTAGCAATGCGCGCGCTCAATGACCCCATTTCCCTCTGATCCTACCGCTTCACCCGAATCGTCTACTCATTCTGAAAGCCACGATGACTTTCAGTCGATCGATAGTGCAGCTAGCAAGTCAGCTGGTGACAATGGCTATTACCAGCCGTTTACGGAAGACTATAATCCCGATCCTGATCTGCAAGCAGACAACGGAGCAATCACAGAATCAGTTTTACCTAGCCACCGGCTTAAGCAGGCAGAACATGACTTAGAGACTACAGAACGCTATCAGCGTCAACCAGCAATCGATCCAGTCAGAGTTGCTCAGGCGCCGATTAGTGTCGTTGCGATCGCATCAGTCATTGTTGTGGTCATCGGCTTCACCCTCAACAGCTTCTGGCTTACCTTAGCAGGATCCTTAGTTGCATTCGTCGTTTCCTTACGGCTGCTCAATCCCACCCTACAAGAAGCACTCAGCGACCTTACTCAGCAGCAAAAAGCGCTATTGGTTGCCATTCCAGGATTGTTGTTTGGGATCATAGGACTGGTTTATACCAGCGGTATCAGCCGACCGATTGCCCGCTGGGGCAGCGGACTGCGCTGGGATATTATCAGTGCGCTAGGTGACTTTTTAGGCGCCATTGGACAAATATTCATTGCGGTACTAGCTGTCTATGTGGCTTGGCGACAGTACATCATCTCGCGCGATCTGACCGTCCAGCAGAACCTGATTACCCAGCAGCAGACTATCGATTCCTACTTTCAAGGTATCTCAGAGCTAGTGCTAGATGATGAAGGACTACTAGAGGACTGGCCACAAGAGCGCATTATTGCAGAAGCCCGTACTGCCGCTATTCTTAGCAGTGTAGATGCGAGTGGCAAAGCTAAAGTATTACGCTTTCTTTCTCGCTCGAAGCTATTGACCCCATTAGCTCGCGATCAGCGCTTGGGCAGACCTATCTTAGACGGAATGGGTGGCTACGCAGAAGATCGACTGACTGGTACGAGGGTTATTGATCTAGGTGTAATGCTAGCGGCCAGTGACTTATCAACAACCGATCTACGCTGGCTAGATCTCAGCGCGGCTAATCTTATCCGTGCCAATTTATCTGACTGTGATCTAGTACGCACAAACTTTTCTCGCGCTATCTTGTGTGACGCTAATCTCTCTAATACAGACATGATGGGAGTTCGTCTGTACTACGGCAGTCTAGAAACCGCTACTCCTCGCACTCGCCAGGACAAGCCTGACTATAGAACAGGTAGATTCACGGGTGCTGTAGTTGAAGGCGCTGACTTTACAAATACCCGACGCCTTTCTGAAACGCAACGCTGCTACTGCTGCGAGTGGGGCGGCAATAAAACTCGAGGCACCATTCCGGGCGGCTGTGAGGGGATTATCAACCGACTGGGGCGATAGTGCCTATCCCTTCTGTAGGCGCAGATATTCACGCCTGAGTTCACCTACTCCACTAGGGCTGCTATCTCTCCCCTTCCCCCGACTTTCCCCTAAAATAGAATAGACAAGCCTCCAACCACCTTCAAAAATACAGTTCATGCCCGAGCAGATCGATCTTTTCAGCGCTAGCGATATCGAAGCTACCCCCACGCCTACAGACTTCGATCCTGACAAAATTCCGACTAGCGCTAGCGTACCTATTCCGCCGGGCACCTATGATTCGCTCACCCCATTAGCCGTCCACTGCAAAAGCTGTCAACGCTGCGAGCTTGCCCAGACCCGAACTAACGTGGTCGTCAGCCGAGGCAATCCAAACGCGCCGATTATGGTGATTGGTGAAGGCCCAGGACAGCAAGAGGACGAGCAAGGGTTACCTTTTGTTGGGCGCTCAGGGCAGCTATTAGAAAAGATACTGGGTGCCGTTCGGCTAGACACAGAGAAAGATGTTTACATCTGTAATATCGTCAAATGCCGCCCACCAGGCAACCGTAATCCACTCGCTAGCGAGATCAATGCTTGTCGCCCTTATATTCTGGAACAAATTCGCCTAGTCGATCCCAAAATCATCTTGCTAACTGGAGCAACCGCCGTGAAGGGTATTATTCCTAGCGAAAAGCGTGGTATCACTAAAATTCGCGGCACATGGATTGAGTGGGAGGGCCGGCAGTGCATGCCGATCTTGCACCCTGCTTATCTATTACGTAATCCTTCTAGAGACCCGGGCAAACCCAAATGGCTGATGTGGCAAGATATACAGGCTGTACGTGCCAAACTCGATGAGATTCGAGCTAAGGCCTAGAGGCTTTGGCTGATAGTTTAGCGAATTGTTAGCGAATCGATTGAGCACGGTGTAACTACGTCGACTACAGTTGCTCTTCACATGCTATTCACAGTTGTTATTCCCCAGTTGCCCTCGAGCCAATGCCAGCGCCTTCTTTTTTTACGAATCGAGTGGCAGTCATTGCAACGATGCACCGCAAAGAACAGGTGATTGCCCCGCTGGTAGAATCTGCCTTGGGGGTCAAAACACTTATCCCTACTAACTTTAATACCGACAACTTTGGCACATTCACAAGAGAGACAAAGCGCCCGGCCGATCAGTTGACGACTGCTCGGCTCAAGGCCAAAGCCGCACTGAAGCTGAGTGGAAAGACCCTAGCGATCGCCAGCGAAGGTAGCTTTGGGCCCCATCCGCAACTGCCTTTTGCTGCGTGCAACCGTGAGCTAGTGCTATTGTATGATCTCGAACATGAGCTAGAGATTGTCGGCGAA
The DNA here is from genome assembly GCF_000155595.1 of Synechococcus sp. PCC 7335. Classification (NCBI taxonomy): domain Bacteria; kingdom Bacillati; phylum Cyanobacteriota; class Cyanophyceae; order Synechococcales; family Synechococcaceae; genus Synechococcus; species Synechococcus sp. PCC 7335. The sequence goes on along the minus strand of NZ_DS989904.1, from coordinate 3,039,350 downwards.
CAGCTTTCTACTGAAACAAACTATCAGAGCCAAACTGTTAGCAGTCCTGAAGAAGCGCTAGCCTTTGCTAGCTCAGTAGGTTTTCCTGAACACGGCCTCGTGGTTATGAGAGTTGCTTCCACCGAGCACGAAACCGATCAAGAGGCTGGTAGACCCACAGAGACTGTTGCAAAGGGCATTACGGTAGCTGCCGACTTAATTCAGGCAGTTACTTTAGCGTTAGAACAATCGGTTGATCGCAAAGCCCATGTTGAAACCGACATGCGAGCGCTCTACAATCCTACTCGAATGGACGCGATCGCCCAGGCCACCATAGATCTCATCAAAAAGGCGACGCACCTCTGTCCTAGATGCCACTATCCCGGCTTTGTGATCACGCAGCGCTTCCCTGGCCTACCCTGTAGTCTATGCGGCGCGGCAACATTACTGACCCGCTCTGTGCGCTATTCCTGTCAGCACTGTCAATTTCAGCAAGATCAGCCATCGCCGGACTTACCACCGGGCTCACCTCCGTTTGCTGACCCAGCGCACTGTTTCTATTGCAACCCCTAGGTCTAATCAGGCGACTCAGGTACACAGGAATAAATTCTATCGGCTTGCCATATATAGCAATCTGTACAGCTTGAACATATCGCAATCATTGAGCATATCTGCTCTATTATTAGTCACTCTACTGTTGTCCGATAGCGGTTTCAGCGGCTACTCGATATAGTCAATAGAGCAGGAAAAGCTACAGTTTAAGGGGTTCCTAGCGCCTGGAATAAGACCATGCAATTTCTATATTCCAGCTTTTTTGCGGAGGATAGAGGAGAGCTCATCTACCTGAGTAAAGAAAGCATCTCCCATGAACCTAAGACTAGCCACCGCCCGCTGACCGGCGGCTTCATCACCAGCTCCGCAAGCATCAGTAACCATGATAGGGATGTATCCAAGATCAGCAGCGTGGCGAATTGTCGGCTCAATTCCAATTTCAGTAGCCACGCCTACGATTATGACGCTCTGAATACCACAGTCACGTAAGGCGATATCGAGTGGTGTACTTTCAAAAGCGGACATCGTAATCTTGTCGAAGATTGCCTCGGAAGGTAGCGGTGCCACTTCAGGAATCAAATGAAAACCGGGCGCATCACGCAAAAACCAAGGGTTGACATCATCGGTAGAAGTCACTCTTTGCCACGCTTTGGCAGTCTTTAGTTGAAAGACACCTGATAGCTCCTTGGGTAATGACATATGACGCATGAAAAATATGCGCAAACCAGTCTCTCGAGCTACTTGGAGGATCTGTACAACTTTGTTCTTGATTGGGTCTGCGTTGCTTAGCTGGCTGAAAATGCCAACTTGCATGTCATACACGACTAAAGCTGTACGATTCAGCTCACAGGCATCTTCTAAACTTTCAGGGATCTCTAGTCCAAAGGCTTTTTCCATGGGTTCTGACTCCCGAATTAGTTCCTAAAAGGTAGCAGATGAGTCGGTTGTTGAGCTCATGCCATCTGTTCAGGTATTCTGTTCGACCGCCAGCTGTTAGCTTTTAGGGTTAATTTGTGTGAATACTTCGTAAGCGGCTTGGATAGAGTAAGCGAAGGTAACAAAAGCGAAACGATAGCAGTCCTATAGCGAACGCTAAATATCATCGAAGGTTCTATAGCTCGCTGCTAGAAAGCGGCTCAATCGCACCTGCCCTACAGTCCCTTAGCCATAGCTGAATGGCTTGGCCAACGCTGCTTTCGCTGCTCTCTCTAGGAGGTGTTTGGATCTGTGTAATGGGCCAACTGTCTATTGCTGAGAACATAAAAGCTAGTCGCCAACCGTTTACGGTTTGAGTCAAAAACACCCAGTGATATTCCTGGGTATCGTTGACTTGCAGATCGATGTACTGCCGCGATAGTGTTGTAAAAAATACCTGGGTTACGTCTCCCCCTGTTTGAGGAGAAGTGGTAAAAGCATAGTCACTTAACTCTAGCGGCTCCAAGTTGAGCTTTCCAGCAATCAGCACACGAGACGATCGGTAGGGTTCTCTAACAATCTCGTCACTCTCTAGCGATCGCAACACATCTGCCTCTGTCCAAGGCAAAACGGCTACTGTCCGCTGGCGGACTCTGTTGGTATAGCCAGGAATATCTCTAATTAAAAGCTCTGCTAAGGGCTCTATTTCGCTTGGGCACTGTGCTGTCTGTCTAATCGGTGCATAGATAGGTAGCGCTTCTTCCTCAATACTCTCTTCATCAACGCTTTCTTCAAACGTTTCAATATTCTCTTCAATGATTTCTATGTTTTCGAGGATTTGTTCAGCCTCGTCAATATTCTCGTCAGTTTGTTCTAAAACCTCAGTAACGTCTCTGTTTTGCTGCTTGATTTGGTCTGGTGAAAACTGCTCTAGAGCAATTGCTGGCGCTCTCCAGACCGCTGAGCTAAGAAGACACGCGATCATCCCTCCAGCCGCGGCGCTCAGTACTCTACAGCGAAACACTCTGCTCACCCTGCCATCTCCGCACAAATTCGCTCAAATGCGGCTGCAGGATCTGCTGCTTGCGTAATCGGTCGTCCAATCACCAGATAGTCTGCGCCTGCTGCTAACGCATCGGAGGGAGTCATTGCTCTTTGCTGATCACCTTTCTGCGCCCAGCGCGGCCTTACCCCCGGACAGACCAACCGAAAGCCTTCTCCACAGATCTTTTTGAGCGCCGTTGCCTCGTGCGGCGAGCAGACTGCGCCGGTCAGGCCACTGGCTTTCGCTAGCTGCGCCATCTGCTCTGCATAGTCTTCTACAGTCATTGTGACATTGAGTTCTAAGGCGAGTACTTCGGCTGAAATGCTCGTTAATAGCGTTACTGCAATCACCCGAGGCGGCGAATTCCCTGACTGCTGTGCTCCTTCTATCGCTGCTTGTTTCACCGCACTAAGCGCTATTCCACCAGCAGCAGCATGTACCGTCAGCAGCTCCACACCATAGCGACCTGCTGCTCTGCCCGCGCCTGCCATAGTATTTGGAATATCATGCAGCTTCAGGTCTAGAAAAATCCGCTTGCCGCGAGATTTCAGCTGGCTGAGGATAGCCGGACCGCTGCTGACGAAAAGCTCTAGGCCAACTTTCCAGAAAGTAACTTGGGGTAGCCTGTCGACAAGGGCGATCGCCTCTGCTTGGCTCGCTACGTCCAAAGGCACAATGATCCGATCGATTATCCGTTCTTCTACACGTTCTAGAGAAGTCATGATACCAACCGTACAAACTTCTTTTTTCCAATCTGCAATACTTTTCCCTCTAGGTCTTCCGCCTGCTCAAACGTCAGATTCGGATCGCTCATCTTCTCTCCATCCATCTTCACCGCCCCTCCTTTGATATGCCGACGTGCCTCACTGCTACTCTCGCATAGTGGCGTTGCCCCCAAGAGATAGAACAGCTTAGCGGGAAAGCCTACCTTAGAAAGTGAAAATTCTGGCACCGATGCTGCTGCTGACGTCTGCCCTGCCATCAAGGTCAGTGCGTCCTGTTGGGCTTGTGCTGCTGCTGCTTTGCCATGAAAAATCCCGGTTACCGTCTTTGCCAAAAGCTTTTGCTGATCGCGAGGATTTTCTGGTAGCTGATCTAAGGGCAGATCTGTCAGGTAGGTAAAATAGTCGTCAATCAGCGCATCGGGCACCTTTTCCAATTTGGAATACATCGTTAGAGGGTCTTCTTGCAACCCCACATAGTTACCCAACGACTTCGACATCTTTTGGCTACCGTCGGTACCCATCAGTAGCGGTAGTAGCATGCCAAACTGAGGCTGCAGGCCAAAGTGTCGCTGCAAATCTCTGCCAACGGTCACATTGAACTTTTGATCTGTGCCGCCTAGCTCTATATCCGATTGCAGCGCAACCGAATCGTATCCCTGTAGCAACGGGTATAAAAATTCGTGGAGATAAACTGGCGTACCCTTCTCATAGCGATTTGCAAACCCCTCTTTAGCCAGCATTTGGCCGAGTGTCATCGTGCTTAACAGCTCTAGCATTTTGCCAAGGTCTATATCCGATAGCCACTCAGAGTTGTAGCGAATCTCTAGACGACCGGGCGTCTCAAAATCGAGAATAGGTTTAATCTGATCAATATAGGTTTCGGCATTAGCCTTGACGTCTGCCTCACTAAGCTGTTTACGAACCTCAGCGCGGTCTGTTGGATCGCCAATGCGAGCAGTGAAGTCGCCGATTAACAATATGGCAGTGTGTCCTGCATCCTGAAAAGCCCTCAGTTTGCGTACCAGCGTGCTATGACCGAGATGAATTTCTGATCCGGTTGGGTCAATTCCCAGCTTGACTCGCAAAGGGCGATCGCTTTTTGTCAGCCTTTCTATGAAGTTTTCATCAACACTGGTTGATTCTGGCTGATGCGGGAAAACTTCACTCACACCTCTATATATATTGCTAATCTCAGAGGGTTCAGTTGCGGCAGCAGTCATGGGAAAAACAACGAGTATTAAAGTTAGAAGGGGCTCTGACAGTTTAGCTTTCCACGGTTTCTATGGCTGAACAAATTGACTATTAGACATTGACTATCAAGCATCATGTCCTATCTATCCCCACCGACCAATAGTTTTCACTGCCTAAGTAAATCAGCATAAGTAAACCAGTAGAGTGAATCGATAGATAGAGATATCTATAGAAAAATATCTGGCAATCTCGATCAAAATCACTAAACTTTTGTCAAATATCATCTATATTGGCACCAACTACTAAGCTGTAATAAATGCCTAGATACCGACGCGCAGCGAAGCAAGAATCTACCGCCTATCCCTACAAGTTCATTAAGGAAGTGTTGTCTACCTGTGTCTTCAAATAGTTTTCGAAAAGATCGATCACGTTCTCGCCGATCTACTTGGGTGCGATCGCCTAAGGTGCTTAGCTATATTCAGGACGTCGGTCAAATTAGCGCAGCAACTCTATTAACCGCAGTTATGCTTGGTAGCTCGGTCGTCGCAGGCGGACTAGTGGGCTTAGCTATCAGCTTTCGCAACCTCCCAGATGTTCGGGTTCTGCGGAACTATAGTCCATCGGAGACCAGCTACGTCTACGACGTCAACGGCACGTTGTTAGATAATGTCCACGACGAGGCCAACCGTGAAGTCGTTGAGCTCGACGATATCTCTCCAGATATGAAGCGGGCTGTTCTAGCGATGGAAGACAGTGCCTTCTACACCCACAAGGGCATTAACCCCACTGGAATCGCCAGGGCCTTCTTCGCCAACCTCCAGGCAGGTTCAACAGTGCAAGGCGGATCAACTGTCACAATGCAGCTCGTCAAGAACTTGTTCTTAACTCCAGAACGTACGATTAGTCGCAAGCTTGTCGAAGTTGTCCTAGCCATGCGCATTGAGCAGATCTTCGAAAAAGATGAGATCTTTGAGCTGTATCTCAACCAAGTGTACTGGGGCCATAATACCTATGGCGTAGAAACAGCCGCTCAAAGCTACTTCAACAAATCTGCCAAAGACCTAACGTTAGCCGAATCAGCAATGATGGCAGGCTTGATTCAGGCGCCTGAAAGCTTCAGTCCCTTCCTCGACTACCCAGAAGCTAAAAAACGTCAGGCGATCGCTCTCAACCGCATGCAACAGCTTCAGTGGGCTTCTACAGAAGAAGTCGAAGCGGCCAGAGAGCAGCCACTTGTGCTTGGTGAAATCACATCTTTTCGCTCTAGTCAGGCACCTTACGTCACCGAAGCCGTCATGAAAGAGCTAGGCGAGCAATTCGGTGAAGAAGCTGTGGCGAAAGGCGGTATGCGTATTCAGACGACAATTGACCTAGATCTCCAGCAGATTGCTGAGGATACGGTGGCCGATAGCTACTATCGCTACTTTGGTAACGGTGCTTACGCCGATCAACTAGCATTGGTTGCCATTGATCCTCGTACCCACTTTGTCAAAGCCCTTGTAGGCGGCGTTGATCATGACGCCAGTCAGTTCAACCGCGCTGTCCAGTCCACGCGGCAGCCAGGGTCCGCCTTTAAGCCTTTTGTATACTACGCAGCCTTTGCCTCAGGCAAGTACACCCCCGACAGCACAATAGAAGATTCGCCCGTCAGCTATCCCGACGGCAGCAGTAAGCCATACAAGCCTCGAAACTATGACGGCTCTTTTATGGGCAATATCACGCTTAGAAAGGCACTCGAAGTCTCTCGAAACGTCCCTGCTGTCAAGCTAGGTCAGACGATAGGTATCAATCGAATCGTAGAGATCGCTAGAACCGTAGGGATAGAAAGCCCAATGGATCCGGTAATCTCATTGCCACTAGGCGCTGTCGATCTAACGCCCCTAGAGCTAGCAGGTGCCTATGCGACCTTTGCGAGCTATGGATGGCATTCTGAACCAACCCTAATTGTTCAGGTTACCGATAGCAGAGGAAACACGATCCTAGACAATACGCCTAAGCCTCAGCTACTACTCGACCCGTGGGCAAGTGCCGCGCTAACAGACGTGTTACAGGGCGTAATTTCACAAGGAACGGCTACCAATGCGCAGATTGGGCGTCCGGCGGCTGGAAAAACGGGGACTACTGACTCGCAGCGCGACACTTGGTTCGTTGGATACGTACCTCAATTAGCAACAGCCGTTTGGGTTGGTAACGATGACAATCGTCCTCTAGGTAGCGGCGCAACAGGCGGTGGTTACGCGGCTCCGGTGTGGCGTGACTTCATGGTAGAGGCATTGCGCGATGAGCCTGTTGAATCTTTCCGAAAGCCCAGCGAGTTCACTCGTCCTTGAGTAACGTGTCCATATATAGGTAACAGGCTTAGGGAAGATACTCTGCGTCGTAGACCTGTGGGTTAAGCAGAGTCATTCTTTAATTTCTGACTTCATTCTTTCGAGCGTCTGGTGCATCTGATCAAACATCTGCTGTGGAGTCGTACCAAACTGACTGAGCTGAGTCTTGAGCTGTTCCATCGTCATCTTGGCCATAAAGTCTTCTGAGAGTTCAAATCGCTTCATAAAGATGCGATAGCGCTCCATGACTGATTCCATTTGATCGATGAAGATCTTTTTACCTTTTTGATCAAACTTGCCATAGTTGCCGCCGAGCTGCATTAGTGACTGATAGTCCTTGAATAGCTCATTAGCTTCTTGCTGCACTAGGTCTGAATCAAACATTCCCATGATTGTCAACACTCCATGACGGCTACTGCGTCAAACGAATCGCTTAATTGCACATAGCTATAGCGTAAGCGTTTACACAGTCTGCGCCAAGGTGAGTTATCACTACTATAGAGATATCGCCGAATCAATTCGCTCACCCAGGCTGTTTTAGAGGTTGCAGGAACGGTATTTACATACGGTATCGGTTGCTTTCCTACTTAGCTTGGACAGATACGGCTATACACTTTGTTTGAAGGCTTTACGTAAAGGCTTTATGCAACATCGAAAGATTGCGATCGCACTAGCATTTATTGGTAGTTTGCCTACGCCGCTGCCGCTCACTTGGCTACACAAGTTTTATCTTGGGCAGTATCTTTGGGGTGTTGTCTATCTAGTTCTTATGCCTACCGGAATTCCTACGGTTGCCTGCTGTATAGAGGGCATTTGGTATCTAAGCCAAAGCGATCAGAGTTTCGAGTCGCGTTTTCCAAAAGCAGGAGCGCTGCTTTCTCAGCCTGAACCACAGGCAGATGCTTTGACCCAATCTAGTATCCAAAAGTCTAAGATTGGGAGTATTAAAGCGCAAAAAACACAGCAGATAGCTACCGCCGTTAGAGAACTCGATCAGCTTCGTCAAGAGGGGCTGATCACAGAATATGAGTTTGAACAAAAGCGGCGCAAACTTCTAGAGGAAATAGGCTAGCAGCTTACCCCTAGCAGCTTACCCTTTGAAGTGATTAATTTCTGATAGAGCGGTGTAGAGCCCACTCTTTTGACCTTGCTTGATAAATTCCTTCGCAAAAGCCACCCGCTTCAACGACGACTTCGCCAAGAGCCCTATTATCGCTTTCAATCTTTTGATGAGATCAGGTTGGCGGCTAGCTGGGGAGTGCGGATCGATGTCAATACCGCCTCCGTAGATGATTGGCTACGACTACCGGGTCTATCGATTCATCAGGCGCGATCGCTCACTAACCTCACCAGTCAAAGAGTTTTTTTCACCTGCCTCGAAGACATCGCTGCGACCCTAGGTTTACCTGTTCAGCAGATTCAACCCTGGCAAGCGATCTTGCAATTTTGCTATTACGATGTGGAAACAGCACTAGAGCCCAAAAAGGTAAACGTCAATACGGCAACTGCGCTAGAGCTGACAGCAGTTCCTGGTATCGACGCATTTTTGGGCCGGGCGATCGTTCACTATCGAAAAGTTGGACCTTACGCAGATCTAGCCGATTTACAGAATCGATTGCGGCTAAGCGCGAAGGTGGCCTTTGAGCTGCTGCACTATCTCGAGTTTTAAATGCTAAGTCCTTCAATTTTGAGTCTTTGCTGAGACTGGCAGTTCCTAATTTATCTATGGGCCAGAATCGCAATGCGGCTCGGCCAATTACGTTCTGCATGGGTAAGAAGCCCCAGACGTGCGAATCGTTGCTATCGTTGCGGTTATCGCCCATCACAAAGAGGCTATCAGCCGGGACTTCTACAGCAGGCATCTCGTAGGCAGGAGCTTCTAGAATGTAGTCTTCAGTGAGTGGTTGGCCATCTACGTAAACGCGTCCTTGAGTGATCTCTACGGTCTGTCCCGGTAAGCCAACAACTCGTTTGATAAACGCTTGGCTGGCTGTATAGCCGTATTCCTGTAGCTGCGGCGGTGGCTCAAAGACAACAATGTCTCCTCTATGAGGCTCATGAAACCGATAGGAGACTTTCTCGACAAGCAGGCGATCGCCCACCGCTAGCGTCGGCACCATAGAAGGCGATGGAATGAAGCGCGGTTCGGCGATGAATAGACGCACGGTAATTGCAATGATCAGCGCGATCGCCACTAGCCGAATATTCTCATTCACTAGCTTTCGCCAGCCACCTATTTCAGGTTCTGCTGCTTTTCCTGTGACCTGCTTAGCGATCACTTTCTTATCTGCCTTATCTATATCATTCTTATCTATATCTTTGTTCTCAACCACTCTTTCCTATCATCCTGCAATCGGCTCAACTAGTGTATTCCATCGCTGCGCTGGCATTTCGTCTGAGCATAGGTGGTTTGATTCGTCGCAATGCTGAGGCGGGAAAGCGCTGCTGCCACTCCTCTTCCGTTATAGTTGCTAGCTCAGCAAGGCTCGGAGCGACATTGCCAGGATACGGCTGAAATTCTGTGATATCTGTAGCTTTAGCAAATCGCTGATTCCAAGGACAGACATCCTGGCAAATATCGCAGCCCGCGACCCAGTTCTGTAGGTTTGAGGCGATCGCCTCCGGTAGCTTTTCAGTCCGGTTCTCGATTGTATGATAGGCAATGCAGCGATTGGCATCGACGACTCCCGGCTCGCGAATAGCCTTAGTGGGGCAAGCGGTGATACAGCGGGTACAGCTACCGCAGTGAGCAGTATGCGCTAAGTCAGGCGTTAGTTCTAAGTTGGTAATAATTTCACCTAGGAAAATCCAGGAGCCGTATTCGCGGCTAATTACGTTACCGTTCTTGGCATTCCAACCAATGCCTGCCTGCTGTGCCCAGAACTTATCTTGTACCGGACCTGTATCCGCATAAGGGCGGGCTACAATCTTATTTTCTCCGCTGCTTTGCGAGCACAACCAGGCAGCAAGTTGCTTTAGCTTTTTAGTTAGCACCCGGTGGTAGTCTCTTCCCCAGCCATAGCGAGAAATTTTGGCGTATTGCGAGCCTATTGGTCTTTGATGATCGGTGTAGTAGTTGAGGGCAACACAGATCACAGCGTTTGCCTCCGGCATGACCGCGCGTACATTTTGCCGTTTGGGGTTGCTCATCCAGGTCATATCTGCCTGATAACCCCTAGATAGCCAAGATTGCAGTGAGCGTTTGACCGTTTGCTCAGACTCAGACATCTCAGCTGGAATGGCAGCGATTCCCGCTTTGTGAAAACCTAGTGCGATCGCCTGTTGTTTAATCGTTTCACTATCTAGCTTAGTTTCACTATCGATCACAGCGATTCTCCCTTCACAATCATTCTCGCTTTCTAGACAGGATCCGACGCATCACGACGCGATGCTTTTGGACAAAGCCATAGCGGGCTTCGTGCTGCACGATAGCGCTTAGTTCAGAAGAACAGCGCTCTATGGGAAGAATCTCAAAACCGCACTGCTGATAAAAGGGAATATTCCAAGGGACATAGCGGAAAGTGGTCAGCGTAAGCTGGGTGTGATTTCGCGATCGCGCACCCTCACAGCAAATCTCAATTAGCGCGGAGCCAATCCCCTGTCGACTATAGGCTGGTAGCACATCAAGCTCTACAATAAAACAGCTTTCTATCAAAAACTTAGCAACAATAAATCCTACGGGCTGGTTTTCTAACACCGCTACCCATATCCGTTTTTCTAGCTGCGCCCGCTTTAGAAAAGTCATCGGCGTAAGGCCAGAAAGGTGATCTACCGAGATTTCTAGCTGTGAAACATAAGGTTCAAACTGCTTAGCCGCTGCCGCTTCAATCGCAGGGATACGAGCAAGATCTTCTACCTCAGCTAGTCGAATACGATAGTTACTCAAAGTGGAGTTACTCAAGGTGAATACAGCTAGAGGATCATAGCTGGCGAACTGCTGCAGCAAGCGTCTTCGTTTGACGCTGAATCTGTTCAAACTGTTGAATTAAGGGTGTTAAACTCTCTCTTTCTTTTTCTACATAGTCATAGAGATCAACAAAGCTAGCGTTAATTTCATCATAAATACCGCTGAGCTTAGCGTTTAGCTGTTCTGATACTGTCGCCTCGAATTTGGTTTTGTTTCTCTCTAGCTCAGTATCTAGCTTCTGAATTAGCCTGCGTCTTTTGGCCACTAACACGCCGCCTGCTAGCAGCACACCCACGCCCAGAAACACACTGCCAATAATATCTAAAATCACAATTTCTGTTACTGCTGCGATGGTTCCACCAATGACTGCTAGAAGTCCACCGCCTGCAACACCTGGGCCAACACCATCGACAGTATCAGTCAAACAGTTCATGAACGTTTCATCGTTGAGCAAAGCAGAAATCTTGGTCTTGACGCTTTCGATCACCTCGTAGCGATATTCGAGCATTGGCAGTGTGATTTCCGTTTTCCTCAGTGCGTCATTCTCTAACGCGGTTACCTCTGCTAGCAGCTGCTTGATCATAGATTGAATACCATCGATAAATCGCTTGGCACCCTCTTTTGAAGTCTCATCTAAAGTCTCTTCTAGCTCCTTTTGAGCGCGTGTCTTGAGATCGTTCATCCAAGTTTCTATGCGCTGCTTACGATTAAAAATTGAGAGCACAGAGCGTTTGGCTAGCGTGAAAATAGAAAGGCCATCTCGAAATTCTTGCTTAATCTGATAGATAGTACGCTCGTATTGAACCATCAGTCGTTCTACTAAAGCATCTATCTCATAGTGAGACTGGTTCTGTCCCTGGCCCAGGCGATCGCGTATTCTTGCCACCACCGTTTCATCTTGATGTAGCTGCTGTTTGATCAGCCGCATATCGTTTCCTAAGCGCTCAACAATCTGTTCTGCCGCACCGATATTTGAGGTAAGTTTTAGCCGATAGCCCTGTCCGCCTGTGATGGTGCTGCGAATAAAGTCTTGAACCGGAGCAAAGCCAGCATCGATATTCTCTGAGCTATCATCACTGTTTGAGTGATCGCTCTTGAGCTTGTCAGTGGCTAGCTTGGCTGAAGTTGCAAACACTTTTGGATCGGCAATTTGCCTTTGCTGTGCTTCTTGAGCGATGTATTGCACTGAAGCTTGCAACTCTCTATCGTCGGCTAGGTCAGCTTGCTGTAGTACGAAGATAACCGGCTTTCTCCATTCCTTATGAGCGAAATCTACTAAAGTCCAAGCGGTATTGGTATAGGGATTTTTTGAAAAGAAGACAAAGATAACCAGATCGCTGTTAGGAATGAATTCTTTAGTGATAGCTTCGTGCTTTTGTGAAGGACTATTCGTCCCAGGCGTATCTACGATGGCAATCTGCTGCAAAATTGGCACCGGCCGACCGATCTCTCGCAGCTCACCTGGATGGACCTCACGGCTGTAGCCTTCACCTTGGGCATAGATGATCTTAGCAACCATGTTGGTACGAGGATCAGCGCCGACCTCACAGATTTCACCACTATCTAATAGCGCGTTGATAAAGCTACTTTTGCCTGCTTTGACTTCGCCAATGACAACGAATAGAAAAGGCTGATTGATATTATCCTGCAGATTTTGTATGGTTCTAGTCAGCGCCGCATTGTCGATAGCTTGAGCAAAACGAGCCAACTGGTCTAGAAGCTGCGCGATCGCCGATTTGTACCGCTGCAAAATCGGATCAACAATCGCACCATTCATGACTTACTGCCTCAACAACGAGAGTCTCGATAGAGAGATCATACCGTCTAGAGCAAGTTTGCGGCCCGCGCTGCCAGATCAGAACGCTCACCCTGATATAGCGTGATATGTCCTGCTAATGGATCGTTGCGAAAGCGTTCAATCACATAGGTCAATCCATTGCTAGCCGCATCGACATAAGGGTTGTCAATCTGTGCGGTATCTCCGGTGAGCACGATTTTTGTCCCTTCACCTGCCCTCGTTAAGATCGTCTTGACTTCATGCGGCGTTAGGTTTTGCGCCTCATCAATCACGAAGAACTGTCTGGGAATGGTACGTCCGCGTATATAGGTGAGCGCTTCGATTTGTAATAGGCCCATCTCTAATAAGTCTTCATGGCCACGACGCCAGTGAGCGGGTTTATCGGTAGTATCTTGAGTATTAAAGATTAGATCAAAATTGTCATAGAGGGGCTGCATCCAAGGAGTTAGCTTTTCGGTCATATCACCGGGCAAATAACCAATATCTTTGCCCATTGGGACAACAGGACGGGAGATCAGTAGGCGAGTGTAACGCTTTTCTTCCGTTACCTTTTGTAGCCCGGCTGCGATCGCTAACAAAGTCTTGCCTGTACCTGCTTTACCGACTAGTGTCACTAGCGGAACACTATCATCTAATAGTAAAGAAAATGCAAATTGCTGCTCCCGGTTCCGCGCTTGGATACGAGAAACACCGTTGTAAGGTAGCTTTGGCAAGGGGGTTAGATGGCCGTTTGAGCGGATAATCGCTAGCGCCGTATGGCTAGGGTTATTCACGTCGATCAGCGTCAGCGCCTGGTTGGGGAAGAACTTTCCAGCTAGCGTTTCTTGGCTTACTAGCTCAGTTCCCCCTGGCTGGAAAAGTGCGCTCATCTGCTCGGCACTCACTAGTACTTCACCCATACCAGTGTAAAGCTCGTCTACATCAATCTTATCTGTTTCATAGTCTTCAGCCGTCAGCCCCAGCGTATCAGCCTTAATACGCATATTGGTGTCTTTACTCACCATCACAACTGGGCACTCGCAGTGCTGTTTTGCCTCTAGCGCTACCGCCAAAATGGCATTATCTCCCCCTTCGTTCGTCATCAACTCTACTGGCAGCGCCTTTAGAGTCTCGCGATCACAAAGAGCAACTTTAAGCTGTCCGCCGTTTTCAAGACTAATACCCGTCGTGATGCTTCCCTGCTTTCGCAGCGAGTCTAGCATTCGTGATGTCTGACGAGCATTGCGACCAGTCTCTTCAGGCCGTTTCTTGAATCGGTCTAACTCTTCAATAACAGTAATAGGCAGTAGCACCTCATTGTCCTCAAACCGTAGCATTGCATTGGGATCGTGCAGCAGTACGTTGGTATCGAGAACATAGATTTTCTTCATAGTATGGTGCTTACAGCATAGTCTTTACAATGTTGGCTCTTAGAGTACCGATTTCTTCTCCGGTACCGGATCATACCCGCCAGGATGAAGCGGATGACAGCGACAAAAGCGCTTGGCTGTTAGCCAGGTCCCTTGAAGCGGGCCAAAGCGATCAATCGCGTCTAAAGCGTAGCGAGAGCAGGTAGGCTCAAACCGACACATTGGCGGAAATAGCGGAGAGATCAGCTGCCGATAGCCTTTGACGAGCAATAGAAGGGTAAGTTTCATTTCATAAAACCGACTAAATAGCACAACGTTTACTTAACTTTTGCTTACATGTAGGATAGCTATTGCCATAGATAGCGGCTCGAACAAAGGGAGTGCGCTTCATAAACCCCAGGTATTTCTTAGCTATATTAAAGCTTTTGTACAAATGTGTTTTGAGCGATATGTAATATCTAATACGGTATGTAACCATATATCTTGATTAGTAAGGGTACTCTTTTGGGATTACTCAGTGTGGAATCTTCCAGCTGGTTTTTCCGTAACGTGTGCTTGTAGAAGAAATTGCCATATGTCAGCAGTCCTCCAAATTGGTCAAGAGACACTCGATGCAGCAGAGCTGGTTACCAAGCTCCGAAAGTATCGTCTGCTGCCTCAGGTTGTGCAAGAGTTTATTATCGATCAGGCTACAGAGGATATCTCCTGCGATCCTCAAAAGGCAATGGAGATATTCTGCGGTAAGCGGGGCATCTTTTCAGACGAACAGCGTCTGGAGTGGTGCAAGCAGCAAGATCATTCCCCTGAGGAAATGCTGGCCGCAGCGATTAGAGAACGGCAAGTAGAGCTGTACCAAGAACAAACTTGGGGCGCTCAGATTGAGTCATATTTTCTCGAGCGAAAGGCTCAGCTCGATCAAGTAACCTATTCGCTGATTAGAACGAAGAACGCCAGCTTGGCCCAAGAACTCTACTTTCGGTTGAATGACGATGGCGCTTCTTTTGCTGAGCTTGCCAGCCAATATTCTGAAGGACAAGAATCTAAGACTGGCGGGGTCGTAGGCCCAGTAGAGCTAAATGTACCTCATCCTGTCTTAAGCAAAATGCTGAGCGTCAGTAAACCTAAGCAGCTATGGCCGCCTACCCAGATCGGCGAATGGCTAGTGATCACTAGACTAGAGCAGTTTGAGCCAGCAAAGTTTGATGAGAATATGCGAAAGCGATTGCTCGCTGAAAGGTTTAAAGCATGGCTAAGTCAGCAGATCCAGACAGTCTCTGTCAGGACAATCATACCTGAGGTATCAGATAAAGCAGGGCTAGACGAAGCAGCTTAGATGAGTCGAACCCTAGAGAAGCCCCCCACAAAACATCCAAAGAAGCAATAGCGCCTTAGGCAATGAAGGAATTGCACCTTCGTAGCATCTTCAGACTCCTAGTCATCGTATTAGTTTTATGTACTCTACGCTTGTAAGAGTTCACTAAAGCAGCTAACTATAGTCATACATATCCATTGTTTATCTAGATTAAGACCTAGTGCCGATTATTTCCTCATTCGAATCTATCGATCCTACTTCGGCTTTATATCTACAGCGATCTTCTTAACTCGTTTTCGATACAGCGCCCCAGGGCTTATTTATCATTATGACCTATACCGATATTTCACTTGATCAGAGCTTAGGGGAAGTTTTTCCTTTCGACCAGCTATCACCGCCCGTTCTCCAATCGCTAGCGGCCGATAGTCAACGACTACGCTATCGAATTGGACAGCCGATTTTGCGGCGAGAGTCTATGCCTCATCAGGTTGTGGTGATTTTGGAAGGCCAGGCTCGGCTGCTAGGCTACGATGCCAACAAGCGATCGCCCATCACGTTAGAGCTGCTAAAGCCTAAGTCGGTACTCGGGCTAGCAGGGTTGGCTAGAGGGGTCCCTTGTGAAACGGCGATCGCCTCGTCAGAAGTAGACACCATCACTATTCCGATTGGGACAGTTAGAAGTCTTATTGCTTCGAATGAACGCTTTGCCCAGGCGGTTACTGACTATTGCTATCTAGCTGAAGTTTTCGATTTAGTCAGTCAGTATTTTCAGGTGCAGGCCCGCAGTGTCGATGACATTGCTGCAGCGGCAAGGCGGCTACAAAAGTATGCGATCGCTCGTACCCTGCGCGCTGGCCCTATCACTATGGGTAGCTCCTCACCCAGCCAGCTGTGGTTTGTCAGCTCACAAAGTATCGCTCAGTATCCCGCAGGCAGTTGGCTACTTCAAGAGATGCTCGATGGGCGAATTACCAGTGAGAAAAACACCCGGCTAATTGGCATCGAGATGCGTCAGCTCGCCAGTCAAAGCGGCCCAGGCGATGCGGCTTCTACGTCTGCTTTAACCGTTAGCGAGAGTGATATTAGCGAACTATCGACAGGGATTGACACAAGCAGTTCTTCTGACGACTTCATCACGCCAACTTTTGTCGATAACACCAGTAGGAACGTACCCTATGCGCCGGAGCTGACCTACGATTCTAACATCGTAGAAGAAGGCTCTGATAAAGCTAAAGCGCTGAAGTATCCGGTCATGCGAGGCC
This sequence comes from Synechococcus sp. PCC 7335, assembly GCF_000155595.1. Lineage (NCBI taxonomy): Bacteria > Bacillati > Cyanobacteriota > Cyanophyceae > Synechococcales > Synechococcaceae > Synechococcus > Synechococcus sp. PCC 7335. Next base: position 3,022,985 of record NZ_DS989904.1, on the reverse strand, counting down.
GAGAGGACGTTGGTACAGCCCTAGCCTGTTTCGCAATGATCGCTCAGCACTTTGGCATGCCTTTCAAGCGAGATGTCGTCCAGCGAGTTTTGGTCAATCAGAAAGAAAGATTAGGCCACCTCTCCCTAACGGCCTGCGGCGCAGTAGCTGATCTTGTCGGACTCAAACCTCAGCTAGCGAAAGTTCCAGCAAGTTCGATAGATCGCCTACCGAGACTAGCACTAATCAACTGGCGGGATGGCTTTGCCGTCGTTTACGAAACCTCACTGACTGAGTATGTGCTTGGGGTGCCAGCAGAAAATAAAATCGTTCGCCACTCACCTGAAGCGTTTGCCGAAATTTGGGGCCAAGAGGGGGAAGTGCTGCTGGTCGAAACGACTGAGCAGACGCCACAGCAAAAGTTTGGCTTGTCGTGGTTTATTCCTTCTCTGAAGAAATATCGAGGAACGTTGAGTCTGGTGTTGGTAGCCTCACTGTTTGTACAGGTGTTTGGCTTAGCTAATCCGCTAATGGTGCAGGTGATTATCGACCGGGTAATTATGCAAAACAGCATTGATACCCTGCATGTGTTAGGCGTGTTCCTAGTCGTTGTCGCTATCTTTGAAGCGATTCTAACTAGCCTGCGGACCTACCTCTTTGTCGATACGACTAACCGGATCGACATGGCATTGGGGGCTGAGATTATTGATCACCTGCTCCGACTACCGCTGCGATACTTCGATCGACGTCCGGTGGGTGAACTTTCTAGCCGAGTCAACGAGCTAGAAAATATTCGTCAATTCCTGACAGGCACCGCACTAACGGTCGTGCTCGACGCGCTGTTCTCGGTCGTCTATATCCTGGTGATGTTCATCTACAGCGTGAAGCTGACGATTGTATCGTTAGCAACGATTCCGCTGTTTATGATTTTGACCTTTTTCGTCTCGCCAATTGTCAGGCGTCAGCTCAGGGCAAAAGCGGAGCGAAATGCCGAAACGCAGTCATTCCTAGTAGAGGCGCTTTCAGGTGTGCAGACGGTAAAAGCCCAGAACATGGAGCTTAAAACCCGTTGGAAGTGGCAAGAAAAATACGCCAGGTATGTTAGTGATGGCTTTAAAACGGTATTAACCTCGACGACAGCCGGTTCGGCTAGTGGCTTTTTAAACAAGCTCTCTGGCTTACTCGTCCTTTGGTTCGGTGCGTCTTTAGTTCTAGAAGGTAACCTAACGCTGGGCGGACTGATTGCCTTTAGAATCATCTCTGGCTATGTCACTCAGCCTTTACTACGCCTCACGCAGCTTTGGCAGAACTTTCAAGAGACCGCACTGTCGTTAGAACGCCTAAGCGACATCATCGACCATCCGCAAGAGCAAGCTGAAGAAGATCGTGCTCAGATTCCGATGCCCGAAATTCACGGCAACGTGAAGTATGAGAATCTGTCCTTCCGCTTTACCCCGTCAGGTCCATTGCAGCTAATTAATATCAACCTGGAGTTTCATGCGGGTGAATTTATTGGCATTGTCGGTCAAAGCGGTTCGGGTAAAAGTACGTTAATGAAGCTGCTGCCGCGTTTATACAATGCGGAAACCGGCCGAATCTTAATTGATAACTACGATATTAGTAAAGTTGAGCTGTACTCTTTGCGGCAGCAGGTCGGCATTGTGCCCCAAGATAGCCTGCTATTTGAGGGGAGTATTCAAGACAATATTGCGCTGACCAATCCACAAGCCGATACCAATAGTGTGATTGAGGCTGCCAAGATTGCGAATGCTCATAACTTTATTATGGAGCTACCTGGCGGCTACAACTCTCGGGTAGGCGAGCGAGGCTCTTCGCTTTCAGGGGGACAAAGACAGAGAATCGCGATCGCCCGTACCGTCCTCCAAAACCCTCGGCTGCTGATTTTGGATGAGGCGACTAGCGCGCTCGATTACGACACTGAAGCTCAAGTTTGCTACAACTTAAAGCAATGGGCGCAGGGTCGCACGGTGTTCTTTATCACCCATCGATTGAGCACTATCCGCCAGTCCGACCGTATCTTGGTGATGGATAAAGGCTCGGTCGTAGAAATTGGTACACACGAAGAACTAATGGCTCTTAAAGGCCGCTATTACTGCCTATATGAGCAGCAGGGAGAATAATACAAATGACGAGTACTTCTAACAGACCCAAACTAGCTCCAGGCAACGGATTCCCTAGCAACGGCCACGCCAATGGTAATGGCAACGGTAATGGTAACGGTGGTTTGGGGATGAACCCGGGTCCTAGCAACGGTGACGGCGATGCGCCCGTTGTTCCCTATGTGCCTCAGTCATTTGATCAGCCGGTGATTCTCAAGCAATCACCTCGATGGGCGAAGGCGATCGCACTTTCAATTATGGGGGTCACCGTAGCTTCGGTCACTTGGGCTTGTATTGCCAGGGTTGAAGAGACCGTGGCAGCCCAAGGTAAGCTTGAGCCAGAAGGGGTTGTACAGCTAGTACAGGCACCCGTCGGCGGTGTCGTCGAAGAAGTGCTAGTAACCGAAGGCGAGCTGGTTGAGAGAGGTCAGGTCGTTGCGACCCTAGATGAGACTGCAACAGAGGCCCAGCTTGAATCAAACAGAGAAATTGCCGAGCGCCTAAGCGCTGAAAACAACTATTACCGAGCTCAGCTATCAGGCGTAGCTGATGCCGTAGCACCTGCTGGCATCTCTGCTGATTTGGTTCAGCGAGGGCGCGATCGCGCTCAGCTATTACAAAGTAACCAACTCTACCAGGCCCAAATTACTGGAGATACCTCTGGACTTTCGCCTGACCAGCTTGATCGGATGGAGACTGCCCTCTCTAGGCTAGACTCTCAGCAGCAAATTAATCAGCTGCAGTCTTCTCAACTATCCGAACAGTTAAAGCAGACCAGGCTACAGCTAGCTAACGCCCAAAGCGAACTAGCGACCAATCAAGACATCTTAAGCAGACTTAGAGTCCTCAATGAAGAAGGTGCGGTTGCAGAGCTTTCTTACTTACAGCAGGAGCAGGAAGTCAACAACAGTCAAACTCAAGTAAACACGCTTAGACAAGAGATTGATCGGCTGTCCTTTCAAATTTCTCAAGCGGACCAAGAAGTATCGCGAACTTCTTTTGAATCTCGAGAGGTCCTGCAAGATCGAATCTCGGTTAACAATCAAAGAATTGCTGAGATTGACAGTCAGCTTACTCAGCGCCTACTAGAGAATGACCGTCAGCTAGCAGAACTCGCTAGTCAAAGGGCGCAGCTAGCGCAAAGCATCAAATACCAGGCTTTGACCGCACCTGTTGATGGAACAGTCTTCAATCTAAAAGCCAACCGCCCTGGCTATGTAGCCAACTCTACAGAGCCGATAATGGAAATTGTCCCTCAAGATGCCCTAGTTGCGCGGGTCTTTATTCCCAATAGAGACATCGGCTTTGTGCAAGTTGGTCAAAAGGTTGATGTTCGAATTGATGCCTATTCGTTTAGTGAATTCGGTGATGTGGAAGGTACGCTCACAAGTATCGGTACAGATGCTTTGCCCCCAGATGAAGTATTTCCTTTCTATCGATTTCCGGCAGAGGTCCTGCTAGATTCTCAGCAGTTCGTCGCCGATGGGGTTCCATTAGAATTACGCTCTGGAATGTCACTAAACGCCAATATCAAACTGCGCAAGCGTCGAGTGATTACATTCTTGACCGATTTGTTCCAGCGGAAGCTAGATGCGGTCACATCGGGAAGCTAGAGCTAAACTACTTTATTCTTTTTCTCATGCAAAAAAAGGGAGCTAGCTATTGACTTACTGCATGCAGCTCTTCGTATAGGAAATGAAATGTAAAGCTAACTACAAAACTGGTTCTTCATTACTGAGAGTCTAGAGACGTCATCTTTCTTTAGGAGGATTCATGAACTATCTAGCCTCTTTGATCTTACCAGCTACTCTAGGTTTGGTCGCAGGCGTCGCGCATGGTGTTGTCTCGCACACAATGGATCTACCCATGTCTTTGAGTGACCAGATCTTGATACCCTTGGAATCTGCCCAATCGCCGTTAGGAGATTCACCGTTGAGAGATTAGGAAAGATTAAGGCACTAGGAAGTCAGATAGGAATTCAGACGTTAGATTGCTTAATTTCTGTCTATAAATATTATTCAAGAGATGTAAACGGTATACCTTGCTACCGAAAAATACTGAGACTATAGAGAAGACGACTTTAGCAAAAAGGTTTCTTCTCCTATGGTTAACCGCTCCTCTACTCGCAGTACTGCCTACTCTTTGACTCAAACTACGAGCGTAGATCGCGCGATCGCTGGTGTAATAGTCGCAGGAGTCACCTTCTTCTTAGGCTACACCGTTGTCAGAGCTAGCCTCGCTCAAACTAACCCAGCTGCGCCTACAGTTGTTGATAATGATGTAGAGGTAGTTGTCCCAGGCGAAGGTACGCTGTGGAAAGACGTCGGCACTCGCTTCTAGAGCACTACTTCTAATAGACAGTTGTAAGTAACCGATACAGACAGAAGTGATAGTCTTTTTCATATAGGAAGGCTATCGCTTTTTATTTTTCTTGGAGACAGCTGGTGAGTCAGTCAGATACCATCGCCAAGGGATGTCCGCCCCCTTCGAAAGGCCAATACGAGTAGTCTGAGTAATGTTCTGTGGGCTGTCCATAAGCTGTTGGGCAACCCTATCCGAACGGCCAGAAATCCACAGGCCTGAATCGGGCTCAATAGAAATTCCCTTGAGCGAAGTATCTAGCTGCAGAGCAATACACAGTTTTCCAGGACCAGCAGCGACTCTTTCTACTTTATCTTTTGAATCTACCCAGCTAGGTCTGCGTTCTAGGTGAACAGCACGAATCAAGATAGTGCTAGCGAGGTTCTCTCTATCCGTAACGATATTAAAACAGTGGTACTGACGATAGATACGGTAGATATAGGCAAACCCTGCAGGTCCAAAAACAACAGCGTTGCGCTCTGTTTTATTTTGGTAAGCATACATCGCCGGATCGCCTGCCTCGTAGGCTTCTGTTTCTACGATCTGGCCTTGGATAGTCTCGCTATTAATTCGCCTATGTAGGTTGCAGCCTATGAGGTCAGCAGCAACTTGAGGAGAAGATCGATTGAACCAGTCAGCGGCGAGATAGGGCGTAGCAGGCATGGTGGTCGTAATTTTTTGATAGCGTAATAGGCTGAATCAATGACTTCGAATACTTATCTAATTTTTCTTCGTAGCTCTTATTCTCTATAGTTCTTGTAGATAGTTCATAGAGCTTCTCTCTATAGTGAAAAAGATTCTATAGCGAATAAGATCCAGACTACAAAATATAAAGGGTCGGTAAAGCTTCGCAGAAACAAGAAACACATTGCTGATAACTTTGCATGTTCGACGTTTTCTGGAAGTTCAAAATGAAGTCTGCTCGCTTCAAGACGCCCGCCCTGTCAATCGTCCCCTCATCTCCTCCAAGTAATACGGTGAGTATTTTAGGAGCCGCCTTTGGTAGCCTACAAGACGGGTTCATTGTTGCTGATCCTACCGGCAGCATCCAGCAGATCAACCAGACCGCCAAACGTATCTGCGATCAAATCGGTACCGAAGAGGCCACAGGAGCCGTCTTACCACCTGAAATTTGGCACATCTGTAAAACCGCCCTTAGGAAAAAAGATATTTCTTTTCCACAAAGTGTAGGTATAGACGCCGATCTGATTTTGCCAAATCTCGGCACTGTCCGTATTCGAGTACAAAACATTAACTTTGGGCAACTGCCATATCTGCTCATCGTTTTAGAAGACCGTCAGCAGACCACTCGAAATAAAGCCTTATCTGAGGCAGCTCTTTATGGACTGACTGAGCGAGAAACAGAGATTTGGCAGTTGCGTCTACGCGGAGACGCCTACAAAGAGATATCAGCAGCGCTGTGGATTAGCATTGATACAGTCAAGAAGCACATCAAAAATATTCATGCTAAGCAGCGAATGCACCAAGATGACATAGAGTATGGACTGATGGCGTAAGTTAGCGCTTTGCAATGTCAAAGGTCTCAGAAGTCTCTACCTGTACCGATGCGATTTCTGCTGTTCGCGCCAGTACCGAACGCTGCAAGAGAGGCGTTCGAGCAACCGAACTATTTGCTAGCGTCAACAGCGGATTAGCCAGTACGCCAGATAGAGCAGTGACCACCACGGCCAATACCAAGCTCACCTGTAGTGGTCGCATCCCTGGCAATGCCCAATCATTGTCCTTGTATGCTTTTACAGAGTCAGACATTTCTTGAGGCTCTTTTACTACCATCATTTTGACGACGCGAATGTAGTAATAGATGGAGATGACGCTGGTAATTAATCCAACCAGTACTAGAGTGTAAGCACCGGCTTGCCAGCCCGCCCAAAAGACATAGATCTTACCGAAGAAACCAGATAGCGGAGGAATGCCACCCAAAGAGAGCAGACAGATACTCAAACAAAGTGTCAACAGGGGATCGCGCTGATATAAACCGCTATATTCACTAATTTGATCAGTGCCTGTACGCAAAGTGAACAGGATAACGCAGGTAAACGCGCCCAAGTTCATAAATAGATAGATAAACAGGTAGAAGATAACACTAGAGTAGCCAGCATCAGTCCCAATGATGAAGCCAATCATCACAATTCCAGCTTGACCAATCGAAGAGTAGGCAAGCAGACGCTTCATGCTAGTTTGCGCCAGGGCAACGACATTTCCTAACACCATACTAAGAATAGCTAGCGCTGCGAATACAAACCGCCACTGCTCAGCAACCATGGGAAAAGCAGTTAGCAATAAGCGAATGGCTAGAGCAAATCCAGCTGTTTTAGAGCCGACCGATAAGAAGGCCACTACAGGGGTCGGTGACCCCTCGTACACATCGGGCGTCCATTGGTGAAAGGGAACAGCTGCCACTTTAAAGGCAATACCAGCAATGACAAAAACCAGCGCAATAATCAGGCCAATAGGGGCAGTGGTATTAGCAGCTGAGATCTGAGAGGCGATCGCACTTAGATTCGTTTCACCCCCCGAAAGTCCATAAAGCAAGGACATTCCATATAGAAAGATTGCCGCACTCGCTGCGCCAATTAATAAATATTTCAGCGCCGCCTCATTCGAGCGGGGATCGCGCTTCATATAGCCCGTCAGCAGATAAGACGAAATACTCAACGTCTCTAACGAGACAAACATCGTAACCAGCTCGTCTGCACCTGATAAGAACATCCCGCCTAGCGTCGCCGTCAGAAGAATTGTCAGAAACTCTGCGAGTGCTGTTCCCGAACGCTCGATGTAGCGGATACACATCGGAATAGTAACAATCGTCGAGAGCGCAATAATTCCGCGAAAAACAATGCTGAGATCGTCACCATTAAAGCTGCCTAGAAAAGCAATTGGCTCAGAGGCACCCCATTGGAGATAAAGATCAGCTACCGCCGCAGTCAATCCTGCCATCGCGATGTAGGGCAACCATTTCGTTACCCCCCGTCCGCCGATGATATCAGTCACAATCAGCGTCATAATCGTGGCGATCACAATTCCTTCTGGCAAAATGATGCCCGCATTGAGCTGAGCGGCAATATTGGCAAAATCCATCGAGGTCAGCCCAGGAAACAGGCTAGATAATGTTTTCCACTTGAAATCTTACCTTGTATCTTCCGATTACCCCACCTTCTTGGCAATATTTGTACGAACACTACCCAAGAGCACGCACCGCCAAGTGATAGTTTCGTCGCTACAGGAAAAACCTGTTGATTACCTTTCGATAGGCTAGTATACGCTTTTATCTCGATTTGGCTTTAGGCCACCATTTGAGTGATCAATTGAGCTTTATCTATGACTTATCAATTTCTTTCAAATCATATGAAAGATCAAAAGTCAGGGTAGACGAATTGAACCTTTTTGATCTATCGCTATATATAGAGAGGTGACTCGAACAAACGATGTGGCCTCAGACGCTTCTATCTGGGAATGATTGAGCCAACTGACTAGGTTTCTTTTCCTTCAGCGAGCCGCTCTAGGCACTTACCCGCTATTCCCGTTCACCCCTTAATTAATACCGTATAGGTCGTATGTCCACGCTTGTTATTGTCGAGTCTCCAACCAAAGCCAAAACCATTCGTAACTACCTGCCTAAAGGCTACAAGGTAGAGGCGTCGATGGGTCATGTGCGCGACTTGCCCAAATCAGCCAAGGAGATTCCAGCTAAGGTTAAAAAGGAAAAGTGGGCCCAAATAGGGGTCAATACCGAAGCTGACTTTGAGCCGCTCTACATCGTACCGACTGACAAAAAGAAAGTTGTTAAAACTTTAAAGGATGCGCTTAAAGGTGCAGACGAGCTGATTCTGGCTACTGATGAAGATCGCGAAGGTGAGAGCATTAGCTGGCACCTATTGCAGGTGCTAAAGCCCAAAGTGCCAATTAAGCGCATGGTTTTTCATGAGATTACTCAAGAGGCTATTCAAGAAGCGCTATCAAGCTGCCGTGATATCGATGACAAGTTAGTTCACGCTCAAGAGACCCGCCGCATCTTAGATAGGCTGGTAGGGTATACCGTCTCGCCTCTACTTTGGAAAAAGATCGCTTTTGGCCTGTCTGCTGGCCGAGTACAGTCTGTCTCTGTTCGACTGCTAGTAGAAAGAGAACGGGCTAGAAGAGCCTTTAGACGCGGCTCGTATTGGGATCTTAAAGCAGCGCTGCTAGAAACAGGGAAAAAAGTAGACCCCTTCGATGCCAAGCTAGTTTCTGTTGGCGGTACTCGTGTGGCTACTGGTAGTGATTTCGACGAGGCTACTGGCCAAGTCAAAGCGGGTCGCAATGTGCTTTTACTCAATGAAGAAGAGGCGATCGCCCTGCGTCAGCGTTTAGAGAGCAGCGCTTGGACCGTTTCAAATATAGAAGAGCGGCCGAACACTCGTAAGCCAGCGCCGCCGTTTACGACCTCTACGTTGCAGCAGGAAGCCAACCGTAAGCTAGGACTCTCTGCTCGCGATACGATGCGTACCGCTCAAAGCCTGTACGAGAAAGGGTTTATCACCTATATGCGGACTGATTCAACCAGCTTGTCACAGCAGGCGATCGCGGCGGCCCGGAGCTGCGTTGAAAACAAGTATGGCAAAGACTACCTCAGTCCCAAACCTCGACAGTTCAAAGCCAAAAGCAAGGGCGCTCAAGAAGCCCATGAAGCCATTCGTCCCTCCGGTGAAGTTTTTCGCATACCGCAGGAAACTCGCCTTAAGGAGCGCGAACTCAAGCTATACGATCTGATCTGGAAGCGTACTGTCGCGACGCAAATGGCTGAAGCTCGTCAAACTAACATCACAATGCAAATTGAAGTTGACGACGCAATGTTTAAAGCGACCGGTAAACGCATTGATTTTCCTGGGTTTTTCCGCGCTTATGTCGAGGGTTCTGATAATCCCGATGCTGCTATCGAAAACCAAGAGATTATCCTGCCTGATGTGAAAGCAGGCGACCCGCTTGACTGCGCTAGCCTAGAGGCAATTGGCCATGAAACTCAGCCGCCCGCTCGCTATACCGAAGCGTCACTAGTCAAGACCTTAGAAAAAGAAGGCATTGGTCGTCCAAGTACCTACGCTACCGTTATCAGTACTATTGTCGCTCGCCGCTACGCTGAGCTGATTGGTAATAGTTTAGTTCCTACCTTTACCGCTTTTGCAGTAACTGAACTGCTAGAAAAGAATTTTCCTGACTTAGTAGATGTTCACTTCACAGCGAACATGGAGAAAACACTTGATGATATCTCTGTAGGCAATGCGGAATGGCTACCCTACCTCAAGGGCTTTTATGGCGGGGATGATGGCTTGGCCCATCAGGTAGAAGAGCGCCAAGACAATATTGATCCGACGGAAGCTCGCACGGTTGATCTAGATGATCTAGCAGCGAAGGTACGAATTGGTAAATACGGCGCATACGTTGAACTTGATAAAGAAGAAGAAACAGTTCGAGCTTCGATTCCCGACGGCGTGAGTCCGGCCGATCTAGACGATGAACAAGTTGAAGTCCTGCTAAAGCAGAAGACAGAAGGCCCTGAGAAGATCGATCTTCACCCTGAAACCGGTGAGCCGATGTACTTACTCATCGGTCGCTACGGTCCTTATGTTCAGCTTGGTGATGTTACCGAAGAGAACAAAAAGCCTAAGCGGACCTCTTTACCGAAGGGCGTAAAGGCAGAAGATGTCACACCAGAGATGGCTGTTGGCTTACTTTCTCTGCCGCGGCTGCTGGGCGTTCATCCTAAAACGGGGAACAATATCAAAGCCAGCTTGGGTCGGTTTGGTCCATACATTGTTCATTCTAAGGGGAAAGAAGAGGGTAAAGATGATTATCGCTCGCTTAAAGGCGATGATGACGTGCTCACGGTTACTTTGGATCGCGCCCTAGAACTACTGGCACAGCCCAAGGCGACTCGAAGTCGTAAAGCAGCCTCCCCAATTCATGAGATCGGTAAGCATCCTGTTGATGAAGAACCAATTAACGTCTACGACGGCCCCTATGGTCCCTACATCAAGCATGGAAAGGTAAACGTTTCTGTTCCCGAGGGGAAAAAGCCAGAAGAGGTAACCGTAGAAGAAGCAGTTGCCTTGCTAAAAGAAAAAGGCGGCGAAGTCAAGAAAAAATCAACGACCAAAAAAACATCTTCTAGAAAGAAGACAGCAACAAAAAAAGGAACAACTAAGAAGAAGACAGCCGCTAGTAGTACGAAGACAAGGACAGCTGCCGCTAAGAAAACTACCAAGAAGTCTACCACTAAGAAAATTTCAACTGGTAAGAACAATCCCTAGAACGTTTGCCACGCCAGGGAAAGGTCGAAAAACAGCGCTTCTGTGACAATTATATTATCGTCCCAGAAAAACTAGTAAGCACGGTCAAATGGTCTCAAGCTTCAGTTGGTGGGTTCCTTCAGCAAAACTACATTTGCTCGAAGATTCCATCTTTTTTAAAACGAGAAGCCTACATAACTCTCTACGCTTGATAGCCAACATGACTCGCAAGAAGTTTTGAACTCCTCTAAGTTCACGCGTCAAGACCGAATGTATCTATGAATCCTTTGGCTCTTTTAGACGTAGCTTTTGAATTTGACATTTGAGAGCATGCCACTAGAAGCTGTTCTTTTAGCGGCGAGATGGCCTTCGAGTAGAGATGTTATCCATACAAAGATTCCTGAAATTATTGCTCACACAAACATTCTTCCAAACGCAGTTGGAAGAAATTTGACGATAATGTTCTAACAAAAATGTAAAAACTTGTTCCTATCGTTACTCAAACGAGGTTGTCTACTGTCTTTATGACAAATAGATCAACTTGTTGTGGAGGTGGTTTGCATCAGCTCAAGTTTGAGCCTGATCCAGCCTTCTCCTGTTCCGAACGTAAGTCTTTTATTTTGGAAAAACTCCCATGCAAAATAGTGCATTTGAACAAGAAGTCCTCGAACTTACCAACAACTTTCGTCAGCAAAACGGGTTAAAGCCTCTAGTTCTCGATCAGAACTTAGAGAAAGCTGCTGACTCGCATACTCAAGCGATGGCTAATGATGACTTTTTTAGTCATACCGGAAAAGATGGCTCGAAGCCGTGGGACCGAGCTAAAAAAGCCGGTTATGAGTCTGGATTTGTAGGAGAGAATATTGCCGCTGGCTACGGAACGCCTAAGGCAGTCGTCGACGGCTGGATCGATAGTCCTGGTCACCGGGCGAATATGCTAGATTCCGATTACAACGAAATTGGTTTGGGTCACTACTTCTTAGAAAACGACACAGGCAGCGTTAACTACAACAACTACTGGACTCAGCTATTTGGCAAAGGAGACGTTACAGGCTCAGTCGCTAAATCACCGCCTAAGTCGTCGCCAAAGCCACCATCCTCTCCTACCCCTGAACCTACCTTCAATAGCCGTTCGGTCATTAAAGGTAGTGCTGGTAGTGACAAACTGATAGGTGATGCTAACAATCAGATCCTGACTGGGAAGCGCGGAAACGATATTCTTGATGGGAGAGCAGGTAATGATAAATTACGAGGCGGCGGCGGCAATGACAAGCTCTTTGGCGGTGAGGGTAATGATATGCTGCTAGGCGGCGGCGGTAGAGATTTATTGCAAGGCGCTGCTCAGAACGGAACGAATGAGAAGGATATCTTGACGGGGGGTGGCGGTGGCGATCGCTTTGTTATAGGCGACAAAAATCGGACCTTCTACGACGATGGTAAAGCGAACTCTATGGGATTAAAAGACTATGCCCTAATTACCGATTTCAATCAGTCAAGAGATATTATTCAGCTCAGCGCGAAGTATAGCTACCGTTTAGGGGCTGCTCCTCGAGGCGTAGAAAGTGGTCAGGCGCTGCTAATTGATAATCCGGCAGGTCAAAAAGATGAGCTTGTCGCTATCATTCAAAATGGGCAGAACCTTCAGCTTGATAGTAGTGCTTTTGACTTCGTATAGGTTCTTCTTCACTCTCTTCTGATTAACGCTGCCTGTCTTGAGACTGTTACAATGCGGGCAGCGTAGAAGTTATCTATAGTAGAAGCTGTCTGTATAGGGGCACGCTTGAGCAATTAAGCATCACTTCTAGTGAGTAGTTCTTGTCTCTCAGAAGACTTATGACAATGCGACTCGATCAAGCAGTTCCGTTCGGGCGTTCGTTCGACGAGTATGCTCGGATGTTCGCGCTAGATGATGCGATCTTAGAGCACCCAATTCTGAGTGTGGCAGATGGACCTGCCAGCTTTAATGCCGAAGGCAGCGCCAAGGGAATGCAAATCCGCTCTTGCGATCCACTATATGCATTCAGCGCAGACGAGATTCGCGATCGCTTCTACGCCGTCCTAGACAATATCATTACCCAAATTGAAAACACGCCGAACAACTGGGTTTGGAGCTATCACAAGTCAGCCGCCGATCTAAAGAAGAACAGAATTGAGGTGACTGAACGCTTCTACGCAGACTATGAGACAGGAAAGGCGGCGGGCCGTTACCTGTTTGGAGCATTGCCAGATCTTAGCTATGAGTCAGATAGTTTTAGTCTAAGTCTTTGTTCTCACTTTCTCTTTCTATATTCTGCTCAGCTAGATCTAGATTTTCATTTGAAGGCGATCGCAGAGATGTTAAGGATTAGCCCGGAGGCTAGGATCTTCCCGCTGCTGACGCTAGATCAAAAGAAATCACCACACCTTTTATCAGTGGTTGAGCATTTTCAATCAAGAGGATATCAGTGTGAAATAGAGAAAGTAGCGTACGAACTTCAGCCGGGGGGAGATGAGATGCTCAGAATTTCTCGCTTGTAAAATCCCCTCGCCTGTAAAGCTACCTTTTGACGTTACTGTATTGCTGTTCGGTTGATATCTCTTTAATCGATACAATCTTCTAAACGGAACCGGGCAATCTGGAAAATTTCGAAGAGCGATCGCACCCGCTCGCTTTCCCCATCATTTTCTAACCTCTCTTCGAAGGCTTGTAGAATATCTTCCATCCGGTAGCCTTTAACAGCCATTACAAAGGGAAATCCAAACTTCTGCTTATAAGCATTGTTTAACTGGTGAAATCTGTCGTAGTTTCTCTTACTCATTTGGCTAAGTCCGGCACCTGCCTGTTCTTGCATAGAGGCTTCTGCCATACCTGCTCGGCTACCTAGATCAGGATGCGCTTTGATTAATGCCAGCTGCTTCGCGGCTGAATCTGTTTTGACAATGTCTACCATAGCCTGCCACAGCTCTTCGATAGAGATAAAAGGGCGTTGATGCCATGCTCGCTCGGCAATAGAAGGGGTTTCTTCAAAAATGGGCCCTAGCGCTGCGACAAACTCAGCCTGTGTCATTTGGTTAACGATCTCAAGTGAATACATGGTCTTTGCGTTAGTTTTTTCAAGCTTTAGCTTTAAGACTCAAGATAGCAACCCCGATAGTTACTAGCGCAACACCCGCATTCTGCTGCGGCTGAAGCGATTCTTGAAGGGTAACCCAGGCAAATAGCGCGGTTAGAGCAGGCGAACTAGCGCTGATTAAGGCAGTCAGAGACGCACCGATGTAGCGGATACCAAAATTATTCAGCACGTAGGCCACTAAGGTAAGGCCAGCGGAGAAAAGCGTGGCCATCAAAATCAGCGGCCAGGTAGCAGGAAGAACAGAAACGGGGGGTAAGATCGAAAGCGAAAGCGTAGCTAGGCTAGAGACACCTATAAAGGTGACTAAAGAGAAAGGTACCGGATGTAGTGGCAGATCTTGATCTTGTAGGCAAAGCTCGGCGAAGATGCCATAGAGACCAAAGCACAGACCAGCACCTAAGCCAGCCCAAAGACCATACCTTAATCCCAAAAACGTAGTGGCAATATCTGTGCTAGCTGCTGGTGTGATGTTGGCATTTGTTAAAATTACGCCGATAAAGATAACAATCATCAAAGTGAGCTGATGGGGGCGCAGTCTTTGGTTGAAAAAGACGCGAGCTAGAAGAACTGTAATCGCTGGATAGATGAAGAAAGCCGCGATCGCCACCCCAGCTGCAATCTGACTTAGGGCAGTGTATAGACAAGTGAGGCCGCCAAAGATGCATAGTCCACTGCCGATTGCTGCGCTAAATACCTTGGGCGATCGGGGTAGTCGCTTTAGCGCTATAAACGTTCCAGGATGAAGCCAGGGCACAAGCAGCATCAGCAAAACAGCCATCATCGCCATGCGGATAGCCAGCAGCATGACCACATTGCTCAGCTCTGAGGTAATGAATCCGCCAAAAGTAACCCTGCCAAAAATCAGACTCGGTACAAAAAAGACTCTAGAAACGACGTTTTGTGCAGCTAGGCCAACCGCGCTTAGCAAAACTAAAACAATGCCGAGAACGGTTCGGGGTGATTTTTTCAGAGGAGTCATAATTTGTACGATATCCGCTTGGCTTCCCCGATGATCTCAACTGAAGAAAGTCGCAACAACAAAAGCCATACGCTTTACTCTATAGCGTTTCTTACTTTTCAGAAGTACATAATTGCAGATTAGAAGCCTTGCAGCACAACAGACAAAGTGAATCGCGTGTACCTAATGCCGTGTACCTAATGCATCGGGTACGCGCTATATTCTGAAACGTCAGATATCTCTAGAGTGACAGACAAGCTATGAGCGAAGATCGTCAGGCCTTTCTACTCTCTGATTCAGCACTACAGGCAGCTAGCTATTCTACCTACCAAAATTTCCAACCGTCGACGCAAGTAGGACTCGCTGAGCTAAAGGCTTGGAAAAAAAGGGTCTTTGGCTTTCAAACCCAGATAACCGCTATAGAGCAAGGCTGTCTGTTTGGTGATGACAGAGCTGACAACAGCAGCCATAGCGAAACTACTTCGCCCAACCTAGTGAGCGCCATCGACCCCTTCGCGCTACGCAAGCAAAATACTGAATTTTGGCGCTGGCAGTTTGACGATGTAGGCGTGGCCGCGATGTACTTTGTGATCGACTACGCCAGCACTGCCCATAGCCGTCCGGTAGTCTTGTACATTGGTGAAACGATCAAATCAAACCAGCGATGGAAAGGCGAGCATGACTGCAAACGCTATCTGCTTAACTATCGCCAAGCCCATTACGACAGCGGTCTGCGTAGTGAGCTAGGTATTGCCTTCTGGCCAAAAGCACCTAGTGATCGCAAAGCCCGACAGCAGCTAGAGTCGGCGCTGATACGACATTGGCGATCGCCTTTTAACAAAGAAAACTGGCGATTCTGGAATACACCTTTTGTAGAAGCCCAGCTATAGCAATCTAACTCTATAGAAAGCTAACTATAGAAGACCAGTTACCAGAAGAAGCTGGCTTCTAGCAATGCATGACGAACAAATCACGCTATAGTTTCACCTAGCCAAAACTTTAAGACCATAGCACTGGTCACTAGCAACGTAGGTAGAAAAGTGTATGCGGCTTATCAATTCCAGAACGCAGCTGATCAAGCACTCTAGCCGTTTAGTGAGGCGATCAACGAAACGATTTCTCACCGTGGCGATGCTTCCTATCTTGGGCGCTAGCCTGCTGATAGCCTGCAACTCTCAACCTAGAGCGACGACCACTGAGGCCGCCAACGAGCCAATAGATGAGCAAGCGGGCAGTCAAACGGACGATCAAACACTAAAGCTACTTTACTGGCAGGCGCCAACTACCCTAAACCCCCACCTGTCACCGGGGACAAAAGATCGTGAAGCGGCTAGTCCCGTCTTAGAACCGCTGGCGGCTTATAACGAGGCTGAAGCGTTAGAGCCTATTCTTGCCGCAGAAATTCCTACGACCGAGAATGGTGGCATTAGCGCCGATGGCACTACCGTTACTTGGCGATTGAAAGAAGGTGTTCTGTGGTCAGACGGCGAGCCTTTTACAGCTGAAGATGTTGTTTTTACTTACGAATTTATCACCACGCCTGAAGTCGGCTCTACCTCAACAGAGTTCTATGGTGAGATAGCTGAGGTTAAGGCGCTAGATGAACTCACTGTAGAAATTACGTTCAAGCAGCCTACACCGGCACCGATGAATCCGTTTGTCGGCGGCAGTGGCATGATCTTGCCAGAGCATATCTTCGCAGACTATGTCAATGCTAGGGCTCGTTCTGCGCCCGGTAATACCTCGCCGGTTGGCACAAATGCCTTTATGGTCACCGAGTTTAAGCCGGGCGATACGATTGTCTATGAACCTAATCCAAACTTTAGGGGTGAGTCGCCGGCTTTTAGCCGAGTAGAGATGAAAGGAGGCGGTGATACGGTCTCAGCAGCGCGGGCAGTTTTGCAAACGGGTGAGGCGGACTATGCTTGGAATGTTCAAGCAGAGCCAGCGGTCATAGAAGCGCTAGAGGCCGAGGGTAAAGGCGAAATGACCTATGTGTTTAAACCTATGATGGAAAGGGTCTATATCAACTTTTCAGATCCAAATCGAGAAGTAGACGCAGAGCGATCGCACAAAGACACCCCTCATCCATTCCTATCAGAAAAGCCCGTTCGTCAAGCCATTAATCTGGCTATTGATAGAGAGACCATTGCTACTCAGCTCTATGGCGAGGCGGGTACAGTTGCCACTAACTTTATCGTCGCTCCCGATAAGTATGCTTCGCCGAACACGACCTACACACTTGATCTTCAGCGGGCAGCTGATCTCCTAGACGATGCGGGCTGGATCGATACCAATGACAATGGCATCCGCGATAAAAACGGTGTCGAAATGGAATTGTTATTCACCAGTTCTGTGAACCCCGTTCGCCAGAAGACGCAAGAGATCATTAAACAAAGTTTAGAATCGATTGGCATGTCTGTTGAGCTAAAGAGCGTAGAAGCAAGTGTCTATTTTGGAGATGCGACCAATCATGATTCTGTGAATCGCTTTCTGTCAGATTTACAGCTCTTTGCCTTCGACAGCGAGACACCTGAACCCGATTCGTACATGGAGCTATACGCCTGTGACCAGATCTCGCAAAAAGAGAATCAGTGGTCGAAAGAAAACTCTTCTCGCTATTGCAACCCCGAGTATGACGCGCTGCTAGACCAGTTAGCCCAAGAGATTGATCCCGAGAAAAGAGCGGCCTTGTTCGTTGAAATGAATGATTTGCTAATCGAGGATGTAGCACTCATTCCTCTGGTACGGCGAAGTGATGCCTATGCGATCACGAACTCTCTAACCAACCTAGAATTTACGCCCTGGGCAGCAAGCACCTGGAAGATGGATGGCTGGGGAAAGACGTGATTAAACCTCTAGAAGGCCCGCGCTAGCATGCTCAAATACCTGCTAAAGCGAACGCTTCTTGCTATTCCTACGCTAATTGCCATTAGCATGGTGATCTACCTGGTCCTATCACTCGCTCCTGGAGATCCGTTAGGTGAGCTTGCTAACAGCCCTTCGATCACGGCGCAAGTCCGAGAGAATATCCGCCGCGCGCTGGGCCTTGATCAGCCTATCTACATCCGCTATGTCAAATGGGCGACTGCCTTTTTGACGGGCAATATGGGCTACTCTTTCGTTAGCCCTGTACCAGTAAGCGAACTCATTTGGCAGCGTTTACCCACTACGCTTTGGATTGTGGGTAGCGCCTATATCTGCGCTATTTTAGTTGCCTTTCCCTTAGGCGTCCTTTCTGCACTTAAGCGCTACAGCTGGATAGATCAGCTTGTGACTACCTTTGCCTTTGCCGGATTTTCCATTCCGCCTTTCTTCACAGGACTGCTGTTTATTCTGTTGTTTAGTGTCATGCTAGGCTGGCTACCCTTCATCTATGACAGTACGCTTGTTGTCAATAGTTTAGGCAGCTTGTGGCAACAAATCAAACAGTCGATTATGCCCGTAGCAGTGCTTACGCTTTTTCAAACAGCAGTACTTATGCGCTATATTCGCGCTGCTGTCATTGAACAACTGAACCTAGACTATGTCCGTACAGCCTATGCTAAAGGTCTTAGCAGCTGGCAGGTGATCATCCGCCATGTCCTTCGCAACGCGCTGATTCCGGTAGTAACGCTAATCGCGCTAGATATGCCAGCGGTATTCACCGGGGCGCTAGTCACTGAACAGGTTTTTCGAGTACCCGGCATCGGCTCATTGCTAATCGACTCAATTAATCGAAAAGATACGCCAGTGGTGATGTCGATTACCTTCATCTACGCAATCTTAATTGTGCTCTTCAACTTAGTTGCTGATCTACTCTATAGCGTGCTAGACCCTAGGATTCGCTATTGAACGGGCATATCTTCTTACGTTCTTATAAACACAGCGCTTGCGGGCGGCAGACTAAGGAGAAGGCGCTTCAGCCCTGTATAGGTAGAGCTGTTCATTGCCGATAATCGTTTCTTCCACTTTTGCAAGTAAGTTAACTTGCCGTTCTGCACCACTAAAATCGATCGGATTTCTTGAAAGAACTAAAAACTCCGGTTCTTGCTGGGCGAAGGATTCAACGTTGGCTAAGATTATGTCGTTAGTTTCTTCTTTTCTGCGATAGGGAGCGGTTGCAAAGCTAGCATATCTATTTCGCTGGGCATAGTAAGCCATTGTATCTAGGTAACTGATCACACCAGTAGATATGCGACCATTTTGGGCGAATAGAGGTAGCTCCTCAAGCTGGTTAGTTCGAATATATTGCGCGATCGCTCGGCTACCAGAAAAAGGGTAGACAATATCCATTGCATAGGCTTGAACACTGGCAATGCATTGAAAAATCAACAATACCGATAACAGAACGCCACCGACAATGGGCCGTTTGAGACTATGACGTTTGAGGCTGCGACGTTTGGGCCTAGTATGAAATCCTATAGGCTGATTTTGTCTATTTTTAGACCAGGTAGCTAGCCATAGACTAACAATTAACACAATGAACAAATGACCTTGATGGCGGCTACTACCTCTATAAATAACGATAAAAAGGCTATAGAGAGCGGCACTTGCACTGACATACAGCCACAGATAAAGCGGCGTTCTTCTCAAGGCTCTTGAGGCAAAGAAAAACACGACAATCGCAAAAATGGCCGAGATTATCATTCCAATCTGTAGCCCGAAGACTGTACCTATTCCCTCAGAGTCCAATAAGAAATGCGTCGTCCAAAAATTGAGCTTAGGCCTCAACATTGGTAGATACGAACGCGTGAAAGGTTCCGAGACTCCGGCTAGTCGATTGACAAAGGCAATCACCTGATCGAACTGGCTGAGCACCAAATCGGAAACAGGTACTTGAACAGGGCTTGCACCTGCCGCACTCCGCTGAGCTGAGTCTACGACAACCTCCCTTTCTGGCAGTCGCGTGAGCCGAGTTAGCTGCAGTAGACTCAGTCCCCAGCCTACTATCAAGATTGCCAGCGGCTGTATCATCTGACGGCGAAAGGTCTCTGCTAACGAGGTAGGTGATTCACGCCACTGGCGAAAAATCATGACCGAAGCTAGAGAAAAACTGATCATGAAGCAAAACGCGTTCGCGTTAGCTGCCATAGCTATAAGCAACGCTAATAGCCAGTATCTGGGTTTCGTCTGCGTGTAGAGAACGCAGAACAAAAAGATAAAAAAGATACCGATCGCATAGTTGCGGCTGATAATGCTGTACTCATAGAAAAGCAAATAGCTAAAGCTTAGCAATCCCTTTTGTAGTAGGGAAAACGGTGCCCATTTTATGAGAAGCACAACCGATGCTGTAGAAAAGAGCAGATGGAAAATCTGCATATAAAATGGATTATTTGACCATCGTGTGATTAGAAATAGACAAGCATGCCAAACAAGAGGATGCCCTTCATAAGCCGTATTAGAGAATAGGTCTTGGAGAGAAGAACTATCTCTAGCAATTAGCCAAGCTTGAGCTTCATCTCGCCAAATTTCGTGATTGAGAATGCCGACTAGACCCAGTATAAAAAACAGCAGAATCAGACTATTTTCAACCGTCAAAACAGACTGGAGTAGTCGATTGTTCCGTTTAGAAAAAAACTGTCCGTATCCAGGCTTTCGTGCAATTGGTCTAATAGGCATACTTTTTCTTCGCGCTAGCACAGCAGAACTAAAAATAGCACCTCATTTGAGGAAAGATACTCAGCTGCTGATTACGCTGTTCTGCTGACGCTGTTCGCTCAACTTCTCCCAAAAGAACCCAGCTGCTGTTGCGACTTGTGATAGGAAGAATAGGCCTGAGACTTGTAGAGGACCCCTAAGACCACCCTTTTTCGCTGGACCATTTTTCATCGGGTAAGTCAGCAAGTCAGTATAAAAGGCGACGGGTTCAACCTTGATAGTTTGCGCTGAGCGTAGCGCTCTAGCCTTGTGGAAACAAAAAGCTCCTCGGCCATAGCCGAAGTGCTGCCGCCAAAACGACTTGAGAGAAAGCGCGTGGGCATGCTGAATGGTCGCATCGGGGGCATAATGCATAGGGTAACCGCGCTGCTGCCAGCGATCGCACAGCTCACGATCTTCGGCTGCCGCTAGCGGAAAAGAAACGTCAAAGCCACCGACTTCTAGAAAATGCGATCGTGACATTGCAATATTGTTAGAAGCGAAAAAGATGCCAGCACTACTCGAACCGTAGTACTCATAAATGTAGTCAATTAGCGCCTGCGAAGCCGTAGAGTATAGGTTGTGAGGGAGGGCATTGATCGTATGGCCACCAATCATCGCATCCGGATGGGCATCGAGGGCGATCGCAAATTGCTGTAGCCAATCGGCCGAAGGCATACAATCATCGTCGGTAAAGGCAATATAGTCCCCCTTAGCGAACTGAGCACCCGCATTTCTAGCTGCTGCTGGTCCAGCATTCTCCTGCCGCAAAAGAGCCACCTCTAGCTCGTCTAGAAAGGGCTCCACGACGGTATCTAATGGCTGTTGGCTACCATCATCGACCACGACCACCTGATAGCGATCACGGGGATAGTCGATTTTAGCAAGTGCCTTCAAACATCCTTTAAGTTGCTCAGGCCGGTTATAGGTAGGTACGACGATAGAAAAGATAGGGTAGTCCATAACAGTTTTGAAGTAGCGAGAGAATGTCGATATGCGCTTAAACACTAATGCCCAAACACTAATTTACTTTAGTATTTGACTTAATATTTGCGAGCTAAGCCTTAAGTTCATTCACCCAACTTGAATAGTGACTTTAGAAATATTGATTTATTTAGGGTAGTTCACTAATCGCTAGTAGCAGGTATTAAGAAGCACAAAGCAGGCCTGACACAGTACGAGTTGTCTAATCAAATAAAAATCAAATACGAGAGGATAAGCTCAACACCGCTAACAATTCCCCTTCAAGGGTAATACGAAAAACTCCTATCAACCTCGAAAAATATTGCAGGTATCATTCAATACAGGTATCAACAATCAAGAAAATAGCAGCATGGATAAAAAGTAAAGAGTCAGGTGTCTTATAGCAGAAAGTATGTGTAATCAATAGAGATTATTCATATCTTTAGCTGAAGTTTAAAGTAAGACTATTTCTTGAAGTGTTAATGAAGTATGGCTTAGGATGTAACATTCTCTGTAGTCTACACTTTCGCACCTTAAGAACTCACCCGTAGCAAGCCTTCATCACCCATAGCAAGCCTTCATATGGTCATAAAGACAGAGCCATAAATTTCGCAGTCGAAAGTTCGTGGCCAAACTGCTTTCAATTCCTTTCTAGTGCTCAAAGACACTGCCAAACTGCCTCAAGTCTAATTCTACAAAAACAGGTAAACAGTCTAAACACTGTTTCGCTAGGGTCCATCGTCCCTCTCTTTTCAACATCTCCGTTAGCTTGTTCTGTAGCACGTATAGGTAGCGAACATCATTTGCCGCATAGCTGAGCTGCTCATCGCTAAGAGCCGCCGCATTACCCCAATCAGAGCTTTGCTGCGACTTATCTAGCTCAATACCAATTAGCTCCTTGACTAAAGACTTTAGTCCATGACTAGGGCTGTAGGTACGCGCAATTTTACTGGCAATCTTAGTACAGAATACGGGTGCTGTCACAATGCCCAGATGATGTTGCAAGGTGGCAAGATCAAACCGGGCAAAGTGAAAGATTTTGGTGATATTCTTCTCTTCTAGAA
Source organism: Synechococcus sp. PCC 7335 (assembly GCF_000155595.1). Classification (NCBI taxonomy): domain Bacteria; kingdom Bacillati; phylum Cyanobacteriota; class Cyanophyceae; order Synechococcales; family Synechococcaceae; genus Synechococcus; species Synechococcus sp. PCC 7335. The sequence goes on along the minus strand of NZ_DS989904.1, from coordinate 3,000,521 downwards.
GCTGCTTCAGGTTTGGAGCCGAGCTTTGACCTCGTTCTGTACGGATAGCGCAGACGTAACCACCGGGATCGCAGAGCTGGATTAGACACAGGCGATCGCGCAAGGGATTTAGCCCCATGGTTTCAGTATCTACTGCGATCGCATCAGCTTGGATGTATCGCTCTAGTAACTGTGGGGTCAAATCGTAATCGCACACCTCGAAATTCTCCACCCAAGATCTCCTAAATAAGCAACAAGTTTTCAATCAAAACTGATCATCTATTCAAACTTCAGCACCTTTGCAACCGTTTGCACATCTTTATCTCCTCGCCCGGAACAATTAATCACGACTTTCTCATTAGTCAACGTCGGACATAGTGTCTCTAAATAGGCAAACGCATGCGCTGTCTCTAAAGCCGGAATAATCCCTTCTAAGCGCGATACTAGCTGAAATGCCTCTAGCGCCTCAGCATCAGTCACACTGTAGTATTCCGCCCGGCCCAAGTCTTTGAAATAGCTATGCTCTGGTCCCACACCGGGATAGTCTAACCCCGCACTGATAGAATGTGCCTCAGTCACTTGTCCTTCGTTGTCTTGCAACAGATAGCTCATCGCTCCGTGCAATACCCCAGGTCGACCCTTCGTTAATGTCGCTGCATGCCGCTGTGTGTCAGCCCCTTCACCCGCCGCTTCAATGCCAATCAAGCGAATATGAGTCTCCTTAACAAACTCGTGGAACAAGCCCATCGCATTCGAACCACCGCCCACACAAGCTAACAGCACATCAGGGGTGCCGCCCCACTTATCCAAACTCTGTGCCCTAGTCTCCTTTCCAATTACACCATGAAAGTCTCGCACCATCATCGGATATGGATGCGGACCTGCCACCGAGCCTAGAATATAGTGCGTGGTCTCTACATTGGTTACCCAATCGCGAATCGCCTCTGAGGTCGCATCTTTAAGCGTTCCGCTACCTGCACTCACCGGGCTCACGGTTGCGCCCATCAGCCGCATCCGAAAGACATTCAACGCCTGCCGCCGCATATCTTCTACGCCCATATAGACGACGCACTCTAGCCCGAAGCGAGCACAAACTGTCGCTGTCGCTACTCCATGCTGGCCTGCGCCCGTCTCGGCAATCACTCGCTCTTTGCCCATCCGTTTTGCCAGTAAGACCTGGCCTAACGCATTGTTGATCTTGTGAGCCCCTGTATGGTTTAAATCTTCACGCTTAAGATAAATCTGCGGACCGCTACCGTCTGCTTTTGCATAGTGTTTGGTCAGGCGCTCTGCAAAATATAGCGGATTGGCCCGGCCGACATAATCTTTCAGCAGCCCGGCTAGCTCTGATTGAAAGTCAGCTTCTTGTCTATATTGATAGTAAGCTTCCTCTAACTCTTTTAGAGCGGGCATTAGAGTCTCAGGCACATACTTTCCACCAAAACGGCCGAATCGACCGAATGAATCGGGACGTGCTGTCAACGAAAGCGATTGATCGTCAATAGATGGCGTAGGTTTAGCAAAAGGCGTTACAGTCACGGCGATCACCTAATTTTACAAGTCCCCCATTATATGTATATTGGTGCAATCGACAAAAGGATTAGTTGCGGCTCAATAAAGCGTTAGGCAGATCACGATATCATGCCAGACCCAGAGGTCGTACCAGAACGCATTGGTATGTTTCTCCACTTGAAGACTAAGTACGAACACACCCCTGTTAGTGAGACGGATACCCAACCAACAGTTACCAACAGCGATGTCGTCGGGTTCGCATCTCTGCTTTTTCTCAAGAACGACCACATCTCATCTGCCATAATTTGAGTACAGAGGCACAGAGCAATCGCATCAATGACGTTTCAGCTCTATTTGCTACTCAGATTGACTACTCAGATTTAAGGGTTTCTCTTGGACAGCAGAGTTTGTATATCCTAGGCGTTGGCAAAGCCTCGCTTACAAAGAATTGCGGACAGAAATTTATCAGAAGTATTAAGAAACTTAAAGTCTTATACCGAGTGAGCTAATCAAAAGATAGTGATAGAAACAATCGCTTTGATAGCAACTAGACGTAGTTTAGCTACCTAGAACAGGCCACTTTCGTCGAGCCAGCAATGGAGGTTGGTCACTTCTATGGAAATTTAGTTCAATCACAAGCGACAAAGGTCAGGTATGACACATTACCAGCTCTAAATATTCCGCTATAGTTCAAGTGAAGGATATTTCCTTTGTTACGGACAGATGCCAAACGTTAACCACTGTAGATGAGCAGAGCATCATTTTGTGTGACTTTCTTGCTCCGCGATTCAGTTGGCATTATGAGATATCTTTCAAAATTATTCCAAACGTTTTTGGAGACGGCAAATATATTCGTAAAAATTCCGCTTACTAGCTGACTAATAGTGCCTTAGCAACAGGAGTAAATCGATGGTAGTGTCCAAGCTGAAAGCTCTTGTACCCGCCGCTGCAGAACCCACTGTAATTAAGACGTGGTATATCTTTCGACCGCTTGTCCGACTTTTCTTCTTCGGCCGTCAAAGATATTGCTGTGTCTGCAATAGTTGGAGTCGTTTCTTCCTAGCACAGGGACCGGCGTCCCGCAGAAGACAAAACATCGTTTGCCCAGTTTGTCTCTCCCACGATAGACATCGGTTAGCGTGGCTCTATCTGTCTTCCCGTACAAATTTGACAGACTCCACACCTAAGAAGCTACTGCACTTTGCACCAGAAACAGTATTTACGGAGAAGTTTAAACGAATACCTGGTGTGGACTATTTATCAGCAGATCTTAATAGCCCACACGCAATGGTTAAGATGGACATTACCGATATACAAAATCCTGATTCCACGTTCGATATTATCTATTGCAGCCATGTCTTAGAACATGTACCGGACGACCATAAGGCTATGGAGGAGATATTTCGAACCTTAAAGCCAGGCGGATGGGCACTTATTCAGGTGCCGATTTCAAAGGAAAATACGATAGAGGATCTTTCTATCACAGATCCGGCTGAAAGAGAACGTCTGTATTGGCAAGATGATCATGTACGACTCTACGGTTTAGATATAAAAGAGCGCTTAACGAAAGCTGGGTTTGACGTAGAGGTCATCTTTGGAGAGCAATTGGTTGAATCCGAAGAAATGAAGCTTATGAGGTTTGATCCAGGTGAACCATTATTCTATTGTAAGAAAACGATGACTTCATCTCGTTTAGAGAAATTGTCAGCATTCAGCGGTCAAGAACTGAGTGGCTAAGGTTCAGTTAGGAGCCAATTCTGCTGATAGACTCGTCACAATCAACCACGTTCCGCTGCTACGCCATCGACTGTCTTCACTGAGATTGTCGATTTGATACTGACTGTAAAAAAGGGTATGCCCAATCAGTTGTGCACAGTAAAACGTTGGGTAGGTCGCGATATCATACTAGCCCTAGGGTCGTGTCGATAATCCAGCTCTTTGTACAGCACTGTCTTTGGTTCGAGTACGCTACTATGGCCAGCTGAGATAATCGACCCCCCAAAGAATTAAATCTGTAGATGCTAAGAAAGAGACTAAGAGTATAGGGCCTAGAGCATCAGAGATAGATAATTTAGCTGCAAAGGTGGAGGATACAAGCGCTGGAGCACTGAAGAGGCACCAAAAATGCGCTGATGTTGAAAGAGAAAATGTGGCACTGCTAGCAAAACCAGAGGCGTTAAGACTGCATAAACCGCTAGATCCGGGGCTCTGCCTTTAGGAATTTGTGAATAGCTTTTACATAAGATAGTGTGCTCCTGAGAGATTTGCCTACTTTGAAGTCTATTTAAAAACATCTAAACTCATGGCCCAACTGCTAGCTGGAGACATTGGCGGAACCAAAACCATTCTACGACTCGCTTATGCAAACGATGTGAGTATTCAGCACTATGCGACTCATAAACTAACCATAGAAACCCTTTACGAAGAGCGCTATTCGAGCCAGGATTATTCTGAGTTTGTGCCGATGGTAAGAGAGTTTCTAGCAGCGGCGACGCAGCAGGTACCGACGGTGAAACCGGATGCGGCTTGCTTCGCGATCGCGGGCCCCATTGTAGATAATACCTGTCAGCTCACAAATCTATCTTGGTTCCTACGCAGCGAATTTCTTAGCGGCGCACTCGATATCAAAAGCGTTCAGCTAATTAACGACTTTGAAGCAATCGGCTACGGCGTGCTAGGCCTGCAGTCCGAAGATATCTACGAGCTTCAGGCCGGAGATCCTTCTGAGGCTTCTCCTAAGGCGGTGCTCGGTGCTGGCACTGGCCTAGGACAAGGGTTTTTGCTGCCCTGCAATGGCGAATATATGGTGTTTCCATCCGAGGGCGGTCACGTCGATTTTGCCCCTCAGTCAGAGCTAGAGTTCCAGTTGCGTAAGTATTTGCTAGAAAAGCATGAGATTTCGCGGGTTTCAGAAGAGCGAGTGGTCTCTGGTATGGGAATTATTTCTATCTATCAGTTCTTGCGCGATCGCCAATATGCCAACGAATCGGACATGATCGGTCAAGCGATGGATGCCTGGGAAAGAGGAGCTGGGCAACGGAGTAAGCTAACCGATCCCGCCTCAATCATTTCAAAAGCTGCTACAGATAAAACAGATCTACTGGCTCAAAAAACAATGGAGATCTTTATCCGAGCCTATGGCTCAGAAGCGGGCAACATTTCTCTCAAGTTCCTGCCGAGGGGGGGGCTGTATATTGCGGGAGGGGTTACCGCAAAGAACTTGGACTTAATTAAGAGCGGCGAATTTATGTATGCCTTTGCTAGCAAAGGCCGAGTTAGTCATCTACTAGATAAGATTCCGGTAAGAGTTGTTCTAAACCAATCGGTTGGGCTGATCGGCGCAGTGCTCAAGGCATCTCGCAACTTCAAGCAGCACCTATGGGAGAGCGGTAGTGAGTTTTCGCCCACAGCGTCTCAGGCTGACCACGTTTAATCGTTGATCTACAAGGCTTAGCGGCTGAGCTTATACCTGCCATTTACTATGTCTGCGCAACCGCACAGATTAATTCGGTATCATCATCGAGTTGATGATTATTGCGACAACGTTCATGGCCGGACATAGTAAATGGGCAAACATTAAGCGTCAGAAGGCGCGAGTAGATGCCGTAAAAGGAAAAGTTTTTGCGAAGCTCTCTAGAGAAATTATCGTCGCAGCCAGACTGGGCGGTGGCGATCCCGACGGTAATTTTCAGCTGCGTACGGCGATTGATAAAGCTAAGGCAGCCAGCTTTCCAAAAGAAAATATTGACCGGGCGATCGCTAAAGGGTGCGGTAATTCAGATGGGGCAGATGCCTTTGAATCTATTCGCTATGAAGGCTATGGACCGGGCGGTGTTGCTGTGCTGATAGAGGCGCTAACTGACAATCGTAATCGAGCAGCAGCAGACCTGCGAACGGCCTTTGGTAAAAATGGTGGAAACTTGGGTGAGACCGGTTGTGTGGGCTGGATGTTCGACCAAAAAGGCGTTGTTACCTTGGTAGGAGAGGTGGACGAGGAAGCACTAATTGAAGATGCTTTGGAAGTAGGTGCACAGTCTTATGAAATGGTAGGTGAGGTTGAAGAAGAGCAAAAGGGTGTAGAAGTCCTATGCGAAGTTGCTGATTTAGAAGCTGTCAGTAGCGCATTGCAAAAGAAGAACTACTCAGTGCAAGCAGTAGAAATGAGATGGATTCCCTCTAATACTGTGCAGATAGAAGAGCCTGACATTGCGTTGTCTTTAATCAAGATGATGGACGCGCTAGAAGACTCAGACGATGTGCAATCTGTCACTGCTAACTTCGATATGTCTGAAGCCGTCATGGCTGAAGTTATGCCAGGTTGATCAATCCCAAATCACACGCGACAATGTAAAGGCATGTAACTTGATTCCATTTTATGATTGCCCACGCAGCTCATAGCTCAGCTTCTACCTATCAAGCGATCGCGCCCACCCATCCAGCTTCTTTAGTTGATTCTAGCGACAGAACATCGCCTGAGGTAAAGCACTATGACGTAGCAGTAGTTGGTGGTGGTATTGTTGGGTTGGTGTTTGCCTGTGGACTGCGTGGTACAGGCATGCGAGTGGCTGTAATCGAGGTGCAAACGGCGAAGCAGGCAGCCAATAGACAAAGAGCCTACGCCTTTTCGCCCGTTTCGGCCAAAATCTTGGAAGGATTAGGGCTCTGGGAGACGGTAGGGCCGCAGCTTACCCCGTTTGAACAGGTTAAGCTATCGGACGCTGACTATCATAAGGCCATTACGTTTCGCCCAGAGCATGCGCCTAGCCAGAGTAAACGTGGGGCAGTATATTATTCCGCTGAGCATACGGTGCTGATGGCAGCTCTACAGTCGGCAGTTCTAGCAGCAGACAATATCGACTATTGGTGCGAAGCTCAGGTACTAGCACAACCTGGTATGCCTTCTATGGTGGGTTCGCCGATAGATTCGCACTCTGGGCAGTCGAATGTTAGACAGCAGAAGCTAACCGTCAAACACAACACTCGGCGCTATGAATTTTGTACACAGCTGATCGTTGGAGCTGATGGAGCTAGATCAGGGGTGCGCGAGCGCGCTCAAGTCGAAACCTTTGGCTGGAAATACTGGCAGTCTTGTATCACCGCTGTACTTGAACCTGAAAAGTCTCATGGCAATACGGCGTATGAAAAATTCTGGCCTAGCGGACCTTTTGCCATCTTACCGTTGCCCAACAATCGCTGCCAAATTGTCTGGACCGCACCGCACGCCGAAGCAAAGGCCATGCTTGCCCTCCCGAAAGCACAGTTCTTACAGGCGCTATCGGCTCGCTATGGCAATCAGATGGGGCAGCTACGGTTGGTGAATGAGCCGATGATGTTCCCAGTACAGCTCATGCAAAGCAAACGATACGTGCTGCCAGGCATGGCTCTAGTCGGCGATGCTGCTCACTGCTGCCATCCCGTTGGTGGACAGGGGTTGAATATGGGAATTCGCGACGCTACGGCGCTAGCTGAAATTATTCAACAGGCAGCCCAAGCCGGTGAAGACCTAGGTAGCTTGAAGGTGCTCAAACGCTATGAGCGTTGGCGCAGAACAGAAAACTGGTTCACGCTTAGTTTGACTGACTTTCTAAATCGTTCTTTTTCAAATCGCTTCCTACCACTGGTGGCTGCTAGACGCGTCGGCATTTGGATACTAGATAGCGTGACACCGCTAAAACGGCTGATACTGAGACTAATGACAGGCTTTTTCGGTAAGCTGCCGACTAAGGCAAAGTAGGCAATGCCAACCACCATTGCTCTGATCGCCCAAGATAGTAATAAAGACAAGCTGGTTAGCTTCGTCACTGAGTATGCGGCTTTATTCGCTCGCTACCAATTGATAGCAACCAAAGCAACCGGCGATCGCATTGTTCAAGATACGGCACTAACCGTCGAAACGCTCTTACCGGGAGACCTAGGTGGCGATGTCCAGATTGCCGCCCGAGTAGCCGAAGGCAAAGTCGCCGCCGTTATCTTTCTAGCTGATCCATTCAATACTCACTACGCCAGTACCGATGTCAATCTGATGCTGCGAATTTGCCAGTTGCATAACGTGCCGCTGGCAACCAACCTAGCCACGGCTACCGCTGTGGTGCTAGCGCTGGCCAAAAGCCGAGTAGCGCACTTGATCTTTAATCCGGTTTCTGGCCAAGGCAATCCCGATCAAGACCTAAAGCTGATTCGCGACATATTAGAGCCGCAGATTCAGGTGAATGTAATACTTACAGATCCTAACGTTACCCCTGCACAGCAGGCGCGTGATGCGATCGCATCCGGCGCTGATCTAGTCATCGCATCTGGTGGCGATGGTACGGTATCTGCCGTCGCTGAAGCCGTCATGCAAACCGACATTCCGCTAGGTGTGATACCGCGTGGGACTGCCAATGCTTTTTCTGTAGCACTAGGCATTCCGACCAATCTCAAAGCCGCTTGCGAAACGATCTTGGTTGGAACTACAAAGCAGGTGGACGCAGCTACTTGCAACGGACTGCCGATGGTTTTGCTCGGCGGCATTGGATTTGAAGCAGAGACAGTAGAGCGAGCGAATCGAGAAATGAAAAATCGCTTTGGCGTGCTAGCCTATCTCGTTGCGGGAATGCAACAAATTGCGGATCAAGAAGCATTCGAGGCGGAAATTGAAATCAACACAGAGATCAACAAGTTTGAGTGCAATGCAATCACTGTGGCTAACGCTGCACCACCGACCTCTGTGTTAGCCCAAGGGTTTGGTCAGGTGATTAGCGACGACGGGCTATTAGATGTGACCCTAGGGCTTTCGCCCATTGAGGCTCAAGGCATTGGGTCAAGATTGCAGGGGTTAGGGGCGATCGCCGAGCTTTTTACCGCCGCTTTAGTCAAACGACCGGCGCAAAACGAAGATATTCTCAGTCTGCGCGTTCCCAAAATAAAAGTCACCACCACGCCTCCTCAAAAAGTTGTTGTAGATGGAGAGATTATTGGCACAACACCAGTCGAATTTGAATGCATCCCCAAAGGGCTCACAGTCCTTGCACCAATTGTCACCGATTAGGTTTGTTTTGTCGATGTGCATAGTTGCAAATAGCAATTTTTAATTGTTCAAATAACGGATTGAAAGTAGTCGCAAGTTGGTCGTAAAAACGATCGTAATGAAATGGTAAAAGTAGCTGCTGACAGAGGCAGGCTTAAACTTCGCTGGGCATACGAAGGTAAGTGACACTCACTCTCTTTAGGCTGTAACGAATGTATGAGTATATGCCCGTTGTACTCAAATGATAGGCGCAAGTAATTTCAGGTAATACCAAAGGTAGAAATTATACCGACTAAAGTATATTCACGTACTGGTCGGTATCAAATAAATCTCTGGGTAGGGGAAAGCTTGGTAAAACCATCAGTATGGGAGTTCACTGAAATGAGATTTACCAAGACTGCCAAACAAGCACTAATAGGTTTATTGACTGCTTTAGGCGCTACTACTACCACTACTAATGCAGCAGAGGCATACCCCGCTATAAGTAGCTATGCCTTTAATGGGGATTACTACATTACTAGCCAGGAAGAGTACAAAGCCACTAAGCACATGGTTGTACTTAATGACTCAGACGGTTACCTAATTGTTAGAGACCCGGTACACTACGCCGAAATTACCCCTGACATTAGACTCCGCACAGGAGACTTAGTAAACGTAATTCACTACTACGGACGTTGGGCAGTTGTTGAGTTCAGATTAGCGAATGGGAGATACTTCAGAGGAGTAGTTACTGCACAGTACCTATTTGACGTTTGAGTTTTGACGTTTAAGTGAAGAAAACCCCTTGCCAATAACAGCAAGGGGTTTGTAAGCACGCTTTGAAATTGAAGGACTGCTATTACCCAATGGTGAATATGCTATAGCTGCTAGTCAAGTGGCACAACTATTTCAGTTTGTTGATGGGCGTAATTGCGAATAGCAAATTTTAATTATTCAAATAACGCATCGGGTAGCTATTGTCACTTAGATTCCGTATCAAAAACAACACCTTTGATTCAATCGCCTACTGTAGTTTGAAGCGAATTCTACCTATGCAACTTCATGGATGTCGCGCTTCTAGAAAAATCCTTCGAGCAGATCTCTCCTCGAGCCATAGAATTTTCTGCAAGCTTCTATCAGAACCTTTTTCATCACCATCCAGAACTAAAGCCTCTTTTCGCAGAAACTAGTCAGACCATCCAAGAAAAGAAGCTAATTTTTTCGCTAGCTGCTATTATCGAGAACTTACGTAACCCCGATATCCTACAGCCTGCTCTCAAGAGTCTAGGTGCTAGGCACGCTGAAGTTGGGACGATCAAAAGTCACTATCCCCTAGTCGGTCAGGCGCTGATAGAGACCTTTGCTGAGTATTTGGCAGCGGATTGGACTGAGCAGCTAGCAACCGCATGGGTAGAAGCCTATGACGTGATCGCCTCTACCATGATTGAAGGAGCAGACAATCCGGCTGCTTATCTCGAACCAGAGCTAACCTTCTACGAATGGCTTGATCTGTACGGCGAGGAAAGTCCGAAAGTAAGAAATGCGATCGCGACTCTCACTCACTTTCACTACGGTGAAGATCCTCAAGATGTTCAGCGCGACTCCAGGGGCTAGCGCAACGCAGACGCTATTTGGTCACTTCTAATCCCCGCACCGAAGCAGGTCGCTTAGCGCAGCGGTCATACCAGGCCATCACAGCCGGAAAACTCTCTAGTTCTAGGATTTCGGCTGCCTTATAGCCCCAGACCAAACACCCCACCCAAGGGAAAGTTGCTATATCAGCGATAGTGTACTCTGCTCCGACTAGAAAATCTCTTTCCTGCAGACGCTTTTCTAGTACGCCTAACAAACGCTTCACCTCAGTCTGATATCGCTCGATACCATAAGGAATCTTCTCCTTGGCATATTTATAGAAGTGACCGAACTGACCAAACATCGGTCCTACCCCACCGACTTGAAAGAACAGCCACTGCAAACATTCACTGCGAGCTGCTGGATCAGGAGGCAAACACTTTCCTGACTTCTCCGCGAGATAAATCAAAATTGCCCCAGACTCAAAGACAGCCAGCGGCTCTCCATTTGGACCGTTCGGATCTACGATTGCTGGAATCTTAGAGTTAGGATTGATAGTAACAAACTCATCTGTGAACTGGTCGCCCTCCATGATGTCCACCCTGTGAGCTTCATATGGCAGCGCCATTTCTTCTAAAGCTACTGCGGCCTTCTGCCCGTTTGGCGTACCAAGAGAGTAGAGCTGGATTCGGTCTGGATATTGCACGGGCCACTTCTTTGTCATAGATCAATCCTTACATCGCGATATGAGGAAGACGAACTTACTCGAAAGCAAACTTAACTCGGTCCAAACATTCTACAGTGAAGACACTATCTCAATCGGTCTGGGTATAATCTCTTCTGGCCGTATGGCTCGCATGACATTACCAATATAGCGGCTGTCTCTATACCCTAATCGGTGGAGCGTGCTTAGGCATTCGTCTACGCTATTGGCCGGAACGCTAGCAAGCAGCCCACCAGCAGTCTGAGGATCAAAAAGAATTTGAAAATCAGGGGCGTGTATCGCAGTCTGTTCAACAGGTTGTGTAGTCTGGATAGCGGAAAGTGCGTTTTCTAGGTTGCGCTGATAGAGCGAACTTGTAATACCATTTTTCAAAGCGTACTCAGTGCCTGACAACAGCTTGATTGCGTTTAGATTCAAGCCAACGACTACTTGCGAGGCTTGTACCATTTCTAACAGATGACCTGCCAATCCAAATCCAGTGACATCTGTACAGGCAGTCGCACCATACTGCTTCAGACACTCAGCTGCCATCCGGTTAGACTGCAACATACTTTGGATAGCCGCTTCTATCCACCGTCCCTTTGCCTTTAGCTGACTATCAGCTGCAAATAGCACTCCAGTACCTAGCGCCTTGGTCAATATCAGGGCCTGACCTGGCTGTAGTCCACCTTTTTTCCAGGTCTGTTCAGGATCTATCCAGCCGTTGCAAGAAAAGCCAAGCGAAAGTTCTGTTCCTTCTGTGGTGTGACCACCTACGAGAAAAGTTTTTGACTCTGCTAGTGCGAGCATAGCGCCAGAGAGCAGTTGATACAGAATTTCTTCTTGTTGTTTGTTGTTCCCATAAGGGATGGTTGCGATCGCCAGCACGCTATGACTAGTCGCTCCCATTGCAAAGAGATCGCTGAGGCAGTGATTGACGCATATCTGTCCAAAGACAAAAGGATCGTCGACCAAAGCGCTGAACTGGTCAACGGTGTGAACAGCTAGTTTGCCAGATGGAATTTGAATGATGGCGGCATCATCGGGCTGATCTAGCCCCGTATAGATGTTATTGCGATAGGGCCAGTCAGTATCGTTCGCGGCGTTAGCTCGAACTCGGCTTAAGGCGCGTTTGAGAGTTTGATTGCCGACCTTAGAACCACAGCCTGCGCAGTGCATTTGAGGGAGTGGTTCTAAGGTTAGGCGATGGGAAGATGAAGGAAGTATATGAAAAGAGCGATCGCGTCTGTTCATATCCGGAAAATCAGAAAACAGACGCATAAACTTTTGGTCGATGCTATCTTTCCAGGATCGACACCATTTTGCATGAACAGCAAACGGCCCCCAAGACGCAATAGATCTATCAGTATCAGTATCAATAATATTAAGATAGCGGCTTTGGGGTTTGAAAGGCGCTAGCGGACGATTCGTCACTTGACGTTTTAGATTCTCGTATAGCGGTGGCCCCTGGCGAACGGCGAAGACGCCTGCTTTGGGGCGCTTATGGTTAACCATGGTAGCGACATCTCCGGCGGCAAAGATGTTGGGATGGCTAAGGGTTTGCAGGGTGTCGTTCACGGCGATGAAGCCGTCTGAGGTAAGTGACAGGGCGCTTTCTTTCAGCCAAACAGGCGCAGAAGCATTTGTCACCCAGAACGTGCGATCGCACTCCACCTTTAAACCCGATTCACAGCGCACGGCTGTTTCTGTGACTTCACAAACTGTCTCCTGAGTATGTACTTGAATTGCTTTGTTATGGCACAGGCGCTCAACCATCCACTGGGTCAGTCGATTACGTCCCTTCGCTAAATGCTTACCTCGCTGGAAGATATGAACAGCAACCTGCTGACTGGCATCCTGGCTATAGTTTGAAACTAACTGTTGAAGCCGTACTTGCATTGCAAAGGCCATTTCTACGCCGCCTACGCCACCGCCTACGATACTGATAGTTGTTGCTGTTTGAGGGTTCTGTACCAACGCACGTTCAAGATCTTCTAAGTAGCGTTTCCAAGCTTGTAACAGATTGGGCACGGGCTTAGCTGGAATCGCATATTTGTCAGCACCAGACACCTGAGACTTTGTTGGTGTGCTACCCGTGTCGATGGACAGCGTATCGTAGGCGATGGGCGGATGACTCTGGCAGATTACCTTCTGCCCAGCCGAATCGAGCCCAATCATCTGATCCATAATTAGATGGCAGTTGGCAAAGCGAGTGAGCGATCGCAAATCAATATGCGCCGTGTCAAAGTCGTACAAGCCTGCAATATGGCACGGCAGCATACCCGAGTATGGCGTGTCAGTTAGATTGGTGATGAGCGTGAGCTGAACGTGAGCGGGCCATTGATTCATCGCCATCTTGCGTAAGACGAGCGCATGGCTATGACCGCCACCGACTAGAACCAAACTCTGGGTGATATAGCGATCGGGAGCAGAAGCAGTAGCTTGCATCGAGCTGAGGAAAGGGCGACTGATAGAGTATAGATATGATCTTAATCTTTTTGATGAGATCAACCTGAGCTATACGAGTGGAATTGATGCAGAGTGGTGCAGAGCAGGTCCTATATGAAGCGAAATTGATTCGGGGCGCTGCTGAATGTTTCCTGTCTGCGACGAATAAAGTGCAGTCGGTAGATACAAGATTCTGGCTGCGACTGATAACGTGCAGTTAACTGCTCTGCAAACTATGTCTCAGCGCTGGCAGAGCGGATGCCATTTGGAAATAGCACGATGTTGGCTTATGAGATGGCGTAGCGTGATCGCTCATAATATCGAAGTAATCAGATCGAGTTAGAGGTCAGAATTGTGCAGACTATTGAAACAAGGGTGAGCGTCGGAGATGACGGCAGGCTTTTGATGCAATTGCCTGAAAACGTTCCGGCTGGTGAGTATGAGGTTGTACTGATTTTAAGTCAGCGAGCTGCAAAAAGTGATGCTGCGACTGAGCGGACTACAGTACTCAATAAAGTTAGAACAGCACTTAGACAGTCTATTGCGCCAGGATATTCCATCGCGGATGAACTAATCAAAGATCGGCGGCAGGAATCTGAAAGTGAGTAAGGTTGTACTAGATGCTTCAGCAGTGCTTGCTTTTATTAACGAGGAGCCCGGTGCTGAAACAGTTGAGCAATATCTGAACAATGCTGCTATCAGCGCCGCTAACTTATCGGAGGTTGTTGCGAAGCTTATGGAAAAGGGGCTTTCGAAAGCATTGACTGTGGAGCTAATCGAGGCGCTAAATTTAAAGGTTGTTGCAGTCTGTGAAGAGCAGGCGATCACCGCAGGCGTTCTCAGGCTGGCAACGAAACCATTAGGCTTATCCCTGGGCGATAGACTGTGTATTGCTTTGGGGAAATATCTTAAGAAACCTATCGTCACTACAGACCGCCAATGGCAGAAACTAGATATTGAGGGTGTCGCAGTACGGTTAGTGAGATAGCTATACAATCAATGTCTTACGCTTACATTGCCTGAGCTGATGCCGTTTACTGTTTAGCAAGATGTCGGCGCAAGTCAGGACAGTAATAATGGGCAGCGAGAGAAGGCAAGGGCTGTGAATGCTAAGGAGGTATTACGTTGCTATGCCGCCGGAGAGCGTGACTTTCGCAATGCGAACCTGCGAGGGGCAAACTTTCGGGGACGAGACCTGACGGGAGCAGATTTTAGCGGAGCGGATATTCGGAGTGCGACGTTTACGAATGCGACCTTGCGAGGCGTGAATTTTACTCAGGCGCAGGCGGGTTTGCAGCGGCGATGGATGGTGGTGCAACTGCTATTAGTGATTGTTTTAGCGGGGATAGCAGGTGTCTTACAAGGCTTTGTGGGTGCATTTGCGACTATTTTTATAGATGGCTCTACCGAGGGCATGGTTGCATTTAGTGTTTATCTATTCTTGACAGTCGTTACCTATGCGGCGATCGCGTTTCAAGGATTTAGCATTCGAGCCTTCGGCTCGATCTTGATTGCATTCGCAGTCGCAGTCGCAGTCGCAGGCGCAGGCGCAGTCGCAGTCGCAGGCGCAGGCGCAGGCGCAGGCGCAGGCGCAGGCGCGTTCGCAGGCGCAGGCGCAGTCGCAGGCGCAGGCGCAGGCGCAATCGCAGGCGCAGTCGCAGTCGCAGGCGCAGGCGCAGGCGCAGGCGCAGTCGCAGTCGCAGTCGCAGTCGCAGTCGCAGGCGCAGGCGCGTTCGCAGGCGCAGGCGCAGTCGCAGTCGCAGTCGCAGGCGCAGGCGCAGGCGCAGGCGCAGGCGCAGGCGCAGTCGCAGGCGCAGGCGCAGGCGCAGTCGCAGTCGCAGTCGCAGGCGCAGGCGCAGGCTTATTGCTGAGTCTTTATGTCGGCTGGCGAGTGCTAAAAGAGGATAAAAAGTTTGAGCTGGTTCGAGGGTTTGGACTGGTGCTAGCAGCAGTAGGTGGGACTTCTTTTTGCGGCGCGAACCTAACTGGGGCTACTTTCTCTGGCGCTTGTCTAAAAAGTGCCAACTTTCCTAACTCCCGCCAGCAAGCAACAGTCTTTACTCACATTTGTTGGAAAGATGCCAAAAAGCTCAACCGGGCTCGTTTGGGCTTTTCGATATTGCAAGACAAACGGGTGCGGACGCTGTCAACAGTGCCTGAAAAGGGCTACAAGCAAGATTTTTCTGAGGCTAACTTACGCGGTGCCGACCTTAGCGGCGTCACACTAGAAGAAGCGAATCTAACTCGCGCTATCCTTAGCGATGCACTGCTGACAGGGGCTATGCTGAAAAATGCCATCCTGACGGAAGTACAGGCGATTAACGCTGATTTTACCGGCGCTTGCTTAACCGGAGCGACACTGGAAGCGTGGAATATTGATAGCACGACCGCGCTCAAGAACATCGACTGTCAGTATGTTTTTTTACGAGAGACGCCAGACGCGCGAGGGAATAGAGAGCGTCGTCCCCACAACCCTGACAAAGACTTTCAACCGGGCGACTTCGAGAAATTGTTTAAAGAAATGATGGACGAGGTGCAGATTTTGATTCGCAACGGTATCGATCCAATCGCGTTTAGATCAGCCTTTCAAAGCATCATGGAACAGAGCCCTGATATTACTGAAGACTCGATCAAGCGTATCGAGAAGCAGGGCGAAGACGTAGTGCTTACTTTACAGGTCTCAGAAGACACTGATAAAGCTGACCTAGAACGCAACTGGGATGATGGCTATCAAAAGGGATTGAAGGCAGGTATAGAAAGAGAGCGATTAGCAAGTGCGCCCAAGTTTGAAAAGCTAGCTTTTTTGCTGGCGGAAAAAAGCGTAAATTTTGAAAATAGGACTGAAGTGATGACAGGCAACGATCATAGTCAAAGAATTAACATTCATGGAAACGTGAACCAGTCGGCGGTGACGCTAGGAGACAGTAACCAAGTTTCTAACCAAATCAACCAATTAGGAGAGACCGAGACTCAGGCTCAGCTAAAGAATCTGTTAGCCCAGCTACAGGCGGCGATTGAATCAGAGCCAGCCCTCAGCGAAGAAGAAAAAACAGATGCCCTAGTAGAAGTCGCAGAGATCGCAAAGGCAGGGCAGTCACCGACAGATGGGCCGATGAAGCAGGCGGCAAAGCGATCGCTCAACGCACTCAAAGGCATCACCTTAGGGCTTGACCAAACGACAAAACTAGCGACCGCAGCCAAAGGACTTCTAAGTGCGATCGCCCTTCTCTTTGGGCTCTAAAGTCGCCATTCCCGCGACGTTTAACGCTATGGTAGCTATTGACGTCACACCCCTTGCTTCAGGTTAAGGCTATGAATCGTCCTCGCATTCTAGAGCCGCAAGCTAGCTACACCTTCAGTAAATATTTTGAGCTGACCTTTGATGCGGAAGATGTATTCGCTGAACTAGGCTGTGGGTTTGAACGAACCGCTTTAGAACTACCGCAAACTTCCCAACCAATTGACTTCAAAGATGAACTACACAATCGGCTGCAAACAGCTCTGAAAGTGACTAATTTGATGAGTGAGATGGCACGGCGAGAAGCATTGATTGCGCCAATTTTATTTGCAGTCTGTGGCCATATTGAGCAAGAGCTGAAGATTGAGTATCGAGTAGAGGTCAGCCCTCAGCTCAAAGGGACGCTGGATTACTATATTCCGAGTCCGCAGAATTTGTTGGTGATAGAAGCTAAAAATGCCGATTTGGGAAGAGGATTCACACAACTTGGTGCAGAGCTAATTGCATTGGATCAGTGGACGCAGCAAGATACCCCGATTATCTATGGCGCAGTAACGACGGGCGATAGCTGGCGATTTGGTCAGTTTTTTCGCGCTGAACGAAAAATTTTACAAGATACAAAGCTCTATAGCATTCCACTAGAGCTTGAGAAGCTGCTGTCAGTGCTGCTAGGTATTATTCAACGTCCTGAAAGCTGATGAAGGGTAAGAGTTGCGATCGCGACTATTCAATACAACTAATATCGTCAAAAAGCTGAACCTTACCAGCAAGAGCCGTTTTTCTCAAAACCCTTTCATAGAAAGGATGAAAGGTTTCTAGCCTCACAAAGAACAGGATTTCGTCATACGCGCTCAACTTATGCTCGAAGTCTTGGAGGACAAGCTTTTCTTCTTCTGGTGTCACCGTGTCGGGAGGCTTGTCATACCAAGTGTGAACTTCTTCGGGCAGGTACACGCCATAGAGATCCGACAGAATACCCCAATTTACTTTTTTTGCTTGGCACCTTTGGATAAAATTTTGAATGTCCTGACTGGTATACAGTTTATCTGGTGTAACGCGAATGTCAGTCCCTTTGAGGTGAGGTTCTTTTTCTTTGGAACAGTGTGTAAGGTATATACGCATCTGTTAATCGAAAAGAGAGGACTGTTTGTCTATGTATAGGCTGTAATCTTAACATTTCGTTCTAGCGCTTTCTCTAGAATATGTCGCTCGCCCAGCGCAGCCCAGATACCGACATCCAAGTTCCCCTGCCCTGACACAGATATTTCAATCGTTTTATCCGAGAAATTACAAGAGAGTGTTTCAATCTGCTGATCTTTAGTTCTGTTCAAGTTCACTGCAATTCTCAGCAGGCCCGCGAGCACCCACACAACACGCTGTTGATGATCGGATAGTCGCTTAAACTGACCATGTTTTTTCTTGGGCCGAGCTTTGCGATGGTAGCGAATGACGTGACCAATCAAGACCATCTCTTCATCGGTAAAGCCGCGCGGATCGGCTCTTTTGAGAATGTAGCGAGAACTTTTGTGGTAGCTCTTAAAAGATAGATACTGGCCAATGTCGTGAAGGAGAGCGGCGTATTCTAAAACATCTTTCTCTAACGTGCTGAGCTGGTGGAGCGATCGCGTTTGCTCAAAAAGCTGCAGGGCAAGATTTGCGATGTGACGATTGCTTTCCCAGTCTGATCCATATCTTTGAACCAACTGAGCCGCTTTGCGATGACGCAAATCGCTTTGAACATGAAAGTCGGCGACGTTTTTGCCGTGGCGGTCGATATAGTCAAGAATCATGCCTTCGCGCAAAGACGCGTCGCACAGGGTCATTTCCTGGACATCTGCCATCTTGAGTAGCTGCGTAAGTAAAATACCACCAAGATGAATAGCGTCACTACGCTTACTGCTGATGCCGTCGATCTTTTCGCGTTTGTCCGCATTGAGCTTGACTAGCTTTCGGGTTAGTGCTTCGAGGTCTTCGAGCTGGACAACTTCGGCATTGACTGATTGCAGCTCGGTGTTATGTCTGGCTATGTATGCGGCTTCGCCCAGGGTACGGTTGGTCCCTGAAGTCCCGATGACGCGAGTGAATCCTATTTTTTTAGCCTGGGCGATCGCATCTTTTGCAAGAACGCGAATATGTGATTCTAGAACGCCACGAGCTTCTTCTCCGATGGTGTTGTCTTTGTCTTCAAACATATCGAGCAGTCTGATCACGCCGAGCTTCACGCTGGTACCGAACAGAATGTCTGTGCGATTGCCGACGACGGTTTCGGTGCTGCCACCGCCAATATCGATGACTAGGGCGTTTTCTTCTTCCTCTAGAGCGATCGCATTTCTTGCTGCCAAGAAAATCATTCGCGCCTCTTCCTTCCCCGAAATAATCCGCGGCTCAATTTTGGTGCGGCGAATCACTTCATTGAGAAAGCTTTCACCGTTTTCAGCCTCACGGGTGGCACTAGTAGCGACAGTGATGATGTCATCGACACCCAATCGATCGGCGAGCTGTACATAGCGTTCGATGGTATCGATCCCAACTTGATAAGCACGATCGCTCAGACGATTGTTAGAAAAAACGCCAACTCCGAGCTTGGCCATTTCTTTGACTCGTTCAATCACCTCAAAATTGCGCTTTTGTAGTACGTTGACCACAATCATGTGGATAGAGTTGGTACCAATGTCAATCGCGGCAAGTTTCACAGAGAAACCTCATCAGTAGCGTCTATATTAAAGAGTATAGGAACAGTGGCACGATCGATCAGAAGAACCATTTGAGCGACGACTGCAGAACGCCCGGCAGTTTCTCTATCCAGCTGATCTGGGACTAGATCAGCTTTGGATCAAACCCTCACTGTATGACACTGGTGCTTTGCAATGCAGCGGTGCTCTAGAGTGTCTGCTCTGAGGTGAAGGTCTTACATTGGGTTTTTGCTAAAGGACTCACGCTCAAACAACCACCGCTCAGACAAGCACGGTGAGCTGCTCAAAATCTATTAGAAACAGGCAGTCTTCTAGACGATTGTTAGTAGTTCGTCGCTAGCCAACCTGCTCCTGCAGCGGCGCTACCTGACCAGACAAAGGCAATGAAGAGCCACCAAGCGGCGATCGCAATTTGCTTTCGTCCATTGTCCACTTGCGTCTGTATTTCTTCTTGCACAGAAGTCACTTGAGACTTAACTTCTTCCTTAACAGCTGCAATCTGAGAAGAGAGGGCGGTTTGCGTGCTTTCAACCTGTTGATTAATTTCCCTACTTGCGTTCTCTAACAGGTTTTCTTTCGGTAAGCTTAGATGCTTACTCACCTCGGATTGCACCGCTTGCAGCCAGTGGCTAACTTGTTCAGCTTTGGGCTGCCAGACTCGCTCTCCCCATTCTATGACCCGTTGAATTTCCTCTTCAGTCATATCTTTTCGACTCTCTAGCGCCTGCTGCCATCTAGCCCTATCCCAAAGTCCTTCGTTAAGAGAAATATCATGGCCGATTAGATCCCCTAGCTGAGAGGGACGAGCAAGGGAGGCGATCACACTACCAACCATCTGGCTAAGTGCTTCGGTTGCTTCTGCTGGCTGTAATTTGGACTTCTCTCTATGCTCTAGATACTCAGCAATTCGATCGGAAAAATGATGCGAGAGCTCTTTTGCTGTTTGGATCACAGCTGGACGGGTTGATTGGAACTTACGAATAAAAACGGTTCTTAGCCACTCTGCGAACTCCTCTTGTAAGTCATAATGAATTTGAATTCGCGAGACGAGTTGTTGCCAATCTATCGCGCCAAACGAGCCTTCTCTTTCTAATTGATCTAGTACCTTAATGACTTCAGGTTTGATATCTTCTAAGGAAACAGCACCCCAATCAACTGAGTGCAAATGCTGCTCTACGGTTTGATAGGCTCTATCAGCAGCCCAACGAACAGACAGCTCAGGCCCACTATCTTCTGATGGGGCTGATGACTGCTCAGTTTTTGGCTTCGTTTCAGTTTTTAGCTTCGTTTCTAACCCCGTACCTGAAGGAACAGAGGGCCATGCTAGCTTGAGCGCTTGTACAAGCTGTTGCTCATTCTCCAAAGGCAGCTTTTGGCGATTTAGCAGCACAGCTTCTATACTAGCGATGCTAAGCTTTTGCCGACTGGTACAAATTTGTTCTGCTGATAAATTATGTGCTTGAAGCTGTAACTCTACTTTCTCAGAGAGTTTTTGCGGTGTTAGCAGTTTGAGGCTAGTGTATCGACAGTAGTCTTCTAGTTTCGTCTGAATGGTTTGGATAGCTGAACTTCGATCTTCAGGCGACTGTTCGGTAGATTGAGATGCAGAATCATTGTATTTTGGTAAACCTGACGATGACTCTAATGGTCCGGTTTGGCTGGTGATATTCGGCAAAAGTGCAGTTGCAGACCCTAGCAGTTGACTAGCTGTGTATGTCTTCTGCAGCGAGTTTGTCTTTAGTAAGTCTTCTTCTAGCAGATCCGCAGACGGATCTACAGAGAGCTGTTGTATTAATCTTTCAACATCCCAGTTTGATAGATCTACCTGGTTAATAACGCTTTTGGCAACTTGCTGCCAGCTAGGCAGATCTAGCTGCGAGAGCAAACTGGGCGAAGTCGTTGAAATTGTGACTTCGGGGGTTGAGGACTGGTCAGTTTCGGCAACGGTAACTTCTGTTCTGTCTAACTTAGAGGGCCGCTGCCAGTTCAATCTCTCTTCAGAAAACCGTTCCGTTTTAGTTGTTTCTTCATCTAAAGTTCTCTCTAATTTCTCTTCAATAACGGTGTTGAGCTGGGATAGTATTTCATCTTTTTGACTAGATAGCAGCTGAGGAATTTTATCCTGCGTGCTTGCAAGTTTAGAAACTTCTGCGGTTAGTTCTTTGATAGTACTTTGCTGTTCTACAGCGCTATTCGGTAAGCCATCGGGCTCTCCAACCGAGTGCTTGATCGTAGAGATGAGCTGTTTGCCGCTGGCGATCGCA
Organism: Synechococcus sp. PCC 7335; assembly: GCF_000155595.1. NCBI lineage: Bacteria > Bacillati > Cyanobacteriota > Cyanophyceae > Synechococcales > Synechococcaceae > Synechococcus > Synechococcus sp. PCC 7335. The sequence continues at coordinate 2,979,127 of NZ_DS989904.1, read as the reverse complement.
CCCCCAATCAAAGAATCTGTAATACCTGTAATCGTTGTAGAACACAGCCATATAAACAGTAGCCAATAGGTTGACCAAAAGATAAGACCAAAGATAATACCTCTGCGCGGCTCTAGAAGGCCGCTAAATTCTACAGATAGCAGCGTCCCGATAAAAATGACGGTTGATAGCCCGATCGCCACCCCAAATCCCAAAAAGTGTGTAACTGGCAGTGACAAGCTATCCTCGGCAGCTTGTGATTGATCGAGCTGAGATCCGTCGTTTTCCTCACTAGTTTCTGAGTCACTAGTCTCCAAGGGGGTAGCTATAGGCGACAATGAATCCTTAGGAGAAAAGTCGAGTAGCGTCAGTCCGAGCGCTATACCTAAATTAGCAAACACAAGCTGCACAACCGCTGCTATCAACAGCCCACCTAGAAGCGAAAAAACTAACGTCATGCTTTGCTCTTGTGCAGTCTTTTGTGTGGCCTTTCTATCGAGTAGAAGCCATTTGCTATTCTAGGTTGGGTAGAATCTTTCGTCATCTGCCTAGGGTCGCACTGTTGGTCACGGAGGGGATTAAGGCCTTCTTCTCATACGTCTACACTATCCCCTTTCTCACCTTCAAATAAGGTTTCTAAAGGGCTTGCCTGAATAGCCTTCTTCTCCACTAGATACCTTGCCAACACGTCATTTTGTCCGTGGGTGACATAAACCGTTTTGGCTTTGGTCTGTTCTATCGTTTGAATCAGACCAGGCCAGTCAGCGTGATCGGAAAGTACGAATCCACGTTCGTAGCCTCGTCTTCTGCGATTACCGCGCACAGCCATCCAGCCGGAAGCAAAGGCAGTTTGAGGCTGTTTAAATCTTTTCATCCAGGTAGAGCGATGACCAGAAGGGGGCGCAATCACTAAGTCGCCAATGAATTTGTAGCTCTTCTCCATTGAAGAGACAGGAATTGTTGGAACCATATCAATCCCAACTTCTCGATAAATTTCAGTGAGGTTGTGAACTGCACCATGTAAGTAAACAGGTCGATCTGTAAACTTAGTGAGTTCAGCGAGAACCCTTTGCGATTTTCCAAAAGCGTAGCAGAACAAAAGAGAAGGCCGGGTCAAATCACTCTGCCACCATCGATAGATTTGTTCTGTCGTGATTTCGCCACTGTCCCAGTGATAAATGGGTAAACCAAAGGTGGCTTCTGTAATGAAAGTATCACACTCAACTACCTCAAACGGATCGCACGAAGGGTCTATGCCGCGCTTATAATCGCCAGAAGCTACCCAGACTTCATCTTTGTATTCAACCCGAACTTGGGCAGAGCCTAGAACATGACCTGCAGAATGAAACGACACCCAGGTTGGGCCAATCTTAATTCTGTGCCCGTAGTTCACACCACAAAGGTTGATATCTTTACCCAGGCGCCTACGCAAAATGCCTTCAGAAATAGCAGTTGCATAGTACGTTTGGTGCCCGGTATAGGCGTGATCGGCATGGGCATGGGTAATCAAAGCCGTATCAACCGGTTTCCAAGGGTCTATATAAAAGTTTCCAACTTCGCAATATAGACCTTCAGGGCGAACGGTGATCAAAGACATAGAAATAAAAAGGAAAGTAGAGTCCTTAGCATCATGGGATCGATTGCTGGCGTTTTGGTTATCTCTAGTCCACCTTAGCTTAGACCTTGGACTAGAGATATTGCTCAACTACTTTTGAGGACTATCTTGAGGACTATGGGGATGAGAGCTATGGAGATATTTAATATTTATGTTAGCTAATTCTTCCTTGGGGCATATGAACGTATCCTCTAAAGAAGAACTAACGCCTGACCATACGCTCTGCAGCTGCAGCTTTTGTTCTACGGTAAATTCTGATGAAAGAATTATTTAGGAAGGGGTTCTGATACTTATGGATAGTTCTTCTGCTTCACCCCTCGACAACTCGGAATCATCATTTGAGCTAGGGCTTTCATCAGAAGAGATTGAATGGCTGCGAACAGAGACTATCTTCCGTGATCTGTCGCCAGCGTTGATAGAGGCGATCGCCCCTTGCCTTTACAAAGTACCGTTTGCTGCCAATCGTCGTCTTATCTTAGAAGACACTAAGCCTGATGCGCTCTACATTCTAAGAGCGGGTCAGCTTGAAAGCTATCGAACTCGCCGCGCTAGTCAGGCTACGGTCACAGAGCTGCATCCTGGCGAGGTATTGCACTTGCAGGCTCTTTTGTTAGAAATAGCCACTGCTAAAACAGTTGTTTCGCAAACAGACTGTCTCTTGTGGAAGTTAGAGAAGTCTCGCTTTATGCAGCTAGCTCAGGACTACCCTGAACTCAATGGGGAACTATCAAAACTTCTAGCAGCATGTTTAGAAGATGTTTCAGAACAGTTGGCCTATGAGCAAGAACGTCAGCAAGCGCTCAGACCCTACTTGGTCACTAGAGTCAAACGAGGTGTGGTAGGACGTAGCCGCTACGCGAGTCGGCTAAGACAAAATATCAGAGATGCGACTAGCCTAGAAGCGTTTAGTACCAATAGTAGCACTACAGAAGAGCGACGGCCTCCGGTGCTGATCTTTGGAGAACCAGGACTGAACAAAGATAATCTAGCTGCTCTCATTCACTTTGGATCAGCCAATAAAAAGCAGCCGATGATCCAGGTTAACTGTGAGAATTTGCGATCGCAAGATCTCTTCGGTCGAGGGGATAGCCAGCCTGGTCTGCTGGAATGGCTAGGATCAGGCACCCTGCTACTCAACAACATTCAAGACCTCGACGAAAAGCTGAAAGCGCCAATTCTATCTTTACTAGAAGACGGTTCATACCGACCAGTTTCAAGGGAAGGCGATGCACCTGCCGCTTCTCGACGCAGCTTTGCCTGGATTCTAGTCGTGGCTGAAAAGGCTCTGCCTGAAGTTGCCAAACGCTGCGCTTTGCAAGTAAAAGTACCGCCGCTGCGCCTTCGTAAAGCTGATATTGAAGCGCTGGTCACCTATTTTGCTCAGCTCCTATGCCGCCAGCGTAAACGAAGCAAAGTCAAGCTTGACTCGGCTGCACTCAGACGGCTGCAAAGCTATGACTTTCCAGGTAATCTCACCGAGCTAGAGAGCATGGTAGAGCGCGCTGTGAATCAATCAGAAGGCTATATCCTTACCGAAGAAGTCTTTTGGGCCGAAGAGAATGAAAAGCGACGCTTTCGGTTTGATCTTTTGCAAGGTTATCCTAACCTGCGGCAGTTTTTGCTAAGCCCCTGGTGGCCAGATCGGATTAACTATGGGTTTACCCTGTGGTTTTATCCGATTATCGTTGCTGTTTTGATGTGGGGGCCTCAAGCCCGCCAAACTAATTTCGCCCTGAATTTCTTCTGGGCCTGGTGGTGGCCTCTCGTCTTGATTGGCTTTCCTTTTGTCGGTCGATTGTGGTGCGCAGTTTGCCCTTTTATGATCTACGGAGAAGTGGTTCAAAAGCTTTCTCTCATAGCCTGGCCGCGTCAACTAAAAGCCTGGCCTAGAACCTGGGCTGAGCGTTGGGGCGGATGGATTCTCTATGGGGGATTTGCGCTGATCTTACTATGGGAAGAGCTTTGGAATTTAGAAAATACAGCCTATCTTTCAGGCTGGCTATTGTTGATTATTACCGCTGGCGCCATCGTTTGTTCTGTTCTATTCGAGCGCCGATTCTGGTGCCGCTATCTCTGTCCAATCGGCGGGATGAATGGCCTGTTTGCAAAGCTTTCTATGATCGAGCTGCGCGCTCAGCAGGGGATATGTTCAGCTACCTGCAATACCTATCACTGCTACAAAGGCGGTCCGGCGGAAGGCGAAGGCCAAGCCACAGGGGGCTGTCCGGTCTATTCTCATCCGGCTCAACTTAGCGACAACCGCAACTGCGTTTTATGTATGACCTGCCTCAAGGCCTGTCCGCACAAGTCAGTAGCGCTAAACCTACGACCGCCGGGCATCGAGCTGTGGACGACTCATCAGCCTACTAGCTATGAGGTTGCGCTGCTGTTGCTGCTATTGGGTGCTGTTTTCTTGCATAGGCTGCCTCAACTAACGACAATGGTGCTAGGAGATGAGACTGTGCTAAATAATTTTGGAGGACATGCGATCGCTGCGAGCATTGCCTTGTTTTTACCAGGAGCGATCGCCCTGCTAGTTGATAAGATTCGCGTTCATTTCCAAGGCACTGGCGCTAATCGAGACTTCCTAACGCTAGCCTATGGCTATCTACCTCTGGTGCTACTCGCTAGCTTGGCCCACTATCTACTGCTAGGTTTATCAGAAGGAGGACAGGTGATTTCGGTCTTTGGAGCGACCATCGGATGGCCTATCGTTGGTTTCCAGGCAATTGTAGATCCTGCAGTCATCGCCTTTCTACAGGGAACTTCTCTACTTTTAGGTGCTTGCCTCAGCATCATCCTAACCCAAAAGATTGGTCGTCAGTCTTGGCTAAAGCTCATACCCCAACATAGCCTCACACTGGGTTTTACTCTCTTGTTTTGGCAGCTGATTGTGTGAGAAATTCTTTAGAACTGATATTATCATTGCGGATCAAAGGCGTCCGTAGTGAACAGTTTCAACGATTGTCAAAATGCTATGGATGGTTCATTACCCTACGCTGATCGTATCTACTTAAGGGTTCGTCAAGGGCTCGCTGAAGGGCTCATTCTAGGCTGCTAACTATGGGACGCTACGTCAAGTCAGACCCCTATCCCTATCCGTTTAATGGTGACTTACGAGCTGAGAATACAGCGCTAATAATCATTGACATGCAGATTGACTTCTGTGGGAAGGGTGGCTATGTCGACAAGATGGGCTACGATCTCTCACTCACTCGCGCCCCAATTGAGCCGCTACAGCAACTTCTAAAAGTAATGAGACCGCTAGGATATACGATCATGCACACCCGGGAAGGGCACCGGGCTGATCTCTCTGATCTACCCGAAAACAAGCAATGGCGATCGCAGCAAATCGGTGCTGGCATTGGTGATTTAGGCCCTTGCGGACGTATCTTAGTCAGAGGGGAACCCGGTTGGGAAATCATCTCTGAATTAGCTCCTCTACCAGACGAAACCATTATTGATAAACCAGGGAAAGGTGCTTTCTTTGCCACCGATTTGGACTTGTTGCTGCGCCGCAAGAAGATTCAGAATCTTATTCTTACGGGCATTACAACAGACGTGTGTGTTCATACAACTATGCGCGAGGCTAATGATCGCGGGTATGAGTGCCTTGTATTATCTGACTGTACAGGAGCGACCGACTATGGAAACTATCTGGCTGCGCTTAAGATGATCAAAATGCAGGGCGGAGTCTTCGGCGCCGTTGCTCAGTCTAGCGATCTTATTCAAGCGCTCAAAGGATAGGCAGCCAATGGCATCTACAAAGGCAATCTCAGAACAAACGCCAGAACCGATCACAGGGCAGGTATCAGGTCAACTCCTAGGACCAATGGCGACTCAAGCGCAAGTACTAAAGGTAGTGGAGATGACAAAGCGATTCGGTCGCTTTGTCGCACTTGATGGTGTCTCTATGTCGTTGAAGCCTGGGACGATTCATGCGCTTTTAGGTGAAAATGGTGCAGGCAAAAGCACCTTGGTAAAGTGCATCATGGGCTTTCACCAGCCGACTGCCGGGGAAGTATACATCGGCGAACAAGCTAAGGTCATCAAAAGTCCAAAAGATGCTCATGCCTATGGCATTGGAATGGTTTACCAGCACTTTACTTCTGTTCCGTCTATGAGCGTCGCTGAAAATCTAGTGCTTTCACGCTACAACACACCGCTTTTTCTAGATTGGAAGAAAGAACTTTCGGCGCTGCAGACCTTTATAGAACAATCTCCTTTCCAAATAGATCTTCAAACGCCAGTTGCTCAGTTAGCGGCAGGACAAAAGCAAAAATTGGAGATTCTTAAACAGCTCTATCTCAAACACCGTATTCTTATACTAGACGAGCCAACCTCTGTACTAACGCCTGCTGAAGCGGGTGAGGTATTAGGCCTGTTGCGCCAAGAAGTACTCAAAGGTAAGCTCAGCATTCTACTGATTACTCATAAATTCAAAGAAGTGCTGTCGTTTGCCGATGAAGTGACTATCTTGCGTAAAGGCGAGCGAGTCGGTCAAGGTCAGGTCAGCGAACTTTCAGTTGCAGATATGTCGAGAATGATGCTAGGCGGAGCTAAAACCCCTCAAGCAGTGGCAGAAGAGTCTCCAGCAAAAACTTCTAACAGCGATCGCCTTTCCACTCACTCTACAGAGAGTACCAGCGCTCAGAGTTCTATTCGTGTGACGCCTGCTATTCCTCCTCATTCTTCCGCTCCTAATTCTTCCTATGATCCGTCCCTAAATCCCAAGTCAGCAGATGTGCCTACCCTATCGTTTAAGGGTATTAAAGCCCACCGAGACAATGGATTGGTCGCTGTAGACGGCGTCAGCCTAACAGTCGATAGCGGTGAGGTTGTGGGGATTGCAGGCGTCTCTGGCAATGGTCAAAAAGAGCTAGTCGAAGTGCTCTCCGGGCAACGCTCGCCGACCGAGGGCACTATCTACGTAAACGGTGAATCCTATAAAGCAACTCGAGCTGAGATGTTTCGACATCAGGTTTATGCGCTTCCTGAAGAGCCTTTGAAGAATGCCTGTGCGCCTGGAATGAGCGTAGCTGAAAATATATCGCTAAGAACCTTCGATCAAACTCCGCAAGCCCGATGGCAGTGGTGGCTAGTTCTCAAAGAAATTCGAAATATGGCCAAAGGACTTGTTCAAGCTTTCTCTGTCAAGACGCCTTCTGTCGAGACGCCAATCAACAATCTTTCTGGTGGCAACATTCAGCGAACGGTACTAGCTAGAGAACTCTCGTCAGCGTCAGTTCAGCTGTTAATTGCGGCAAATCCTTGCTTTGGTCTGGACTTCTCAGCAGTGGAGTTTATTCACAACGAAATTAAAGCAGCTCGTGATCGCGGGGTGGCAGTCCTGCTAGTTAGCGAAGATTTAGATGAGCTATTGGAACTATGTGATCGCATCCTAGTGATTAGCGAGGGGAAATTCACTTATGAAAGTGCGATCGCTACCGCCGATCTTACAGTGATTGGCCAAAGGATGGCCGGCCATTAATGCTTGTAGGTTAAAGTGTGACTATCATCAGCTGCACGCTGCGGGCCAAGGCTCTCATCTTGCACAAGGAGTAGCTTTTAGGCCTAGGCAACTAAAGTCAAATACTTTGTTGTATAGCAATCTGCTGTGTACATAGTCTTCTTTTTATGTATGCCTACAGCAGATTGCTATATCTTTGTGAAGCGGAGTGCCTCCATTTTCATTGAGATAAGCGATTTCGCACTCGGCATTCTCCCCATACTTATAGTGCACCAATCAACAATTGTTGCTGCTGGTATAAGTAGCTTCACTGTTCACGGTGCCCCTTTGGAAATTAAGTCAATCTGAAACAAAGTCGATTTGAAACAAAGCTAGCCCGATCAGCCAGAAATAGAGCTAGATATAAGACTTTTTTGATAGGCTCGCCAACCGCCATACTCAGTAATTTCTTTCTTGCCTTCCACCGTCATCGGTTCTGCGATCACGCCAAGAACTTCTTCGCCGTTAGCTAGCATCACTTTTCCAATAGCCAGTCCAGGAGGTTCTTGAGAAAGTACAATTCCCAATCCAGCTAAAGGGACATCCCAAATTTCAACAGCTACAGCTACTCCGCCTTGACGGACTTTGATCATGGCCGGATAGTTATCATCTATTGTCCATAGCCGATAGGCAGCTTCTGTCTGACATTCTCTGTCAAACCTTGCGCCCACATCCAACAGATTTTGGCATAGTGCCAGACCTCGCATCAGCGTACCATTGACCGCGAGCTTTACTGTTTCGGTCATTGTTTCTCTTTACCCATCACTTGCTTTTGCCTCTCACACTTTCTGTATTTGCTTTGTGCATAGTCAATTATCGTTCTCCATTCCCAATGCACCAGGTGAACCGACAAGCGTCTTTTGGGGGGAGCAGGTGATGATCATAATTAACAATGTCAGCACATATGGAGCCGCGTTAAAAAGGTAGTAATAGCTATCTATACCAACAGACTGAAAGGCTGGGCCAATCGCTTGCGCGCCGCCAAATAGCAGTGATGCCCACAGACACTGAATAGGATTCCATCGAGCAAAGATCACTAAGGCTACGGCCATCAGCCCCTGGCCGCTAGAGATGCGCTCGGTCCATACGCCCGGATAGTAGAGGGAGAGACAAGCACCACCAATACCAGCTAGAAAGCTACCCGCCATAATGCTAAGCATCCGTACTTTAAAAGGAGAAATGCCCATCGCCAAGGCAGCCTGTGGGCTATCGCCAACCGCTCGAATATAGAGGCCCCAGCGGGTAGCGCGAAACAGCCAATGCAAGCAAGGGGCGATCGCAATTCCGATCAAGAATAACGGACTAATTTTGAGCGCCGACTGAATTTGAGACGACTCGCTCCATCCGCCTAAATCAAACGTAAAGAGTTGTGGTGCCTGCGGTTGAATAAACGGTTTACCCAAAAAGAAGGCTAGCCCGCTCCCTAAAATAATCATGGCAATGCCCGTGGCAACGTCATTAACTCGCCGCTGTTGCGAAAGCCAGCCGTGAACTGCGCCCAACAGCATCCCGGAGATTCCTGCTGCGATCACCCCTAACCAAGGTGCCCAAAACTCTCCTACCGTAGGCGCGCTGAGATAGGAAACGCCATAAGCAGACATTGCACCCATCAGCAGGGTGCCTTCTAAGCCAAGATTGATTTTACCGCTTTTTTCTGTGATGCACTCTCCTAAACTAACGAAGAGGAATGGCGCACTGCCGCGTAGGGTGCCAGCGAAAATACCAAGTAAGAGAGTAAGAATAGGAGACATTTAGAAAGGAAGAAGAATGTACATAGAGGCGAACGATCAATTGTTTTATTTTGTCCCTTCTTGTAAGTAGGGAATTTTTCCGTAAAGGGAATCGCTAAAAAGAACGCACAAGAAAACAATGCCTTGGAAGACAAGGACGGTGGCATCGGGGAGATTGTGCGATCGCTGCAAAATGCCGCCGCTAGCTAAAATGCCACCTAGTAGTATGGCCACAAGGATGGTTGCTAGCGGGTTTTGCCTGGAGACGAAAGCGACCAGAATACCAGCATAGCCATAGTTAGAAATTAGAGATTCGTTAATTCGTTTTTGGACAGCCGCGACCTCGATCATGCCCGCAAGGCCCGCCGCTGAACCGCCTAGAAAACAAATAGCTAAGGTCAGTTTACCGACCGGGAGGCCGGCGATTTTGGCAGCTCTGATATTACTACCCGTGACTCTGGTGGCAAAGCCAAAAGTGGTTCTTTGGATCAAGATATACGCCAGGATGCAGATAATCAGGCCATAGAGCAAGCCGAAGTGAATGCGAGTGCCCGGTAGCGTGCCTAGCCAAAGCGTTGGATCGAGTTCAGCAGAAGAGGGTTTGGTAACAAAGTTAGCGTCTCGCATGGGTCCTTCTACAAGATGCTTTAGAAAGGCGATCGCGATATAGTTCAGCAGCAAAGAGCTGATGGTTTCATTCACTCCGCGATAGTGCCGTAGAGCGCCTGCTAGCATTATCCACGCACCGCCAAATACCATCCCTGCGATCGCCATCGCCAACTGCCCTAGCCCAGAAGGCAGCGCATCTCCTAACCCTAGACCGACCAAAACCGCGCCTAGTCCGCCCATTACTAGCGCTCCTTCGTTGCCAATGATCACCAAACCTAACCTGGCAGGTAGCAATGTACATAGCGCTGTCAACATCAGCGGCGAAGCTCTAATTAGCGTATTTTGCCAAGCGCTCCAGCTACCAAAAGCAGCTTTGTAAATAGAGCCATAGACACCCAAAGGATTAGCACCGGCTAATGCGCAAAATCCACCAAAAATTAGCAGCGCTACTAAAAGTGCCGCAATCGGTAAAACAACAGCTTCTAGCGATCGCAGCAGCAGAGACCAGCGTTCTTTAGGCTGAGTCGGAGCGAGGCTCGAAGCCTGCTCTGCAGCCGGGGGAGGTGAATAACCCATCAGCTACCCGTAGTCCCTTTGACACCTTCGATTAGCCAGTCCATTTTCTCTAGCTCAATGTTCTGTTGTTTATACTCTTCACCAGGCGATAGGATAACTTTTCCGTCGTTGCTGTCTAATTCACCTTTATAAATTACTAGTTCACCATTTATCAGCGCCTCTTTAGCCGCGTCGCCCTCTGCTTGCGCTTCTGCGGTGACTGCCGGACCATAGGGAGAAAGCTTGCAAAAGTTTTCAGCTAGTCCGCCTCGTAGAACATGTTCAATATCTCCTGCCATTAGCGTTTTGCCTTCTACAAACTGCTGACCTAAAGAGGTGTAGATACTTTCCCAGTCCCACTCGGCCCCAGTCAGATAGCCGGTAGGCGCAAGCGGCGCCTGATTGGCGTGATAGCCCACCGTGTATAGCCCTCTCTCTTCGGCTGTTTCCATCACAACCTTAGGACTATCAACATGACAGCTGATCACATCAATGCCTTGATCGGCCATACTATTGGTCGCTTCTGCTTCCTTGACAGGTTCCGCCCAGCCACCTGTAAACACAACCTGCGTGGTCGCCGCTGGATTAACTGACTGAGCGCCCAGCGTAAAGCTATTGATGTTACGCAGGACCTGAGGAATCGGAATCGCTGCGACAAATCCTAACTGTCCGGTTTCGGACATGCGCCCAGCGATGACACCGCCAACATACTGAGCCTCATCGATATAGCCAAAGTAGCTGCCTACGTTGTCAGGATGAACGCCTTCTTGATAGAGTCCACCCGCATGGAAGAATTGTACCTCTGGAAATTCTGCGGCCATCTCTAGCATGTACGGATCAAAGTAGCCAAACGAAGTCGGAAAGATGACCGTGGCGCCATCAATTTCGATCATGCTACGCATAGTCTCTAGCACAGCCGATGTCTCAGGAACGTTTTCCTCCTCAATGATCCTGATTCCAGGCAGAGCAGCCATTGCCTGTGCACCTTCCGCATGCGCCTGGTTGTAGCCAAAGTCGTCCTTTGGCCCCACATAGATAAAGCCAACGACGACCTCTTCCCCACCCTCACCTGCTGCTGAATCAGTGTTATCACCCGCCTCTGAGGAGGGGGAACAGCCGCTGAGTTTGGTCGTCGCACTAAAGGCCGTGGCTGCTAGCAATCCACGCACGACCTGTCTTCTAGAGAATTGAGTAGAACGCGACATAGGAAAAGATCCTTATAGATTCAGAAATTAGGGCAACAGAGGCGATGGTATCGGATTCGAGGGTTGGCTGTCTATGCTGTTCTGCTATGAGCAACGACTGGGTAGTTCAAGTCATACTTTAGAATTAGAAATATACGGATTCCGTTTTGTATCACAAACATCAAAATTGGGGAGTTTGTCTACTTTTACAGAGCAGACAAAGCAGCTCAAAGCCTTCGCTCGCTTCCTTATCGCCTATGGAGCCGCCTATGAAGAAGCAGCCTTACGTAGAACTCACTAACCAAAACTTATAATGTGCTACTAGATAAGGAGAGTGAAAGGCTGTCGGTGTAGCTACGCGGCCTCTGTTTCTTATCCAAACCTCTGTTTTTTAACCAATTTTTATCCAAAAGAGTCAATAGCGGCTTAAGGATTGACAGACGTGACCGTCCAACTTTCTTTCGACAGGTGATAGATAATCCGATCTTGGGGCTCTCCACGCAAACAGAGATAATCTACTTCTTCAGGTAATAGCAAGAGGACGCAAAACGTATCTGGGGGGGTGCGCGAATCTATCTCCGGCGCTTCAAAGGCGTCACTATCCGGGTTGCGAGTGGCTTTGGGCGTGGGCCAAGCAAACTGAAGTCGAGCGCTGTCTGATATCTTCTGCCAGAGCTGTCGGCGCGTTTCACCGAGGTCGGCTGCTACTGTATCGGCGGTGATAATCATTAGCTGACCGCGTAGGCGAAACTGTTCTCGGGTTTTAGTGAAATACCAACAAGCTTCTGCACTCGGATTCTGCCGAATTTGGACTATCTTCTCGCTGCGGCGATCGCTAATAAACATCAGCTGATTTGTCTCTTGCCGAAAGCCCCTAAATACCACCGTACGATTAGCGGGCGACCCCTCTGGACGAATGGTTGCGAGCTGAAGGAATCGACACACAGGCTGAGCACGATTGCGATGCAAGGCTCTAGAAAGCGGCGATCGCCACGGTGCAAGATCAGAACTAGACACGAATGGATATGTCCTATGCTTAGAGATGTCTGCAGAAGTTACTAGTAAAGGGCCATGCTTCACAATGGTAATAGCCATTCTAAATCGCTTATGCACAGGTAATTTGATATAAGTGAAAGGGCTATAGCGCTGACTTCAAAACAGCAAAGGCTCTGAAAACTACGGCACCTATGAGTATTTTTACGGTTGTTTCTTTAGTAGTAGGCCTGGCTCTGTTAGTACTGGGCGCAGAGTTCTTAATTCGAGGTGCTTCTAAGCTAGCTGCCACAATTGGCGTTCCCCCTTTGATCATTGGCTTGACGGTAGTGGCTTTTGGTACGAGCGCCCCAGAACTGGCCGTCAGTTTAAACGCGAGTCTCAATGGGCAAGCGGATATCGCTCTAGGGAATGTGGTCGGTAGCAATATCTGCAATGTGCTACTGATATTGGGAATTTCGGCAGTGATCGCTCCTTTGATTGTTGCGCAGCAGCTAGTACGGCTAGATGTGCCAATCATGATTGGCGTGTCGGCGCTACTGATGTTCTTCGGTTTGGATAATCAGCTTGATCGCTCCGACGGCCTAGTTTTGTTCATTGGGGGAATAGCCTATACTCTCTTCTTGCTGGTGCAAAGCCGAAAAGAAAAGAATCCTGTTATTCAAGATGAGTATGAACAGTTTGGAGCGCGATCGCTTTCTCTCAAAGAGACTAGCCTGAGCGCGCTTCTGTTTTTCCTTGGTATGGCTATGTTGGTTGCCGGCTCTCGCTGGCTAGTCGGGAGCGCTGTGAGCATTGCGACTTTTCTAGGGGCTAGTCCACTGATTATCGGTCTGACCATCATTGCTTTTGGGACTTCTTTGCCAGAGCTAGCGACCTCCGTGATGGCTACCTTTAGAGGGGAGCGTGACTTGGCCGTAGGTAACGTTATTGGCAGTAATATCTTCAATATTTTGGTGGTCTTAGGACTTACCAGCGCTGTCTCAGAAACTGGAATTCACATCTCCAATTCAGCTCAAAGGTTTGATATTCCGGTTATGCTGGCAGTAGCGATCATGTGCTTGCCAATCTTTTTCACTGATAACCAGGTCTCCAGGCGAGAAGGCATTTTGCTACTAAGCTACTACGTACTGTACGTAGGCTATCTAGTTGCTAATGCGGCGGACCCGGATTCTATCTGGACAGGTTCGATCAACCTAATTGTTGTGCCGCTAACGCTATTGATGCTGTGCCTGCTAAGCTGGCGTACCTGGCTGACCTTTCGACGCAAGGGAGCAGCTAAAGAGTAGTTTCTGACAAAGCTAGATTAAGACTTTGCGCAAGCTGTAGCGGGTCGACGCCTAAGACAGTGCGTCCTTTCGCGGCATAGATGGCTGCTTGCGAATGCCACCATACCGCACTCACAACAGCGTTTACAGTGTCCGAAGTCAGTGTCTGGCCTTCAGTCATTGGTCTGTCATTTGATCCTGCTTTGGCAACGCTGGCTACAAGTCCTCCCATCAGCCCAGTTAAGACATCACCGCTACCACCTCTGGCTAATGCGGGGGTGCTATGTGGATTGAACCATAACCGATCGGGCGTGGCGATCGCACTTCTAGGGCCTTTTAGCAAAATGACTGCGCCACTATCTTTCGAAGCCTGATGAACAACATCGCCCGGCATATCAGCATCTATCGCCTCTGGAAACAAGCGTTTGAATTCTCCAGTATGAGGGGTCAAAATCGTCGGCATCGATCTAGATTGCAGCTTTTTGATTGGCGCATCTTGAGCAAGCAAATTAAGCCCATCGGCATCTAAAAGCAATGGACAGTCGGCGGATAGTACTGTTTCTAGTAGCGCTGGTACAGTTGGCGTCAGCCCAGGGCCAAAGGCGATCGCATCATATTTATCTATCTCGAAGCTTTCTGGGAAGCAAGCGATCGCCCCTTTGTCCGTTTCTGGGCATCCGATCAGCAAAGCGCCAGGTAGCTGCGGCAATAGTGCTAAACGGATAGACTCTGGAACAGCGACTGTCAGCATACCAACGCCGCTGGCGACAGCACCTAGCCCAGATAGTAGCGCCGCCCCAGCGTAGGTATGAGAACCGGCCACTAGTAGCAGATGACCAGCCGTATACTTATGCGCTGTCACCGAGCGATTGAGTGGAAGGTGGGTGATCGCCTGCTCGGCTGTCAGTCGCTGAACGATAGGCCGCTCACCTAGCACTGCTGAGACATCTAAAAGTGGAATATCAAAATCAATCAGCTCACACTCACCCAAATAGGTCAGTGCCTGCGCTTGCATAAATCCTCTTTTCCATAGACCCAGACAAGCAGTGTGGCTTGCCTGGATAGCTTCGCCCATCACTTCTCCCGTATCGGTATGAATACCAGAAGGTAAATCAATGCTAAAAACTGGAATGTTTTGTTGATTAAGCGTGGCGATATCGGTGGCCAAAGCACCTTCAATTGAGCGCGTCAGCCCAAAGCCAAACCAGCCATCAACAATCGCATTGCAGGCTAAGTCTTGCACCGACTCTACAAAAGCGATACCTAAGCTCTTAGCATAGCGAGCGTGCTGTTTTGTAAGCGGCTTTAGGTGAGAAAATGGCTGATAAACCTGCACCTCATAACCTCGAAAGTGTAGCTCTCGTGCCACGACTAGCGCATCACCGCCATTATGACCTGGCCCTGCTAAGACACCTACTGGCCCCCGATCTTGTCCTAGCCATTCAACTAAGGCCTGAGTAACCTTTTGCGAAACTTTCTCCATCATCGCTTCGACAGGCATTCCACTGTCAAAGATTCGCTGCTCAATACGCTGCATCTGCTTCGCAGTGACTAAATAGTGTTGAATAGATGAGCGGGTCATGGATTGCCTAGAGAATGAAAGGGAAATATCTAGCTTTTCTCTTCGTTGTACTCAGAGATACTTTCATAAACGCTTTGAGGAAAAGTAAGATCTTGATACACATTCCCCGCATCTGGATCTTCAGGATCGGGGCAAATTTGAAAGTCTTGTTTAGACTGCCATTCCAATATGCTCTCTCGGCTCGGCGGGCTGTATTGCTTGCTGGCGACCTGTTGATACAGCGATCTAGCTTCTTCCTCGCTGAAGTCTTTATCCTTCTGTAGCTGGGATACTAGCGCTTCTTCATCGGCGAAATACTGTCCTACCATCGCTAGGGTCAGCCGCCCATAGTGGCCAATATCAGTCCCTTCATCCAACGCATCTAGAAGGTGAGCCATCGTATTATTCTTACGTAAGTCTTGAATAGTCATCTTGGCTTAATTAATAAATATGTACTACTATTTGTAGCTTTAGTCAGTTACTTCAAAACTCTACCAAAGGGAGTGACTTTGCTACGCTAGCTGCCAAAGGCCCCAAGTTGAGAATCATGAAAGATCGATACGCTATAGCCAGGAAGATCGAGCAGTTGGACGCGCAAAAAGAGGCGATCGCCATTTGCCATCTGCTCGCGGGCTACGAATTTCCGTGGGATATGACCCGTGCCCTAGAGCTAGCTTTACTGCGAACATTCTGCGTACCTTCAATCGCCAAGCTATTAGATCATACGGGTGAATTTCGCAACCACACTCAAAAGCGATATGACGATACTGGCATTGTTGTTTCAGAACTGTTCAAGTGGGGCTATCACCATCCTCGTGGCCAAGCATTTTTAGAGCGAATGAATGCAATTCACCAGCGCTATTCGATTAACAATGCAGATTATCTCTATGTGCTTTCTACGTTTATCTATGAGCCTGTGCGCTGGATCCAACAATTCGGCTGGCGTCCGCTGAGCGAGCATGAACAGCAGGCACTCTACTTCTTTTGGAAAGAGGTGGGATATAGAATGAAGATTGTTGATATTCCGGCCTCTTATCACAGCTTTGAAGCGTACAACCGTAGTTATGAACAAAAGTTTTTTGTTTATCAGGATGCTAATCGCCGGGTAGCAGATGCAACCAGACAAATGTTGGTAAGCTGGTTTCCAAAAGGGTTGCGATCGCTCGTCAATACCGCCATGCCAGCTCTACTCGATCCGCCACTGCTTGAGGCTTTAGGTTGGCAGCCGGCACCTGTTCTACTGACGACCTCGCTAAGAAAGTGCCTTCAGCTGCGCAGTCGCTTACTCCGCCGACTGCCACCTCGCAAGCTCCCTGACTTCTTTGCCGACCAGTCTATTCGTAGCTATCCAGCCGGATACCAGCCAACAGATATCGGCCCTTAGCGCTAGCTTTCATAGAACAGCGAATTGATACTGCGTGTCAGTTGGGCAAGGCATTCTTATCGCCTAGAGCAGCTCAACTATCTCACCTGACCGGAGTTCTAGCTGCCTAAGCTACAAACATTTTTGGTTTAAGGAAGCAAACTAGTTTTGCTGAACCCACCGATATGTTTTGCCATGAGTCGTTTTTTGACAAGAGCTGCACGTAGCCACAAGTTGGCAAGTTATCGATGGTGCGATCGCTCACACCCTAATGGTCTTTCTCAACTGTCGTGAACGACGTCTGTCTGTCGTGAACAACGTCTGCCTCTACAGTTCGCTGGCATTATTCGTAATTAGAGGACGAATACAATTAGTTGCACATCGCGTTACTGGGTTCTTGGTAACGTAATAGATCGCATCTACAATTTGAAGATACTGAGAAGCTTCGGTATATCTACGCGACGAAGGATATTCGGTGCCATTACACTAAATTCATTAGGTGTCAGTAGGTGTCAGGTCACTATGAGCGCAGCTAGCTAGATTGACTACCTAGCCAAATCAAGTAGCCACCAGATGTATGGGTGCCTGCTTCCTTTGATAATTACTCGTCTTCGGCGGGAATAATCCTTGCGGTAATACTTCTTTTAGAGTGGCTATTTCCAAGGATTATATGGCGGCCAAAACTGTGACAAATCCCAACCAGATATGCAATGGGTGTGCTGACTAGAACGAAGGGTGTGCTGACTAGAACCGATATGTAACTTACCTTCTGAAAATCATCATGAGAAAAAAGGCTTTTATGCTCTCTCTCCTTATATTGGGGAGTAGCGCATTTTACGATTTCGTCAATACTTCTAGCGCTCAAGCTGCCTTTACCACCGAAATGAATGGTCGTAAGACCCTCGACGGTAGGGCTCGGGTCAACATGACGTTTGATAGTGATGAAGCAGGTGTTCGAAACCTCGATCACTCTTATTACTTCCTAGCAAAGAACGAGAGACGAAATCTCTTTGGCGATCTAAAGGGACAGGTCTCAGCGAAGATAGAAGCGCTGACTAGTTCGATGCTCACCCTAGATGTGAAGGTTCGCAATCAAACTAAGGACAACTTCAATGCTTCTATCGTTAGCCTTTGGCTAGGAATCGAGCAAGACGTCACTGGCGTAGAGATTACCCGTAAGGGAGATGTCTTCCGTAAGGCCCAGGTTAGAAATAATCTGCCCGGTCCTGGTAGAATCAGCGGCGTCTGTATCAGCGCTGTGGGTTGTAATGGAGGTAATCGGATGAACAAAGGACTACTGGCCCTTTCGGATTCCTTCAAGATCAACATCAAGGGTGATTTTGGCGTTGCTGGGCGAGGATCTGATTTTGGTGAAGTGACCCTTACCGATTCTGGATCGAGATGGAAGGTTCGCGATACTGGAAGCTACGACGTAGCAGGTGTGCCCGAGCCTATCACTATGCTAGGGTCAGGGGCGGCTCTTGCCTTTGGCGCATTGATGAAACGCCGCTTGTCTCAGGCTTCTGAGCAAGATTCATAAATCAGCACAGTCATCTACAGAAGGTCTATGGGGTTGTGCATTGACTTGCGCACTCGCATAGACCTTCTTCCTATCGAGCTTTATTCCCAAGCAGGCAGATGTCTATCAACGCTCTACCCATAAAACGCTTCAAAGACAACTCGATGTGGCTCTTAGCGATCTTCGCCGGGTTAGTTGCTATCAACGTTGGTCTATGCCTCAAAGCGGACGACGGTAGCTTGATTGGCAGCAGCATCTTGTACTGGGCAGCCGTCGCCTCAATGGTTTGGTCGCGCAAAGAAGCTCTCAACTTGCGCAGTGGATTCTATGGCACCCTACTAGGGCTTTTGCTGATGTCTCTAGTTTTAGTCAAGAGCGCATTCATGCAGGGATACGATCCGTTCTTAAGAGTATTGCCCTTTTTATCCATGATGGCACTAGGATTTCTAGCCTCTGGGTTCACTGGCATTAGGCAGTTTTGGAAAGAACTTTCTATTCTTTTGTTTCTGACACCGCCGCCTAGCCTGCTTGAAAGAGTGGTGGATACCTCAGCAGTCACCGCTAAGTTTTCTACGGCGCTGCTTTGGTATGCGGGCTTTCAGGTCGCTCGTGATGGCAAATTTATCTTGGTTCCCAACGGCGGCGTCGAAGTATATTCTGGATGCTCTGGAGTAGACAACATGCTTCATCTTTTCGGATTAGCTATCGTTTTCATTGCCATTTTTCCTACCACCAAAGCGCAAAAATGGATGATTCCCATGGTGTCTTTGGGTATTGCGTTTGCTGTTAACGGTGTCAGAGTTAGCATTATGGCAGCGCTGTCTGAACCTGTAAACAAAGCAATGTTTGACTACTGGCATAAGGGTGATGGTTCGCTGTTATTCTCGATGATTTCAGTTGTCTTACTAGGTGCCTACTGCTTCTTTCTTCCACTGCCAGAGAGTACGGCCAGTGCCAGTTCATCGTCAGTAGCACTAGACAATAAATCGATATCAGATGATTCTTCTAGTGAATCTTGTCATAAGAGGACATCAGGCTAATCTCTCCTATCCAGACAGACAATCATGATCCAGCTTTGGCACAAGAGTAGACAGGTGGTTTTGGTATCCGTTTTTGCTACCGTAACGCTTGTATTAGGTAAGATAACGCTGACTCCTGCCACCGAAAAAGGCACTAAAACAAGTGTTGATCTGCCAGAGGCCGTTCCGGTAGAAGGCTGGCAAGCTAGATCAACAGCAGCACTCAAAGATCAAGATCTCGATAAACCAAGCTATGTAGAGGGTAGAGAGTACCAATACATCAACGGTAGCGCAGTGCTAGATGTTCAAGCCCGCTACTTCTCCGGTACGAACGGAAACGTTCCCGAGTTTATCAAGACATATTTTCCCAGCCTAGCCAAAGATACGATGACGAAAGACATCTGGGAGGTACGCGCTTTTGAGCAGTCAGGCTCTGTGCTGCTCGCATCAGACACAGAAGTTCTGCATCTCAGTAGTTGCATCAATCCCTATGGCGGAAGTACTGTCTCGGCTAGAGCTTACAAACAGAATAGAAACTTCCAAGATATCCGCTATCGGTTAGTCCCGTGGCTGTTGGGCGAGAATCTAAAAGACGAACGGTGCTTATGGACTCATATGTCTGTCATATCAACGGATGCACAGCAGAAGAAAACACCGGAGGAAATGAGCATATTAATAGAGAATGCCTGGTCAAGCTGGTACAAGTGGTGGACAGTTCAAATCCTTGAGATGGAAAAGTAGAGTTCTTCTCCAATCTGCGAACTATTGTTGTAATCGTTCTTATCAAATAGCTATGAAAAATCCCTCTTCCCTGAGCGTCCCACGCACTATCGGCTACAGCCTGCTCCTGATGACCATTATGAACTGGGTAGATATCCTTGTCCCTCCTCAGTTTCTAAATCCTATTTGGGAACTAGAAACAGTTGGGTCTTTGGTAGAAGGGGCACCACTACTACTATTTGCCACATTCCTTATTTTCTATGGAGAGGATGCTTACAGAGGGGTGCTAGAGCAACGCCTAGTACGCTTGCTCTCTCAGGCATGCTTATTGGTTGCTGTGTGCTTCTTTCTACTTATGCCAATAGGTGCAAACAGCACTATTAGAATCAACCGGGAAATTGACCAGCAGGCAGGGGATTCGTTCGGCTTACAAATGGCTCAAATTGATCAGTTAGAAGAACAGGTAGATGAGATATCTACCGAGGAAATTGCGGCTATTCTGGAAAGTCAGGGAATACAGGCAGCAGATAGTGACCCTACAGTTTCATCAAAAGATCGGCTGCTAGAATATCTGGTAGAAACCCGACAGAACGTCATGCAAGAAACATCGGCAGTCAAGCGCGGCAGGAAACGTTCCACGACAAAGAACGCCATCAAGTGGGGAATCGGTGCGATTATTGTATCCTTTACACTTGTCTATCTTTGGAGACTCACTCAGTGGGCTAGAGTACCAGTAATCAAGAAGCTTCGGTAGAATCCGCATCGAACAGAACTCTCTTCCATGATGGAATCTGCCACCTTAGAGCGAACTCAATCGTTATCACTATGCCGTTATTCCATTTACGTCTAAGCTTGACTTTATCCAAATGTATTGAGTAAGAGGAAAGCAGCAAGCACAATAGGGTTGTTAGAACCGACTTGCTGCAAATGGAAATACTAAGTGTGCTGAGCCTGTTTGCTCCTTTATTCTCTCATCGGGTGTGGGACTCAGCCATCGTGCTGCTAGTTGACGCTATTCTAGCGCCGGGCAAACGTACAGTCAGCGCAGTTTTACGAGTAATGGGACTGAGTCAGGCTCGTAACTTTCAGCGCTATCATCGCGTGCTCAACCGAGCGGTCTGGTTGAGCTTGTCTGCTTGAGGAAGCTGACTAGTTTTGCTGAGTCTGCCGATAAGTTTTGCCATGAGTCGTTCTCAAACAAGAGTTGCACGTAGCCGCAGGTTGGCAAGTTATCGATGGTGCGATCGCTAATCTCGTTGACGAAATCTGTCATTGCTGGGTTGTGTCCCACAATCACCACCTCATTCACCGCCTCTTCTAGCGCTTGGCACCATCCTAATAAGTCCTGCGACCTAAAGGTGTATAAGGCATTATCTACCTGCCAGCTGATCTGCCGTTCTGGCAACGCCTGGCTAATTTGTTCTATGGTCGATTGAGCCCGCACCGCCGGACTGCAAAAGATAGGATCAAATGGACAGCCTGCCTTAGCAATTTGCGCTGCCATGACCTCACACGCCTGTAACCCACGTTGATTCAGCGGACGATCAATATCAGCCAGATAGCTATTGTCATGGCTAGATTTGGCATGGCGAATCAGATGTAACTTTTTCACACTCTCTTCCTAGTAAGCAATGCTTTGGTCCGAATTATCTCGCTATCCTTCGGCGCTTAGTCTCTGAGAGGGTAATTGAACCTAAACAGGCGGAACCACGCGACGGTTGACGATAGCTTTGTGGCTTTCCTGTTGGGTAGCCATATCGATAGCGATCGCAGCAATTTGCACCTCTAAACAATTCATCGGCACCAATAGCTCAGTGCTAGTTTGAAGATCACCTAGGATATCGGGTTCTAGATCAGTCAATAGCTGAGGCTCACAGACTAGCGAACGGCTCTGACGATCGATCATCCATAGCTTAATGAACGGCCTGAATACTGAAGAGCGAGTATGCACCGTAATTGCAACACGGTTACCAGCAACAAGATCTCCTCCTGGAACACTGATAATCGGTAGTACCATCTCTGGCAATTCTTCCGCAGTCTCCTCTACATAGGGCGTCGAGCCTTCGTCAGAACCTTCATCGGCTGCAGCCTCAGGCGTATAGTCAGCAGCTGGTGAAGGGTCGATACTTGATTCGGATTCTACTGGTAGGGGGACGTCATCGACCCTAGACGTTCTAGATACCGATCGCTGCTGCTGCGGTGGGGTTGTTGTGCTTTGCAAAGGCTGTTGATGATATGGCAGCTCGGATGGAGAATCTTCTATAGAAGGATCTAGAGAAGCCGTTAATATACCCGGTTCGGCTAGCACGCTTTCTACAGCAGGCCGCTCATCAAAGATAACAACTTCCTTATCAGCTAAGCTATTTGGTTCCCCAATCGTCTGCGAATCTTCTAAGCTCGCGCCAGCAGTATGCACATCTTCTGCGACTCTAGTAGATCGACCAATCTCGTTATGAGCTAGGGCAGACAGTCGGTGCATGAAACGTTCTCTAAGTTTCAAAGACTTGAAGGCAGCCGTAATAGCCTCCCTTGTTTGCGTTGGCTCAGGGATATCGCTTTCAGGGTCAGTAGCAAGCTCCGTTTCGTCTATTAGATCATCAGACAAACCATCAGGCGGTTCTGGCGTATCTGATAGAAAACTGGTAGCCGAGGGTGAAGCAGTGTTCGCCGGAGAAACAACAGGTTCTAAATCGTTGTTCATATCCTCTAATAGAGCTGTGATCTCAGTAGCTTCTAGATCGTTGTCTACAAGGCTAGTACCTATAAACTGGGCTGGCTTAGCTATTATCAGAGGTAGCTCTACTGAGTCTGATGAACCTGACTTATCTGAGTCGGGCTTGTCTAATTCTAAGTGGGGCTTATCTGACAGCTCATCCAGGTCAAGTTCATTTGAGCTTATCTTGTTCAAGCCCTGATCTAAACCTGGCTCAATACCGTCTAGATTGTTAGCTGTAATATCTGGCGATTCTGAGTCAATAGAGCGGCTATCTTGCTGGGAATGCGACTGTTGCGGATCGCTAACGATCAACAGATTCGGGGAAGGAGGAGGCAAATCGATCCAGTCGGTTGGTGTCGTATATGCTAGCTGATCGGTATGAGGTGGGAGGACAACACCTACCGCTGGGGATGATACATTGTGCGGACTTACAAATAGAGGCGAGGCGGCTGGCGGTAGCTGATCTTCTTCTATGCAGGCATCGTCGGTATGGTTAGCATCTTCTAGTTGATGATCTATCGAAGTTCCCTCATCAGAATCGACTAAGTAAGTGCTATCTAGATCTCTATTGACAGTAGCTTCTAAAAGCTGAGTGATTCCAGCTGTAATCGTAAAGGCGGCAGAACAAAGTAGCGTTTCTGAAGTGGCTCTTTCAGATGCATTCCTCTCCTGTGCATCGCTCTCCGGTACATCCGAGTGTAGAGAAACTTCTCCTAAAACGATTTGCGTCGTTAGTTGCCTGGGTAGCTGAAACTCTATTTTAAAATCCGCAGGTAATCGAGCTAAGTTGATCGGTCGATACGCTTCCATAATCATCTGCGTCGTTTCTGGTTCTCGCAATCGTATGCATAGCTGACTTTTATCTTGATCGACAGACAGAGCAGATAGCGATCGCACTCTTCCCATGATGCTTATGGGCTGATCATTTTGAGCTAGAAATGCGCTTTGACATAGGGAGATTTCGTATACCTCCGTCTCTACGATGAGCCCGGTATTGTGCGACTGATTGCGAAGTTGACTCTGAGCATGAATCAAAGGCAAATCTGGATTTACAGTAGTAGCTAAATTGAGTAGTCGTGAGTCGTCGACAGCCTCTGTTTTATCGCTAGCTAGTGTTGACCAATCAGGCCCACTTTCTTCAGGCCCACTTTCTTCGGTAGGTGCAAAGACATTTATCTGTAGACTGCATCGCCAGTCATCTGAACTATCTATATCTGAACTACCTGTAGTATTGCATCCGCCGCAAGCGATTTCCCATTGGCCAGGTTCTAGATACGTGTAGGGGATGACGACGGCTAGGCCCGCCTCGTTAGTGTGATCACTACGGCTGAAAACTTGTTTGCACGGTGGAGTTCCTGTAGATGCTTGCCGACTGATCCGGATGTCGATTGGGGAATTAGTGCGGTGGGTATGAGCAACGATACGATAGCGTCCTTCTAAAAGCTCTATCCGATGGGTTCCCAGCGGTAGCCAAGTTTCGTCGCCTTCCTTCTGAATCAGAAATTCCCAATACTTCATCTTTCTCGCTTTAAAGGAACCTAAGATGCACAAAATAAGTGTATGTACAGCGTAGTCTGCTGAAGTAGACTCAAACTGCTGAAGTAGACTCAAAGAGAAAACTATGCGCAGATTGCGAAGCACTTAGCTCTATCTATCTGGCTCTACCTATCAAGGGTTACAGCTCTTGGCGGTAGTGCAAGCAGGGCGCAGATTGCTAGACAGAAAACCACCTTGAAGTGTAACTCACAAAATAATCGGATAGTAGACGCTTGTAAGCACTAACGTCGTCTAGATAGTTAAGTTTTCCAAAATCAATGTTTGTTGTTACAGCTATCACAAGACAAATCAATCTGTATCGAGTTTGATCACCCCTTTCAAATTGCGACTTCTAGCACATCATTTGGTCGCTACTCTTGATAATCAGTTTGAATAGTCACTTCCAACGTAACTTCATCGACAGACACATAGAGAAGATTTGGTCGACAGCAAACCTGACAGTCTTCAATGTATGACTGACGACTACCCGCACTTAGATCAACGAAAGTAGTGCTAGGTTCACCACAAAAGGCGCAATGGTATCCGGCGGTTGTTTGCATAAAGCATAGGGGCAGGGCTAAACCTGCCCAATATTAGGAATACTGACCTAAGTAATTACAGTGGGCTCATCACGGCCGGTGAGTTCTTGAAGCTTAGAGACTTGATCTGCAATGATAATCAAAGGGTTTAGGGCGACTTGAGGATCGACATGATGTTTAGCATCGTCAGGTTCGTAGCTTTCAAGATAGAGCCGGACGGTTGCCCCTTTTGTGCCAGTCCCAGATAGCCGAAAGACTATACGGGAGCCGTCGGTAAAACCGATGCGAACACCTTGTTTTTGGCTCACACTGCCGTCGATTGGATCGCTATAACTGAAGTCATCGGCATAGTCGACCGTGTAGTCACCCAGGGTAGTGCCGGGAAGGGTAGAAAACTGCGATCGCAATCCTTCTATCAGCTCATTCGCCTTTGCGCTATCAACGCCTTCATAGTCATGGCGAGAATAGAAATTACGTCCGTATGTCTTCCAATGTTCGGTCACAATCTCTTCTACCGACTGCTGCCGCTCTGCTAAGATATTCAGCCAGAACAGCACTGCCCAAAGACCATCTTTTTCCCGAACGTGGTTGGAGCCGGTGCCAAAACTCTCCTCTCCGCAGATCGTAATCTTGTCTGCATCAAGCAAGTTGCCAAAGAACTTCCAGCCAGTTGGCGTTTCATAGCAATCGAGACCGAGCTTTTCGGCCACGCGATCAGCAGCTTGACTCGTTGGCATAGAGCGAGCGACGCCAGAAAGGCCATCTTTGTAACCAGGCACTAGCGTCGCATTGGCTGCGATCAAAGCTAAGCTGTCACTGGGATTAACAAAAAAGTTATTGCCCAATATCATATTGCGATCGCCATCGCCATCCGAGGCCGCTCCAAAGTCAGGGGCATCGTCTGCGAACATCGTTTCTACCAAATCATGCGCATAGACCAGATTTGGATCTGGATGCCCACCGCCAAAGTCCTCTAGCGGTTCGCCATTGGTCACCGTGCCTGCCTTAGCACCGAGTGCCTGCTCAAAAATCTGTTTCGCATAGGGACCTGTTACCGCATGTAGAGAGTCCATACACATGCTGAAGTCCCCCTTCAGCAAGGTACTAATTTTGTCGAAGTCAAATAGCTTTTTCATCAGTTCGACGTAGTCTGATACTGAATCGATTACCTCGACTGACATGCCTTCGATCTTGCTGCTGCCTAAGCTATCGAGATCGATATCTTCGGTATCGGCTATCTTATATTCGCGAATAGATTTACTCTTTTCGAAGATAGTGCTAGTTACCTTCTCAGGTGCGGGGCCACCGTTGGAAACGTTGTATTTGACACCAAAATCACCTTCAGGTCCCCCTGGGTTGTGGCTAGCCGATAGAATAATGCCGCCAATTGCATCGTACTTACGAATCAGGCATGACGCGGCAGGGGTAGAAAGGATGCCACCTTTGCCAACCAAAACTTTGCCTATGCCATTAGCAGCGGCCATCTTTAGAATAGTTTGGATAGCAGGGCGATTATAGTAGCGGCCGTCGCCTCCAACGACGAGCGTTTTACCCTGATAGTCTTCAAGGCTATCAAAGGTAGATTGGATAAAGTTTTCAAGATAATTAGGCTTTTGGAAAGTAGGAACCTGCTTACGTAGGCCAGAGGTGCCTGGCTTTTGGTCGTCGAATGGAGTGGTTGAAACCGTTTTGATAGGCATTTTTTGCAGATCGCCGATTGGCGCGTGTCAAAAACTACAGAGGGCTAGGAAAAAACCGCATCTGTAATTGATGATCTCACATCTGCGGATTGCTAAGAAAATGGTAAGACAAAGCAGTCAGCTCGGCAGTATTGTGGGCAACGCGCTGCCCCCCGGTCACCTTGCACGCTATAGCAGAAGCAACCTTCTTACAACCTTTTTAAGCTAGGACTTCAACGTCATCTCCTACATTTAATGTAGTGCGGTGGTTAGTCTCTAAGACATCTACTTCTACTAAGTTCTGACCAAACCAGATAGCTTTGTCCCAAGCGCGATAGGTAGCTAGTGTTCTAGTCGGTTCTAGGGTGCGATCGCCTGACGCTTGATCCACATTCGGTATTGAACACCGAGCGCAGGGTTTAGCGACTTCAAACACCGCCTCTCCAATACGAATTCTTTTCCAATCATCCTCCGCATGCGGAACAATATCACCACTGATCACCAGGTTTGGCCGAAATCGATTCATCGGTACAGGGGCAAGACTCTGAGCAGCTAGCTTTTGATTAAGTCCGTTTAAGGAAGCTTCCGACAAGAGTAGATAGGGGTAGGCATCGGCAAAGCTGACAACCTTTTCTATGCCAAATTTACCGTGATCGACTGGTCGCTGCGTAGTCTCTGGCATATAAACCAACTGACAAGGCGTAGAAAGAAACTGGCTAAACCAGTTCTGTGCGTCTGGGCCAGCAGCAATGGCCCTGGTGCGATCGCCCCAAACCTCTACTTCAATCTCATCTCCGGCTGTCAAGCGTATAGACATAGACAGCAATGGCATACCTGGCGCGCTGATCTTCATTTGATCGCCTCCGTACGCGACGCTGATCAAGGCCATTTTGGGAAATCGTCGCTGCGTCATAAATCGACCCTCAGCAGAAGCTATCATCCATCGCCGATCGTACTGCAGCCCCTGAGGCGTTAGTGTCGCTTGCTGACACTCAATTCCTGCTGCCGACTTAATAGGATAGATTGTCAGATTACTCAGCCTTAGCGTAGACACAAATGCACTCCTCTGAATGCGCTTAGCAAGTTAGCGAGCACTCTGCTTGATCTGCTCTATCTGATGAGCTCATTGAGCATTCGTTCACCCAAGAACAGAATTGCAAGTGACGATAAGAGTGCTTGCTAATGGCAGATTGCTATATCTAAGGAGCTATGTCAATCTCCCTAGTCAAAAGAGCTAATCGTTGCGCCGGCTTCGATTAGCAGCGAATCTTCTTTCACTGTTAGCTGATCGAACTGTAGCTCCATACCTTCTAACTCAAAGCACTTAAGATCCAGCAGAGATTCTGTTGTATCAATCAAACCTTGAGTCAGAGCTGGCATGTCATTATCAGTCTCTTCATAACTGACATCTTCTAGTGTCACACCATATCCGCCTGCTACTAGCTTGGGTATAGCTGAGAAGGCAATATGATGAGTCTCTGCCTTTTCAAAAATCATCACATCCGCAGCAACAGCAACCCGGCCCGTTTCTGGAATGGTGAAACTAACATTGCTAGCGTCAGTCGTGATTTTCTCACCGGAGGGTAATTCTACTTTTTGACCTCTGAGCTTTTGCTGGACGTAGTCTGCATTGAACGCATTCTGGATGTCTTCTGCTTTTAAGACAACTCTTGCCGTTGCATCGGTTGGATGCTCTAGTGCAATATTGCCAAACGCAGCTTTGATCATATCGATATCAACTGCACCCGTGCGCAAAGTCATCTCTTCTGTACGCAAATCGTTTTGAATCACCATGCCGCGCCCCTTGATGGTGGCTTCGTCAACCTCACCTTGAGCGACTTTGATAGGATCGGTACGAATATCTACGTCTAGTGATTCGACTTGATCTAATTGTGATTTGATTCCTTCTTCAGCGAGCTTACTGATCGCTTGTTCGCCAACATTCGCATCTTGTGAACTCATCTATCGTCCTACTACTCTTCAACAAAATCTCAGTAGAGTGTAGATATTTTTTCACAGTCGTCCCTTCCTCCAGAAGAAGGAGAGTTCACTGCCAGATTTTGACGTCTTGATCTTTGCCACCGCTGATTAGGGTTTGTTCTACAGGATCAAACGCTACAGTCAATACCCAGTTGGAGCTGATATCTAGCGTTTTAGCGAGCTGTTGGGTAGAAAGATCCCAGGTCTTGAGCGTGCGATCAACGCTACCACTGGCAAGCGTTTTCCCGTCTGGGCTAATAGCAAGAGTAACAACACGACTACTATGCTCATTTAAAGTTGCTTTTAGATCACCGCTGTTGAGATCCCATAGTTTGATGGTGGTATCCCAACTACCGCTAGCTAGGGTGTTGCCATCGGGTGTGATAGCGACGGCGCGAGCAGTGCTGCGGTGACCAACAAATTCTTTGATAACGTTCCCAGATGCTCGGTCCCACTGGATGATAGTGCCGTCATCGTTGGCACTGACAAAAGATTTTCCATCAGGGGCGATCGCAATGGACCAAACTGGCATATCTACAGACTGACGATAGAGCGCTTCACCACTCTCCATATCCCAAACGGTAATCGTCCCATTGTAGTCACCGCTAATAAACGTGCGCTCGTCAGGGCTAATAGCCACTGTCCAGACAGGTGACCCCGCTGGCGTCGGCAAACTATATAGCAGTTCACCGGAGCGAGGCTCCCAAATTTTAATGCCATCGCCACTACCGCTGATTAACCTTTTTCCCGATTCGGTAACGGCTACTGTTCTAACGGTGTCGGTATGCCCAATCAGCACACGCTCTAGCTTGTTGACCGGCCCATCCCAAATCTTGATATCCCCTTCAGCGTTCCCACCAGCCACCATTAGGTGCCCGTCTTCACGTACATAAGTGGCCACCGACCATACCTGACTGAGCTCACTAAGAGTTCGTACCAGCGTCAGTGAAGGAACAGAAGAGGCGGACGATAGCTGAGATGACGCAGCAGTTGAGTCAGTCGAGTTCGTGGTCGACGGTTCTTGTGCCTCGGATGACGGTAGTTCTTCAGTGCGCTCGTCGCCTAGAGACGGGTCAGTCGAAGCATTGGTGGATGTGCGATCACTACTGGCCCCGCAGCTGATAAGGCCGCCTGCGGCTAGAATCACAGCAACACCTAGCGCCGAAATCCTACACTTCCATAGGTTCAATTTTTGGGATTGCTTCGATCTTTGGGACTGTGGCTGAAATTTTAGGTTGGTTGTTGGATCAGCCTGCAAATCAGCAGTCTCTTTTGGCGTATCTGAGTCCATTCGGCTCTATCCGCTAGGCGCTAGCTAGTAATCGAGCTTCGCGCAGTGGTTGCATACGATTCATTTTATACAATCACTGTAGCTAAATTGACCGATTGCTCTAGTCTGTTTTGATTTCTATCCTCCCCTAGTCTCTCCTAGCCTTCAAAGCTATAGAAGCAAAGCATACCTTTTGTACACTGGAGTTTCCCTTACCCAGCAATCGAGCGCCGCAAGTTGAAAAACTTCCGTAGAATGTTCTGCAAAAAGGTGTTCTTAGCGTACTTTTGCTTGGTCAGTTGCAAAGCTGTTTTAGGACTAATTTCACTGAGTGTGGGATAGACATGGATGCACTGCAGCGCACTTACCTTGAGGTTGTTCGCCATTGCCAGCACCGTCTCGTGAATGAGTTCACCAGCATGTGGCCCAACAATATGCGCGCCTAAAATCTCACCGTTACCTTTAGTGATGAACTTAGCGAAACCGTAGCCTGCTGATTCTGCCAGCGCCCGGTCTACACCGTCAAAGCCTTGCTTGAGAATATAGATATCGTCACCGTAGCGATCGCGTGCCTGCCGCTCAGTCAATCCGACTCGAGCTAGCTCAGGCTCAGTGAAGGTTGCCCACGGAATTACCCTATAGTCAGCCTTCTTAGTCGGAAAGACCAGCGCATTTTGCATCGCTACGCCCGCTTCATAGCCAGCAACATGGGTGAACTGATAGCCACCGATAATATCGCCTGCCGCGTAAATTCTATGGTTACTAGTCCGTAGCTTGGCATCGACCTTAATGCCTTTCTTGTCATAAGTCACCCCAGCAGCTTCTAGGTTCAATGATTCAACGTTCGGACTGCGACCTGCTGCTACCAGAATCTCATCTACAACAATTGTTTCGCTCCCTGTAAAAATATGCTTCTTGCCATCGACCACCTTGACGCTTTTGGCCCGGGTATTCGTCAAAATCCTTACGCCTTCCGCTTCCATGTGGGACTGCACCACCCTTGCAGCTTCAGGATCTTCTTTTGGCATGATCACATCACGACTCGCTAGCAGCGTCACCTTAGAGCCCAGTCGAGAGAAAGACTGACCTAGTTCGCAGCCAATCGGCCCAGCACCAATGACCGCCAGTGTCTCTGGCCGTTCTTTAACATTAAAGACTTGTTCATTCGTCAGGTAACCCGCTTCCTTTAACCCCTGCACGGGGAGATCGGAGGGGCGAGAACCGGTTGCAACCAGGAAAGACCTCGATTTTAGCCGGCGACCGTTCACCTCAAAGGTTTTCTCATCAACAAACTGACCTTTGCCATAGATGACATCAACGCCTAGCTTTTCGAAGCGCTCAGTAGAGTCATGCGCTTGGATAGTATCGATAACAGCGTGAACATGACCTAGTGCTTCTTGCAGATTGATCTTGGGCTCGTTGGTATAAATCCCAAAGCGAGAAGCGGTTTTGACATTGTAGGCAATTTGCGCGGCATGGATCATCGACTTACTAGGGACGCAACCATAGTGCAAGCAGTCACCCCCTAGTAAGTGCTTTTCAATTAGGGCAACTTTTGCATTAATTTGTGCGCCAGCGCTAGCGGCAACTAGTCCTGCTGAACCACCACCAATTACAACCAAATCGTATTCTACTGACATCGGCTTTTCCTACGCTACACGCTTGCTCTATGCACCTGATTTTCTACCAAGAGCACGGCGCTCGTCTGAATATTTGATGAGATTTGGCAAAAAATAAAGAATTAACTGCCCAGAAAGTGCCTTAAAGCTCTGCGCGATGCTAAATCGGGGCTAAACCGCGACTAGGCGCCGTTCTTCTACGCGCTCTCCGGTCAGGCTGAATGCTCTTGTTTCTGTAATGGCAACAGGTACAATCTGACCTTTGAGCAGGTTGATATCCCCGTTGAAAAACGTCAGCCGATTACCCCGAGTACGCCCCATTACTTGATTAGGGTCTTTGGGGTTGATAGCTTCAACTAAGACGGTTTCAACTCGGTTTTGGTAACGTTGCGATCGCACTTCTGCCTGCTGCGACACCAGATGATTGATCCGCTGCAGCCTATCCTGCTTTACTTCCTCATCTAGCTGATTGGTCCACTCTGCTGCGGGTGTGCCTGGCCTAGGTGAGTATGCCGCCGTATTGACCATATCAAACACAATCTCTTCCATTAAAGAAAGGGTGTCTTGGAACTGCGCTTCTGTTTCACCGGGGAAGGCCACAATCACAT
Source organism: Synechococcus sp. PCC 7335 (assembly GCF_000155595.1). NCBI lineage: Bacteria > Bacillati > Cyanobacteriota > Cyanophyceae > Synechococcales > Synechococcaceae > Synechococcus > Synechococcus sp. PCC 7335. The sequence goes on along the minus strand of NZ_DS989904.1, from coordinate 2,947,556 downwards.
CGGCGCTAATCGAAGCATCCGGAACGTAGCGCCGCACCGTCTCAATGATGCGCTGATATTTTTCGCGAGTATAGCCTCGGCCCATCGCCTTCAGCACCTGGTTATTACCCGACTGAAACGGAATATGAAAGTGTTCGCATACTTTCGGTAGCTCAGCGCAGGCCCTCACCAGCCGCTCCGTAAAATAGCGCGGGTGGCTAGTGGCAAAGCGAATTCGCTCAATCCCTGGCACATCATGAACGTAGTGCAGCAAGTCAGTGAGCGTATTCTCCCGCCGACCCTCTGAGGTGATACCAGGCAAGTCACGACCATAGGCATCAATATTCTGACCCAACAGAGTTACTTCAGCGTAGCCCTGGTCTCCTAGAGCTGCCATCTCAGCGCGAATAGCTTCTTTAGTACGCGACTGCTCTAGCCCTCGCACGCCTGGTACTACGCAATAGGTACAGCGCTCGTTGCAACCATAGATCACATTTACCCAAGCACTGACCTCGCTTTCTCGACGCGGCTTAGTGATATCTTCCATGATATGCACCGGATCAGTCGCCACGACTTGACTCCCCTGAGCAGCCTGCGCCAGCAAACTTTCTAGCTGGTTAGCATACTGTGGACCCATGACGACATCTAGTTCTGGAACGCGGCGTAAGAGCTGCTCGCCTTCCTGCTGAGCCACACACCCGGCAACGACAATCGTCAGATTCGGGTCTTTGCGCTTTCGTTTCGCCTGCTTACCTAGGTATGAATATACCTTTTGCTCAGCGCTGTCGCGAATTGTGCAGGTGTTGTAGAGGACCACATCTGCCTGCAAGGGGTCTTCCTCCCAGCGCATACCCATCTTTTCAAGGATACCTGCCATACGTTCGGAGTCGGCCTTGTTCATTTGGCAGCCAAAGGTAGTGACGTGATAGCGGCGAGTTTCGCTCATAAGTTTCGCTCACAACAAGAGAGATGCTGTTTTAGGTGCGTTTTTCAACACTTCATTGTGACACCGAAAAGACAAATTCGGTACCGAAAACAAAGAAGCTAAGCCCTAAAGCGCTAAACTCGCCTACACAACTGACCTATTTCTATTGGCTTACATAAACTTGCTGGCCATGCCTAGCATATCGCCCATATCCACATCACCGTCGCCGTCACCATCTAGAAAGGCAGTCAGGATTGGGTTGCTACTGGTCTGAGCCGCTCCGCCTTTGGCATTGCCTGAGCTAAGAAACTGCATCACTAGGGGCAGAACCATCGGCAAAACCCTCTGAACCTGATTTGTATTCAGATTAGTTTTTTGGGTGACTGCAGAAATCATCGCTGCTAACTGGGCGTTATTAAACAGCTTAGGAATTACCGATTCGCCATTAGCTGCGCCTTCTTCGATCAGTGATTGGGCCGCATCGTTGCCCTGCGCTCGGCGAGTATCATTTAACGACGAACGGACAAAGCCGCCAATCACCGACATTGCTTGCTTCATGGCATCGGTATCGGCATTGTTCTCGTTTGCAATCTGCTTCGCTGAGCCTAGAATCTGGCTGAGTTGTCCTACATTAGCCTGACGACTAGGATCTGCAACCGCCTTCATGACCTGATCAAAAAGTCCCATAGATGAAAAAAGATTCCTAATTTGGAAAGATAGATACTGTTTCAAGGCTGATGACTACTCTAACCCAATCGCATTATACGGTAGGCGATCACACCTTCATACGTGGGGCTTCGAGCAGGCAGTATTTAGCTAATAGCGTATTCGAGTAATTCCGCGTCTCAGCGCAGTGATAACCGCCTGGGTACGATCACTTACGCCAAACTTACTCAAAATGTTGTTGATATGAAATTTGACAGTTCCCTCAGAGATTGAGAGTGCTTTAGCAATCTCTAGATTACTTTTCCCTTCAGTCAGTTCTCCTAACACTTCTAACTCGCGATCGGTTAGATCGGATTCTTGAATACGTTCAGTAAGACGAATGCCGACTTCTATAGGAATGTAGCGTTTGCCATGATGAACCTGACGAACAGCAGTCGCTAAGTCTTCGGCAGTGGTATCTTTCAACAGATAGCCACGAGCACCCGCTTGTAGCCCACGATAGATATCTTCATCAGTATCGTAGGTCGTCAAGATAATAATACAGGCAGCGGGCGTTGCTTCTCGAATTCTATTGATGGCTTCTAGTCCTTCCATTTGGGGCATACGCAAGTCCATCAGCGTGATATCGGGCTGGTGAAGCGCATGCATTTCAACCGCTTCTACACCGTTCTTAGCTTCTGCAATCACGGTGATCTGTGCTTGCTGGTTAAGAATAGCCACGATACCTTGCCGCACAATATTGTGGTCTTCAGCCACTAACACCCGTATAGGAATGTCTAAGTCCATAGATGAAAGGTACGAGGATACAAGGTACTAGACCTTACTGTATTGTCCTATCTAGAATAGCCGTTAGGCACAACCAACTAACGCTACTATTGCATCTATTGAATGCATCGATGAAATTAGTTAAGGGAAGGGATATCTCTAGAATTCTTTAGTGCCAGCGGCTAGCCCAATTCGCAAAGCAAGCATTCTTTCCTTTCTACTTCCTAACTTTCTTCCTAAGTGTAGTGGTCGCTTCAGTGGCGCTTCAACCGGTAGAGTACTATGCTTTGACCGGTCTTGAGATACTGGCTTTGGGTATTGCCATCAAGTACCAGCTCTATGCACTGGAATTACAATATTGATGACTGTGCCCTTTCCAGGGGCGCTATCAAACGTAAACTCTCCGTCAAAGTACAGCACTCGCTCACGCATACCAATTAGGCCAAAACTTTCAAGATTGGAGAAAGGCTCGATTTCACAGCCTTGGCCGTCGTCGGCAATACGCAGCTGTATTCGATGTGGCTCGAACTGTAAAGTAAGAGAAAAATGCTGGGCCTGAGCATGCCGCAGGGCATTAGTTAGCGCCTCCTGGCCGATACGTAGGATATTAGTTTGAATATCTTCAGGGAGATCGTAGGGAGTGCCTATTAGAGTAAACTCAGCTTGCATAGCACTATCTAGAGTCATTTCTTGGATAGCGGTTTTAAGAGCTTTAGGCAGCGTGTCAGTCTCAAGCGCTTGAGCGCGTAGAGCCCGTACAGATCTGCGTGCTTCCAAAAGTCCCTGACGAGCTAGCTTTCCAGCCCGGTTGAGGTAGACTTCGGCTTCGCTTAGCCCAGCAGTGGCGTCCAAGACTTCGGTCTTACTTGTCAGCGAGAGTTCGAATTTATCTGGGATATCATTCAATATCTTCGAAGTGCTGGCGGCATGAATAAGCCCTTTCGCAGCTTCTAGCTGAAGCGATATACCGGTAAAGGATTGAGCAAGGGTGTCATGGATCTCACGGGCGAGACGATTGCGTTCATCGGTAAGGGCAGCAGATAGAGCAGCGGTTTGGCTACGCTTAGCAAGACGGGTAAGGTGAATAGCTAGGGTAGCCTGGTTAGTAAGTGCTTGAATGAACTCGAGCTGTTCGTCGGTGAGTGTCGGTAAATGACGAAAGGCAAAAGTGATAAACCCAATTGGCTTATTGCCGACTTTCATGCAGGCGCAAGTCGCACCAAGGTGCCCTTCGGCCTCGTGCCAGGGTAAAGTATCCGGCCAACAGAGTTCGGCTTGTGCTGGCTGCTTTCGATCTAATGTAAACGGTTTGGACGAGTTCACAATCATTTTCCAGACTTCGGATCGATCTGAAGGAATCGGATGGCGAAACATTTCCGGATCGCCTGGCGCTACGCCTCGATGTATCTCGCCTGCTTGAGCAGTTACATATTGATTGAGCGTGTCTGTGTCTTTGTCATACAAGAATAGATAGGCTTTGCAAGCACCAATTTGCTCAGACATCTGATCCAATAGCTGTCCTAGAAAATCATCGAGCTCTGGTGTGGCCGTTAGCGTGCTAAGCGATCGCGCGATAGTTTCGTTGAGTTTGACCAGTTCGGCGGCGCGGTTTCTAGCTGCACATTCTCTTTCTTCAAGCACAGTGGTCTCCGCTCGCCGCAGCGCCTCATCTTGCGCCTGTCTAGAGATCGCAGCGGCAACACTCTCAGCAGCGACCTGTAAGATAGCAGCTTCGGCTTTGTTATACACTCTTGGCTCGCTGCAGTTAGCAAAGCTAATCTCCCCCCAGTACTCTTCTTGCACCATGATTGGTACAACCACCATAGAAGCTATGCTATGCCCCTCTAGAATGTTTTGCTGGTAGTCTCTTCCTGAATTCGGACTAACAAAGCTTGCCGCCTCTCCTTGCATCAGCTGACGGCGAAATGCCAACAGATCACCTGCTAACGGCATCATTACCTCTTCAAAGAATGCCGGCGGTGAACTAGTAATGCCGGGTCTATGCCACTCTTGTAGAAACTTCAGTTTGAGGAATCCCTGTTCATCACCGATGTGCTGCGCTAGGGTGCGAGTGACTGAGCAGCGATCGCACATTACTGCCTTACCAAGCAGCTGCACCACGTCAAAAAGCACCTGAGTATAGTCACCAGATTTCAACAGTAAATTTGCCGCCTCGGCCACACTGCTCAGCAGACGCGATCGCTCCTGAGCGGCCCGGTCCCGTCTGACGTTTGCCTGGTAGATAGCACTACTCACACAGGTCGCTGCCGTTTGAAAAACAGCAATTTCTGCTGCGCTTAGCTGCTTTGCCTCATGACAATGCTCAATGCTGACAATACCCCAAAGCCTTTCCTCTATAAAAACTGGCATTGCATAAATGGACTTCACCCCTCGCGATTGCTGAAAGCTACGAAAAGGTTCTTCTATCTCATCGACGATACCGCCCATCCACCGTCCGTTTAGCAGTTGGCGAAACCAATCCTCAATTCCAACAGACGAGATGTTGTATCGTTTGAAGCGATTGGCCTGATGATTAGCCCGATTGTCACCCTGGCCATCAGCTTCAGTACCCGTGTCTTCCGCCTGCCATTCGTAGAGGACGCGCAAGAAGCCCAAACTGTTGGCAGGCGCATCTGTTTCAACCCGGTGCTGCATGACAGAAACGCGATCACACTCTAAGTTCTCGCCGATGGTTGCAAGGGCCGCTTGTACGCTGGCGGCCACATCAGTGGCTGACAGCAGTTGATTGGCAGCGGCCGCAGTAGTCTCTAGCCAGCGATCACGCTTAGTCAACACCGCGTTTGCTATCTCTAGTTCCTCAGCTCGCGCAGCTCGCTCACGTTCGATCAAGGCTAACCGTTCTGCTGCTGCCTTTGCCTGGCGCGCCCGGTCACGAGCGATCGCATTGCCAATCGCCGTTGCGGCGGTCTCTAATACCGTTATCTCTGCCTCGCTCCAGATCCGCTCTGCGATGCAGTCGTCTAGACCCAATAGTCCCCACCATTCCCCAGAGATCATAATCGGCACCCCTACGAGCGATCGTGCCTGACCGCTCATCCGGTCTGCGGGCAAAACACCGTCTAGATCACGAGCTAAGAACTGCGTCGATTTACCAGCCTTTAGCGGTGCGGTTAGTCGATCAGGAAAACTATCAATCGGGACTGGAAATTGCCCTCCTGTTTTGCGCTTATCAGGAATATGGGGCGCATCCCACTCTAATAACAGTTCAAAATTAGAGCAGTGAGCCTCTTCATCCCAAATATTTTGCAAAATGTAGGAACGGCACTGCCGAGTACCTATCCCCAAGATTTCTAAAACCGCAGGTAGCGCCATGCTAAGATCGTCAGTAGCCACTAGTCGCTGCACCGCTAGGTTTACACAATTAAGTAGGGCGTCACGATCTCTTAAATCCTGGTTATAGGCTTCTAACTCGGCTGCCCTAGCAAGGGCGATCGTTTCCTTTTCAGTGCGGGTTCGATCACGCGCAATAGCACTGCCGATACAGTTCGACAGAGTAATCAATGCTTCTAACTCAGCTTCGCTACGTTGGGTAGTACGGTGGCAATCATCGAGCGCAATCACGCCCCAGAACTCACTATCTACCCAAATAGGCACAGCATAAGTAGACTTTACTCCTAGCTTCATCTGAACGCTACGCAAAGGTTCTGGAAGACGTTCGACACTACCACCAAAGATTTTGTTGTTTTTAAGCGACTCAAGCACAAACTCCATGCCTTGATCGCTTATTTCTATTCCTGCTGGATCTTCAGTTTGCAAAGGCACATCTTCAGAGGCCCACTCATAGACAAAGCGAAAATAGCCTGCCGGTCGCTCAGAAGTTGGATCGAAATGCTCTTTGAGTATCACACGATCAACATTCAATCCCTTACCAACAATCGGCAAGGCCATATTCACAGCGATATCAAAGTCATCTTGAGTAAGCATCACATTTGCCGCCGCTACCGTCGCCGTCAAAATGCGACCGCTTTCCTCCAGCATCAAATGGCGTTCCTCTATGGTTTGTAGAAACGCTTGATTGTTCTGCTGAACAGGAGGGGTCATAGGAGATAGCGGCAGATTAATTTAGAACGAACAACTGGATGATAAGTTTCGGCCATTAGAATGCTACACCAGAGTCCTAGTCATCCTCTTCTTTAACTAGCTGAATTATCACTTTCTTTACCAAATAGTGCAGTGTCAACGTATCGTTGGCTCTTTCACAAGTAGAAGATTCGGACAAGTTTAGGGATGGCTCGATTCAGCGACTTTTCCAGTTCCCCGCCTCACCAATGCCAATTTGTAAGACATGATGTCGCATCAGCGCTTGTCGTTCACTCTTCAGAACACTTGCTTTAAGCTCTGCCTTCTCTACTCACTACTCTGTCAGCTATCTGTTGACCGTATGCATGACTATAAGGATTTGTTTAGTACTAAAGCATCTTCATACAGTCTGTAAATTCTCTCGTCAGCAGATAAGGAAGTTTCAAAAACAGTTGCAGGATCAGCGTTCTCTCGCTACCATTGCAAAGTTGGCAATCTTTAGATGAAGACGGCTCTAACAGCGTTGGAGAATCTAACAGTGTTAGAGAAATGATGTCAGAGAAAACCTATGATTAAGTAACCTTCTATCAGTCGTCACTAGGTAGCTTACCTTCAGACACACCGCAAACCTAGTACGACAACTTTATCAGGACAAGCTAAGAAAGCACCAGCATTCAGAATTTCAGAAATATTTAGGAGGTTCTACTATGTTCTTGATTATTTTCTTCGCCAGCCATCAGCCTCGAATCCGGGCGTAATCTTTACAGATTAACTAAACGAGAAAAGCTCTATGACCGCTTTGGCGGTAGTCCTTTGTTGATTTTTTAGGACTATCGGAACCTTCTGTACTTTGTATGGGGCGGCTGCGTGCGTAGCTTTCTTCTAGCTGCTTGCTTCGTTCGTAGCCGGTTGTGCTGAGCCACAGCGTAGCGGCAACGTAGGTTTGTCGTGCCAGTTCTTCCAAGAGTTTTCAAGTAAAAGTTCCCATCTAAATCGCTGTCCATACTCAGAAGAACAGTTGTCTAAGTAAGTCTGATGGCCTTTCTATAGCAACCTGCGCTTAGCTCCTAAGCTAACTTCAGCTTTATCTGATAAAGGCGTTAGCCTTTGCCAAACAGAAAGGTGTTAGCCTTTGCCGAACAAAGCTATGGCTTGAGCTTGGGCTGCATACTCAAAGAAAAAGCTACACGTACTGGAGACTGCTATACCTCGATAATTTCTGTTACCCCAACGAACACAAATTTTCTTTTAACCTGCGCTTACCTACAGATCATGCAAAAGTTTCTTAGAATCCTGAGTTACTACCAGGATTATTGGCTTATTACGCTTTTTACTGCGGCAATTATCAGCTTTTTCCAACTAATTGATCTGTTCGTTCCCTATGCGACTGGTCAAATTTTGAATATTATCTCTCAGCAATCGGTGGATGTTGCTTTGCAAAGGGTGATTGATCGGATTGCGATCGCCCTCAACCAATCAGCCACGCCTCAATTTTCTGTGTGGGTACTTGTCGCTTTGATCGGCATGTCATCGATTCTGCTTGCCCCACTCCAACCGCTAACAGGGGGCTGGTTTAGCTGGGATACTGCCTTTAGAGCCCGTCGTCATCACGCTGAAGCTGCGCTTAAGAAGATTCTGACACTGCCGCTCGAATTCTACGACGAAAACAACCCTGGCCGGATTGCTGCAAGAGTCGCGAAAGGGCTCTCTAACTTCACCTGGACCTATCCAGGTTTAGTAGCAATGCTCATACCCAAGGTTGTCCGAATTGTCGGTGTATTTATGATCATCGCTTTGATCGACTGGCGAATTGGCATGCTTGTGCTGCTGTCGGTGGCAGGGATTTTGTTCTACAGCCTTTGGGGACTAAAGGCATTATCCGCTAAGGAAGAAAAACTCGATAAATACATTGAAGATACCGATAGCCGAAATTCTGAAATCATCACCAACATCAAAACCGTTAAGGCCTTTGGAAATGAACTCACAGAACTACATCGCCAGACCCAACGATTAGATCGCGAGTTTAAAGTGCTCGACTATCGTATTCATAGAGGCTACACCATCCTTAGTGCCTACCAGCGAAGCTTTGTGCAGAGCTGTATGTTTGTTGTACTTGCAATCAGTCTATGGCTTACTCTCAACAACAAGATTTCTATTGGTCACTTTGTTACTACTTTGACCATCGCTAGTATGGCCTATGCTGAAGTCGATCCTATCTGTGACTTAGCAGAGATGTTTGCCCGTCGATATGCACCGATGGCACGCTTCCAGGAATTCACTGCTTTGCCACCGGGGCGGGATGCGGGCGCGATCTTGCCCAACGATCTTGACTATCGCTTCACAGGCAAGGTGCATTTTCACCAAATGACTTTTGGCTACAATACTGAAAATCCAGTGCTGAAAAACATCAATCTACTGATTGAGCCTCATCAGACCGTTGCGTTAGTTGGGCGCTCTGGCTCCGGCAAATCTACGTTAGTAAAACTGTTGTTTCGCTACTTTGAACCTGATAGCGGCAATATTCTGATCGATGGCATCGATATTCGACAGCTTGATATCAGCAGCTATCGTAAGCGGCTGGCAATTGTCCATCAAGAAGTTGATATCTTCAATGGTACGCTACTAGACAACTTACTCTATGGCAATCCTACAGCCACTTTCGAACAAGTGACGTCAGCTTGCAAGATTGCGCAAGCGCATGACTTCATTCAACAGCTTCCAAAAGGATATTCTACGACTGTTGGTGAACGTGGCGTTCGGCTATCTGGTGGACAAAGACAGCGTGTAGGAATTGCGAGAGCACTGATTGTTGACCCAGACGTGTTGGTATTTGACGAAGCAACTTCTAGTTTGGACTACGAGTCTGAACGGGCCATTCAATTAGCGATGCGATCGCTTTTCGGCACCCGTACTCTCATTATTATCGCTCACCGGCTCAGCACTGTCCGGGAAGCTGACCAGATTGTGGTTCTTGACCAAGGACATATTAGCCAAATGGGTAATCATCAAGCGCTGATTGCAGAAGACGGACTCTATCAGAAGCTAGATCAGCTCCAAGCTGGCAATGACTTGATCGATTAAGCCAGTTCAAGATAAGAAAAGCCCGGGCCGCCATTATCCCTATCGTGTGGAAATAATGGCATTGCCGTTGCTACTGAGCAGCGGCAACAATTACCATTCTCTTTCATCTAAGCGCTATCAGGCACAGCTTATTCCTGATTTCCTGCTTCATCATTCGTTATTCCTACTTCTCTTAACAGTTGTATTGGGCCTAGCTGTTTAAGTTTTTCTAGTTCCGTTTTGTTCTTAACTAGCAGCGAACCAGCAAACCCTAAAGAATTGACCGAAATGCCGGCATATTCTTCTTGAGCGCGTGGAACGACCATCATCCATTCACGGGTACAAAGCAGATTATAGGCTGCTGTTTGAGTCCCTTTCCAACCATTGGGACTGTGAATGCCAACTGAATTGAGTAGTCTTTGATAGTAGCCTAGAAGACAATGAGACTGACTACCGGGCTCGGTAGGATAATTAGCATCAGAAGAGGGAGGATTTAGGCAGATGATCGCATGTTCAAAAGGCAGCAAGGGCGATCGCACGATCGCCTCATTCTCTGCTTGAGCAAGCGCGTGAGCTATTGCTGTCTCGATCGGCAGCTCCATATCTGCTAGGGGTACCACCTGTAGATGCTTGTGTGGCTGACTCGCCCCAGCAACTTTTCCCCCATTAAAAAAGCCCAGTCCATCCACTTCACCTAGGCATTTATCTAGTGCTTCAAAGTCTGCAAGCGTCAACCAGTTCTCTTGGGGCTCATACGCATGCGTCACGATCAAAAAGTGATGATTCACGACGTTAAACTTATTCAACAAACAAGCATGCGTTTTTGAGATATCTGTCACATACAAATCTTGTTCGTATGGCAAAAACGGATTGACAGGCGCAGTCTTTCCCTGTTGCTTTCGAGCTTTCTCTTTACGGGATAAATTTGTCAGCACTCGGACCAAAAACCGGACTCCGCCATCCTCTATCCGTTCGGCCTCTGTTTCAATCGATTGCAGCGCTCCTGTCGCTAAACCATGCTGAGTTTGCGCCTTCAGCTTCTGCCAAAGGCTGCCCGGCGCCCATGTAGATCTCTGTGCTGTCTGATTCACCTATAGTTGGCTCACTTGGTTGGCTCACTTAGCGTACCTAGCAGACCTGCAGCGTACCGCACTGCGCCTGCTGTCGCATCAGATGATCGCACAAAACCAGTGCCACCATTGCTTCTACCATTGGTACCGCTCTTGGCAGAACACAGGGATCGTGCCGTCCTTTGCCTGCTAGTGTAGTTTCTTGACCTGTAGTGTCTACCGTTTTTTGTTCTTTGCGGATGGTGGCTGTCGGTTTAAAGGCAACACGCAGCACCAGGTTCTCTCCGTTAGAGATTCCACCTTGGGTGCCGCCCGCTCTATTTGTACGGGTGCGAAAAGTCCCATCTTCTCCCCGATACATTTCGTCGTTGTGCTGGCTACCTGTCAAAAAAGTACCTGCGAATCCTGAACCCATTTCAAAACCCTTGGTAGCAGGTAAAGACATTGCAGCTTTGGCCAAATCCGCTGTGAGCTTATCGAAGACGGGTTCACCCAGTCCTTTAGGCACATGGCGAGCAACACATTCAACTACACCGCCAATTGAATCGCCTGCTTTGCGGATCTGGTCGATCCGCTCAATCATCAGCTCGGCCACCTCCTGATTTGGACAGCGGACAATATTACTTTCTACTTGCTCTAAGGTCACTGTATCCGGATCAAGCGGGGCTTCAATGTCCTGGATGCGCTTAACGTAGCCAATAATCTCGACGCCGGCAGCCTGCAGTAGAATTTTGCGAGCGATCGCGCCAGCGGCTACTCGGCCAATGGTCTCTCTTGCCGAAGACCGTCCCCCCCCCTGCCAGTTACGAATGCCATACTTAGCGTCGTAGGTTGCATCCGCATGAGAAGGTCGATACTTCTTCGCCATCTCGTCATAGTCCTGCGATCTAGCATCCTTATTTCGTACCAAGATCGAAATCGGTGTGCCTGTCGTCTTACCTTCAAACACACCAGATAAGATTTCGCAGGTATCGGTTTCTTTTCTAGGGGTTGTGATTCGGCTCTGTCCTGGACGCCGCCGATCGAGATCCTTTTGAATCTCCTCAGCTGAGATTTCTAGCAGCGGCGGACAGCCATCAATCGTCACACCCACCCCACCCCCGTGGGATTCGCCAAACGTCGTAATCCGAAAAAGCTGTCCGAAAGAATTACCCATAAACTGCTACTGTACTTGCGCAAACGCCAGAATTCACACAAACGCTATAAAATCAATCTTGATCCTACCGTATTACGAGAACAGCAAACGGGTCGTTCACCTGCTGGCACTTCAGTGCATGATCTTTAGACTTAAGCTCTATCTTTAAACCTACCGCTACATCATTACCGCTACATCAGTCGGTAAGTAAAAATAGATGACTCATTAAATCGATATCCAACCAAATCGATGATTAATCGGCCAGCTTCAGAAGCTGACGTGGATTAATTGCCTGCTTATCCTTATACAAGCTGTAGTGTAAGTGCGGCCCTGAAGAGCGACCTGTACTACCAATATAGCCAATAACGTCTCCTCGCTGGACAGACTCTCCAACCTCGACAGAGGCTTTTGACATATGGGCATACAAACTCTCGTATCCGTTTTTATGATCGATAGTCACAACAATCCCATAGCCGCCGTTGTGACCTGACATCGCAACCACGCCGTCGCCTGCCGCTACAATGACATCGCCTGTTTTGCCGACAAAATCTATGCCCTCGTGCATTTCGTAGCCGCCACCGCCAAACGGATTACTGCGAATCCCGTATTCGGAAGAAACTTCGATTTTGCCTACAACAGGCGTGCCATTAGGATAGGCTGCTTCTTTCGCGATCGCCTCTTCCACAGCCGGCTTAACTTGAGAATCTAGCGTTTGGTTCAGCGTGGGTACCTGCTGGCTCAGCCCTTCCAATAGCGCTAACGAATCGATCGACTGAGCCGGTCCGCCTTTAGGTGGAAAATCTTTGCTAACTTGGCTGGCATTACTTCTACTAAAGTTTCTAGAAGCTGACTCTTTGTCAATACTGCGCTCATAGGTCGCTACAGAAGAAGCGTTAGAAGTATCAGGGGAAGACTCTGAATCGGCCTTAGCCTCAGTTGCAACAGTCTGCGGCAAAGGGACCTCTAACTCCGTATCAACCCACTCTCGTAAGTCTTCGATCTCCTCGCCTAACGAATCAACTTCAGCCTTAACCTCAAAAGCGATTTGGTCTAGCTTCTCATTCTTTTCGTTAAGTTGCAGATTGTTTTTGGCTAAAGCTAGGCAAGCAGTTCCCAAAGACACGGTTGGAATGCTAAGGCATAGCAGCGTTAGAAGAAAGCCTCTTAGCGGTGTAATTGTGATTCCTCGGCGATCGCCACCGTTAAAAGTGGGAGCCTTCGTAGCGTTTTTGGTTTGGAGCTTCTGGCGCATGAATAGTTGAGAATCTCTGTTCGCATAGCCGTTTGCACAGCGTTATTACACGAATTCAATCAGCTTCTTTTTTCTTAACAATTAAGCAATTATATGGGGATCACTGAACCAGCTGTGAGTAACTTTTAGTTTTCTGTATTCCTCGGTATAGACCGATAAGGAAAAGAAAAGTCAGTAAAAACTTTCACAAGATATGCATCTTCTATGTCTTTTGATATATCTTTAGCGGTAGAAAATTGATTGAACCCTAGCTATCTCCTGGCCACTATGGGATAGGGGAAAATCGATCGGTATCTCTACAGCTATCTTGGTAGATAAACCTGGCTGCTTGTTGACAAATCTATGCTTATACCAAACGAAACTTACGAAAGTCCCCTTAAAAATACGACAGTCCCTTTTAAAGCCAGACGACTTTCATCAGAATTAGTCACACTAAAGGGGTTGTGCTAACAATCGATTAAATTCAATGAAGCTAACTTGGTTTGATGCAAATACTTGGCTGGTCGAAGCTGCTGGAAAGCGAATCTTAGTAGACCCTTGGTTTGTAGACGATTTGACCTTTGGGGATTTGCCATGGCTAGTACGCGGTATCAAAACTGACCCCGCGCCCATACCTAGCGGAATCGATTTGATTTTACTTTCCCAGGGATTAGCGGACCATGCCCATCCGCCAACGCTTAAGCAATTAGATAAGTCAATTCCTGTAATGGCCTCTCCCGATGGCGCAGCAGTTGCTACCTCGCTAGGATTCAAGCGAGTTACAGCCCTCAAGCATGGCGACTCAGCGACCATAGCTGGCGGAGCGCTGACGGTACAAACCTTTATCGGTGCTGTTGTCGGTATGAATAAGAAGGAGAATGCCTACGTGCTGACCTTCCATTCAGAGGACGATTCAAATAGTAACTCAGACGACTCTAAAGCTGACAGCGATACTACAAATAGTACTCGTACAAGCCACATACGCCTATACTACGAACCTCACGGTTATCCTGATACCAAGCATCTAAAAGACTTAGGCCGCGTTGACGTGGTGATTACGCCATTAGCTGACATCAAGCTGATGGGCTTGGCTCCGGTTGTTCGGGGCGGTGGAGTGGCATTACAGCTAGCTGAACTGCTACGGCCGCAAGTGATGCTACCAACTGCAGAGGCTGGAAAGGTGACCTATGACGGACTGATAGCAGGCGCAATCAAAGCGAGTGGCGGCGTCGATGAAGTGCGATCGCAGCTAGCAGCGAAGGGGCTTGAAACGCAGGTAATTCAGCCAGTCTCAGGTGAAACAGTGAAGCTGACATTACATCAGGCAATGCCAGTGTGACTGTAGCGCGTGTTTCTAAGCCGCCAGCAGAAGGCGATAGTTCTAAATTGGAGTTCTAGATTGGTAGGTCTAGGAAGTTGGGGAAGTAGGGAGCTGCGAGGAGTCTGTTTCTTTAAGCGGTCCTAGAGACTCTTTGGCAGAAACTACAGGAACGGATGTAGGGCCCGGCGATAATAACGGCTTGAGTTCTGCGATCACCTGGTCTTGTTCCTGTCGCAAGACTTCTAATCGCTCAAGTAGCTGGTTGATCTGGGTTTGTTTAGTATCAGGATTGAGGGTGAGTTGTTTCCATAGGCGTTGGCTCAGCGTCAGCGGCAGGGTCAAGATGAACTTCAAGCTAGCCTGAATTGTTCGCTTGACAAGATCGGCAACCAACTGAATCAAGCCGATGCTAAGTATCACGATTACCACAGCTAAGATCGGATGAGACACAGCCTCTGAGATCAACCGCTGTAGCTGAACAGCAAGGTTTCCCAAGGTCTCAAGAGAATCCGGTAAGTCAATCCACGCTAGAGCCAAAAGTGGCTTCTCTAACCCCATAGTCACGTTCCCCAATCAAGTTTGGGCTAAGTTTGAGCGCATTATTCTAACCACTGCAGTTTAGAGCGCTCTACAACCTGCAGTTTTGTACAGCTTGAGATTCTGCGCCATAAACTATGCAACTCTAGAGGATGCACCGTTCTAATATTGAACCTAAACCATAATCTTAAGGAGCATGCAGTTACTGTGAGATCTGTTTCGTCTACTTTTTTTACAATTGCCTTGTCGGTCCTCATAGTTTTTGCCAGTCCGCTCGTAGCTAGCGCGGCAACGCTTTCTCAGCCAGCGGTGTTACCAGGCTTAAGCGGTGTCTTCACGGGCGATCACCCTGACAACATCGGCGTTATCGACGGCAAGCTAGCAGACTGCCCTACCACCCCAAACTGCGTCGTTAGTCAAAATGCCGACGAGGAACATGCGATCGCGCCAATTATCTACAAAGGTGAACGAGAAGCAGCAAAGGCAAACATCGTCGATATTCTCGGCGTGGTTCCTCGGACAAAGATTGTTGAAGAAACGGACAACTATATTCTAGCGGAATCCGAAAGCCGACTAATGGGCTTTGTCGATGACACTGAATTCTACTTTCCAGCAGATAAGAACGTCATCCAAGTCCGTGCGGCAGCTCGTATGGGTGAATCTGACTTAGGCGTCAATCGTCGCCGAGTTGAGCAGATCCGACTAGCCTTTAATGACCTAGCACAGCAAGGCGCAGACTAACCTTCGTCTAAGATGATCATCTCAAGCTGTCGATGTAGTTGTGCATCTACGCACCGCTGTGTTTAGCTTGGGCTTTGAGAAGGTGGCTAGCTAGATTCTAGATTGAGGCTATTTCTTTGCTTTGCTGCGGCTGCTTCTAGCTTTTGCTTCCTTTACAGTTTCAGCTTCAGTGCCAGCCGTCTCAGCACTGACATCTACTTCTTCAGGTGGGGTAACGACACTTTCTACCTCGGGCTCAATTGGAATAGCCTCTGGTTTGATTTTCTCCATTACCTGTGCTTTCACTTTCGCCGCAAACTCTGGGTCTTCCTTCATGCGGATAATAGTGTTATCTCGGCCCTGAGCAACGTTATTACCTTCATAGCTGTACCATGCACCTTTGCGTACAACAATGTCGTGTTCTTCGGCAATATCTAACAGGCAGCCTAGGATGGAAATACCCTCGCCAAAGATAATATCGAACTCGGCAATGCGAAAAGGTGGAGCTACCTTGTTTTTAGCAACTTTGACTTTTACTCGAATACCAAATTGATCGTTGCCTTTCTTCAGCGTTTGAATGCGGCGAATGTCTAAACGCACAGAGGCATAAAACTTTAGCGCATTCCCGCCCGTGGTAGTCTCTGGATTACCGTAGGTAACACCGATCTTTAGACGTAGCTGGTTGAGGAAGATAACAGTGCATTGCGACTTGCCGATGTTACCGGTAATCTTTCTTAGCGCCTGACTCATCAACCGGGCCTGAAGACCCATATGAGAGTCACCCATTTCACCTTCAATTTCGGCGCGAGGCGTAAGCGCGGCTACAGAATCTACAACAATCAAATCGACTGCCGAAGAGCGCACGAGCTGATCGCAGATCTCTAGGCCCATCTCGCCCGTATCCGGTTGAGAGATCAGCAGATTCTCCACATCCACACCTAGGTTCGCAGCATAGTAAGGATCAAGCGCATGTTCTGCATCAACAAAGGCAGCTACCCCACCTTGACGCTGAATTTCTGCGATCGCATGCAAAGCCAGTGTTGTCTTACCCGAACTCTCTGGACCATATATCTCAATTACCCGGCCTTTAGGCAATCCGCCGCCTAAAGCCATATCTAGAGTCAGCGCGCCAGTAGGAATAGTTTCTACCTGCATACGGCTAGCTTCGCCTAACCGCATGATGGAGCCTTTACCAAAGTTGCGCTCAATTTGAGTCAGCACAGAAGTCAGAGCTTTTTGCTTTTCAGAAGAGGCGTTAGCAGCCATAAGTCAGTATTTCCGCAGAGTTGTTTGGCTAAATTCTAAGAAGTGAATTGAAAGGTTTGTAAAGTTAGCTGGAGGTAAAATTAATCCAGGTGGAATTCGCTATACTGATTTTAGTACACCTGAACTAAATCGACACCTCTGAAACGCACCTTTGAAACATATGTTGATGCGTGACGGCTACGCCGCTCAAATGTGTCTAAGCCTAACGTAATCTACATCTTTATCGCACATAGTCAACCTATAGATAAATTCGAGATGACCGCCGTTCGAAAGTGGAAGTGATTAGGGGCTGATTTTGAGATGCTGATGGGATGTTGAACTTAGCTGATGTTGAACTTAACTTATTAGCTCTAACCTTTGGCTGCTAACAGGTTCTTTGTACTAGCTTCTATTTGCAGCGATCTACGCAGCACCCGTTTTAACTATGCAATACTGTCAGCTTGTTGATATTTTGACCCAGCCCGATTGGGTAATTGCGATCGCCCGCACAGAACTCGGTTATCGCTGCTGGGTCTTCACTCCAGACTTTACGGTTCTAGACGATGGCGAAGTCCATCCCACCCGAGAATCTGCTGCCCAATCTGCTCGGGGCCTTATTATCGACTCTAGAGAGCAATAGAACCTACGTGCCACTAAAAACTGCAGCTCACATTGAGCGTACATAAAGATAGAGCGCATATAGGTCATGCCTAAGCCTCTAACGCCTCACTAAGGTTCCAGGCAGCACTAATTAGAGCAATGTGCGTAAAGGCCTGAGGGAAATTGCCTAGACCTTCACCGCTAGTGCCAGTTTCCTCTGCGTATAGGCCTACATGATTAGCGTAGGTGAGCATCTCTTCAAAGATCCTTCGAGCTTCGTTGAGCGAATCAGGGTGCGTAGAGCCTGCTCGGGTCAGGGCTTCTACCAGCCAAAAAGTACAGAGGTTGAAGGTACCTTCCTCGCCGTCTAATCCATCGCTCGATTCGCCCTCGGAATTTAGAGGATTGTATCGGTATACCAAACTATTCGCCGTTAATCCGCCCTGTCGGGGTGGCTTTCTCACTGCTTCAATGGTGCTCTGCATCTTTGGATCGCTAGCCCCCATGAAGAAGACTAGCGGCATAATCAAACAGCCTGCATCTAAATCTTTTGAACCGTAAGCTTGTACAAAAGCACCTCGTTCTTCGTCCCAACCCTTCTCTAGAATTTCTTCAAAGATTTCGTCTCTCACTTCTTGCCAGCGAGAACGATCGGCTGGAAAAGACCGCTCTTCTGCAATCCGAAGCGCCCGGTCAACGGCTACCCAACACATCAGCCGAGAGTAGACATGATTTTTCGGGCCGCCTCTAGACTCCCAGACGCCCTGGTCTTTGCGTTGCCAATTGTCACAAACCCAGTTAGTCAGATAGCGCAGATGCGTCCAAAAAGAATAAGAGATAAAATCGCCATGCTTGTTGTAGAGATACACAGAGTCCATTAGCTCACCACAGATATCTAGCTGTAGCTGATCGTAAGCTCCGTTGCCGACGCGCACAGGCTTAGAACCTTTGTAGCCTTCAAGGTGGTCTAGATGCTCTTCTTTGAGATCTAGCTCGCCATCTATGCGATACATAATCTTCAAGCTACCCCCTTCTCCTAGCTCCTGACAGCGAGCTTCTAGCCAACCCATAAATGCCCTTGCTTCTTCTGTAAATCCCACTCGGATTAGGGCATACACGGTGAAGGCAGCGTCGCGAATCCAAGTGTAGCGATAGTCCCAGTTGCGCTCACCGCCAATCTGTTCTGGCAGGCTGGTGGTAGGCGCAGCCACAATTGCGCCCGTAGGCTCGTAGGTCAACAGCTTTAGCGCTAGTGCCGAGCGCTCAACTCGGCGTCTCCATCGGCCTGTATAAACACAGTGAGAAAGCCAATCTCTCCAGTAGTCTGTTGTTTCGTGAAAGAAAGTCTCAGCCGCCTGATTGAGATTGTCGAACTGTTCGCTTTTGGCCGATTGACCAGCCGGTCGAAAGATAAAGACAGCACTTTCTCCCTCTGTTAAAGTGAACTCAGCAAAAGCGCCCCTATCGTTAATCCGGAGTGGGATGTCGGTAATCAGCTCAAAGTACTCGCATTCAATCGACTCAGACTCATCATTAGGATCAAGGGGGCGGGTGTCCCTGCAGGGGTTGCGATCGCATAAGAAAGCGGCTCCGTTAGCAATCTCTTTAGTCTTGTGCGTTGCCAGGCCATATTCAAAAGCTGGGTAGCACTCCGCTCGAAAGGTAATCTCTCGGCGAACAGTGCGAACTTGGCGAATAATCCAGTTGCGCATGTGAGAATTGCCAAGCGGCATGAAGTCGACCACTTCTCCGACACCGCAGTCGCAAAGAAATCGAGTAATCAAGATATTCGTTTCAGGGTAGTAAAACTGCTTATGATGGTCGTTTTCTACTAGGGACTCGATCTTGAAGTGGCCTCCCTTGTCGGCATCGAGGATAGAGCCGAAGATACTAGGAGAATCGTGGCGAGGATGGCAGAACCAGTCGATCGATCCATTTAGCCCAATCAGCGCAGTCGTACGCATGTTACCAATCAAGCCGTAGTCTTCGATAGGCTGGTATTTCACTGATCTTTTCTGCTGACAGCTCAACTGTCAGGACGCAACTTCGACCTTATCCTAAGCTAATTTTTGAGCTGACTCTGAGATTTTTCTAAGATTTCCGAGAATTCTACTAGTTGGTCTACTAGTTAATTCAAACAAATTTCATCTTTAGGCGCAGTCTCTAGCAGTCTCTAAAGAATTCACAATCATCAGACTCTATTTTCTTGGATTGAAAATTACGGTTAGCGAACACCTGTGTAAGCGCTAACGCCTAAGACGCTTGCCAAGTACCGTGAAATCCAATTGGGACTACACTGGGTAGGGCCACACGGCAAACGGGTTCACCTAAGGTCTTAGCCGCAAAAATCCACAGTTCACTACGGCTGTTTAGCGAGTTGTAGACGACTATCAAAAGCCATCCTTCTGAGGTCTTTGCTGTTTGCCTACCTACGACATGCAGCGGCTCACTCCCATAGACGCCATCGCCTAGATCCGTTTGAGTCAACTGCTGTGTTGTATAGTCAAACCGACCGACTGCACCAAACCAGTCTTCCCCCGTCTTTACTCCCTCACGGTGCATCAGCACATAGGTTTGCTCCCACGGCAGACCTACCTGATTACTTGGCACTTGGGGAAATTCACAGTCTTGGTCGACTACACAGTCGTTGCTGAGTATGCGGCCAGACTTTGGCTCTAGTTTGAGCTGCCAAAGTCTGCCATAGGCTTTGGTTTTCATCCGCCCGGAAGGCACTTCTCTAAGGACTTCATTAATATGAGCGAAATCGTCAAACCGAGCGTAGTCTAGACGAATGCTGCCATCTGCTTCTAGACAGCCGTTGCCATAGTGCCACTGGAACCACGAATCAGTATAGCTATCAGAAACAGTTTCTAAGCTCTCGCGATCCACAACAATAGTGCGCGTTCCTAGATCTGGCGCCCATTTTACCGCATCGGCATAGGCAAGTTTGTTCAACAGCAGCGGTAGCGGGTTCACTTTGACAGGTGATACCAGAAATATTAGATACGGTCCGGCAATGACAAAGCTATGCACTAGTGGAATTTCTTTGAGGGCGATCGCCCGTTTCTTAACCAATCCACCGCTCGCATCGCATCGATAGATCGATAGCTCGCACAAAGAATCCACGCCAATACTATAAATTTCACCGCTGATAGGATCTCTTAAAGGATGAGCGGAGAAAGGTTGAGCTGTTTTTAGCCAGCCCAAAGACTCTAAGCCAATCGTTTCTAACGTTTCTAGATCTAGGCTGTGAGGGTTTCCCGCCTCCCACAGCGCTAAGAGTTTGTCTTCTAAGGCAAAAACAGACGTGTTGGCAGAATTTTTGATAGCAGTACCGTTAAATAGGCCTAGCATATGTTTCCATAAGGGGCCAGGCGATCGCATTCCATAGTTGCCGAACAAGAATCTGCCCGCTTCACTCTCTGCTTTATAACCCTGCGTTTGCACGTAGCGATAGGTAGCCTTTGCCCCCGCTGGTGAGAGTTTCACTCGTAGAACCGCACCGTCACCATCAAACCAGTGACCCACAGGCTGTCCACCACGTTCCAATCGCCCGGTTCCATTTTGATAGAACGTGCCTTGTAAGTCTTCAGGAATGTCCCCAGAGAGAACCGCTAGATCCGTTGGCGGAAACTCTTTTGCCGGTTCGGCAAAGGCACCATGCCAGGGCTGTGGTTCGTTATCAGAGGCTATCTTGTTACCAAGTGCATTACTAGCGGTATCAACCGAGGAGAGCGAACTAGTCAACGAGGAAGCCATAGCAGCGAATCAAGATTGGATCGGTAATACCAGTGTAAAAGCTACGACGCCAGGTTGAGTGTTCTCTAGCTTTAACTCTCCTTTATGGGCTCTAGCAATTTCTCTAGACAAGCTTAAGCCCAGCCCAAACCCTTCTCGCTTGCGATTGCGAGAGAGATCGCCGCGATAGAACCGATCAAAAATGTGATCGCGATCTTCATTAGGAATACCAATAGACGAATTAGTCATGGTGATCGCAATCATCATGCCTTCCTCTTTGCCCTCAATCGACAGCCATCGATTAGTCGAACCCTCTGGCAAGTTGTACTTAATGGCATTGTCGATTAGATTTTGCAGAACCTGAGTAAGTAAGTCGCGATCGCCCTGCACATTCAGCTTTGTGGTTAGATCCACTTTCACTAGCAGATCAGGCGCAAGCATTTCCACATCTTCTAGCAACAAAGTCAAAATTTCGCCTATGTCTACCGGTTTTTGACGTAGGCTCATCTGTCCAGCATCCGCTAGCGATAGCAGCAACAGCTTCCGTACAATCGTACTCAGCCGCGATACCTCATCCATTAGTTGGCTCAAGCTCTGCTGTAAATCAGATCCAGGCTCAGCCTGCTGCATCACCCTTTCTAGCTCGCCACGTAGAATTGCTAGAGGCGTCTTTAGCTCATGCGCTGCATCGCCACTAAACCGAGAAGACTGCTTGAAGCTACGTGCCAAGCGAGCAAGCATTTGATTAAATACTTCGATTAACTCAACAAATTCCACATCGCTGCTGCCAATGGGAACTTGCTGATCTAGCCCAGTTGCTGTGACCTGTTTGATTGCACCAGTGAGCTTTTCAACTGGCTTGAGCGCGCTGCCAGATAGGATCCAAGCGCCAACCGCGATCATCAGTGTCGTCGCTGGGATCACCACAAGAAAAATATTACGGATGATCGCCATATCTCGATCGATAGTCTGCAGACTAACGGCAATCACGCCTCTTCCAGCCTCAGAATGGACGATCCCTATTCGCCAGCTACCCGTTGCGGTATTCCGCGTCAGCACAGTTTTGGCACTACTCCGACGGAAAGTCGCAGTCCCTACCGCAACCGCTTCTGCAATGTCGTTTGAGAGCTGATCACCAATTGTTTTCATCAGCTCATTTGTTTCTAAAGGCTCACCGCCTAACTGGGCTCCTCTAACAGAATAGTGCCGCGTATTTCCTATCGAATCAGTAGCTAGCAAGATAATAGGTGTGCCAATTTGAGTGACAATCTCTCCAGGCAGCTCTTGGCTAAAGCTTTGAAACCACTCGGGCGATCGCACAACTGTCATCTGCTGTAGCTGCTCTCTTAGCTTGGCATCCAAGCTACCAATCTTGGCAACATAAATTAGTCGCCAAGCCACAAAAGCAAATCCAATTAGCGCACTACCTGCTAGTGCGACGGAGAGCAGAGCAATGCGAATGCGGAAGGATTGAAGCTGCACCAGAGACTCATGCCTCTACGATCTAAATATTTACAGCTCTAGGAGCTACCGCTTCAAAAGTAAGCGTTTTAAGCACTACCATCTTAAGCGCTACTAACTTAAGCACTACAGTCTGATGTTAGATATCTCTGCTCTAGGATCGCTTGTACGATTGTCTTTGATTTGCTCGTAGAGAGATTTCTCCTTCTCGCTTAAGTTCTTAGAAGGGGTAATCATTACCTTCACAATCTGATCAGTGCGATCGCTACCTTTCTTCTTGGGCCATCCCTTCCCTCGCAGTCGTAGGGACTGACCTGACTTCACTCCAGCCGGAATGCTAACCGTGACACTACCGTCGGGAGTAGGTACTTCCACTTTAGCCCCTAGAACGGCTTCATCAGGAGCGATTGGCACTTCACAAACTAAATTGTCGCCATCGAATTGAAAAAAGTTGTGAGGTGCGATTTCCACGGTTAGATACACATCCCCGCGCTGTTGGGTTTGCGGATTCCTAGCGCCTTTTCCCTTCAGCCGAATCTTGCTTCCGGGCTTTACACCGGCCGGAATTCGCACCTTTACCGATTCGCCACCAATACTAAAGCGCTTTTCTACACCGTGAAATGCTTCAGACATAGTCAGCTTCAGTTCGGCTGTTTGATCGTACATGCCCCGACTGGACGAAGCGCCGCTCGCTGTCCTAGGATCAAAGCCAAAACCACTGCTACCAAATCCACTCGTATCGAAGCCGGTGCTACCAAAGCCGCTGCTGCCAGGTCTCGTTTGATAGCGCGTTCGTGTTTGCGCACCGCCAGGGCCCCCAAAGCCACCCTTACGACCTAGCAGCTCAAAGATAAATTCTTCGAAGCTACCGTATGAACCAAAGTCAAATCCGCCTGCCCCGCCAGGAACGCCCCCTCCCGGAACACCGCCACCCGCCCGGCTAGCCTGCTGCCAATACTGACCAAACTGATCGTACTTCTTACGTTTGTCCGGGTCAGAAAGTACCTCGTAGGCTTCGCTGACTTCCTTAAACTTAGCTTCAGCCGCCTTATCATCTGGGTTGACATCGGGGTGATACTTTCTAGCTAGCTTACGGAACGAGCGCTTGATATCGGCGGCATCTGCTGTTTTACTGACCCCTAAAATGGCGTAGTAGTCTTTAAAGTCAGTTGCTGCCATACGAATCTTGCTCTCTTACTCACTAAACTCCCTTCAAGCTCAGCGTAGCAAAGCCCGCCCAGTTTAAAGGTTCGGTTTTCTGGTTCGGGTGATCCGGTCGCTGATAATTCTTGAAGTCATGCAAACAAAGTCACACCCGCAAAATCATCCGAAACGGACAGTGCCCCTGCCGAACAAAGAACAGCCTAAGTCGAAGGCTGATCGCGCGCTCGTCCGTAAAGCTCAGTGAGTTCTTTCAGATAGGTCTTGATAGTTTGCGTGAGCATAGCCTCTGAATAGCGCCAGCCCCAGTTACCTTCACCCACGCCCGGTGTATTCATCCGAGCTTGAGAACCTAAGCCCAAGATGTCTTGCATAGGGATGACTGCCTGATTCGCAATGGAACTTAAAGCCAAACGAATAATAGACCAGTGAACAGAGATAGGTTCAAAAGCCCCTAGGTAAGTCGCTATTCTTTGTTTCTCAAAGTCAGGAGCATTTTGATACCAGCCAACAGTAGTGTCGTTGTCATGGGTACCGGTATAAATCAGCGAGTTTCGATCAACGTTGTATGGCAGATAAGGATTTAGGTGGTCTGAGCCAAAAGCAAACTGAAGAATCTTCATACCCGGGAAATCGAAGCGATCGCGCAACGCCTCAACCGCCTCATCAATCAAACCTAGATCCTCTGCCAAGAAAGGGAGCTGACCCAAGTTTGCTTCCACCTTCTCAAAGAACTCTACCCCTGGGGCTTTTATCCACTCGCCATGCATCGCTGTGTCATGGCCTTCAGGGACTGCCCAAAATGCTTCAAATCCTCTGAAGTGGTCAATCCGAATCAAATCGACAAAGCCTAACAGTGACTGGATTCGCCGCATCCACCAGTCAAAGCCATCCGCCTGCATGACTTCCCAATTGTAGGTAGGATTGCCCCAGAGCTGCCCTGTCTCGCTAAAATAATCCGGTGGCACTCCTGCCATTTGAGAGGGCCTTCGCGTTTCTGGATCTAGCATAAATTTCTGAGGATACGCCCACACATCAGCGCTGTCGTGCGCGACATAGATAGGCATATCGCCCACAATCTGGATACCGCGCCTGTTGGCGTAGCTCTTGAGCGCACACCACTGTCGATAAAACTCGAACTGCATGTACTCATGAAAGAAAATGTCGGTCGCCAGATCGACGCGGGCACGGTTGAGCGCATCAGCATCGCGGCCCGCTACAGAATCCTCCCACTCAGACCACGGTACCCCACCGTTTGCCCCCTTAAGAGCCATGAACAGCGCATAATCATCTAGCCAGCTAGCCTGCTCTACTCTAAACTGGCTGAACGCAGCTTTTATCTCTTCACTAGCGGCCTGTTTGAAGCGCTCCGCTGCCCTTCCCAACAGCGATAGCTTGAAGGCGCTGACCTTGTCATAGTCCACGGTATCGGCCGGAAAGTGCTGAGATGGCATTAGCTCATCAGTATGCAGCAGTCCTTCCTCATGCACCTTGTCTAAGCTGATCAGCATAGGGTTTCCCGCCATCGCTGAGTAAGACATGTAGGGGGAATTCCCATGTCCTGTTGGGCCGAGCGGCAAGATCTGCCATAGCGTCTGCTGGGTCTCTTCTAGAAAGTCAACGAATTCATACGCATGTCGACCTAGCTCTCCAATACCGAAACGGCCCGGGAGTGAGGTGGGATGTAGCAAAATGCCGCTAGCTCTAGGAAAAGACATTAGGTAGTTTGTAAGGATTGCTCAGACTCTATCACGGGTAGATATCAGCAAAACTCTGCTTTTTGAAAGAACTGTGAAGGATGGATGAGAGAATGTCAGGAACCCTATAAAACTGTTCTTACCGCTGCGGTTATGGCCCACAAAAATCCCGCGCCCACAGTCGATCTAATCATTGAAATGATCGACCGTCCCCATCGGCCCATTATCTTGATTGAACGACTCAACCAGCCTTATGGATGGGCTCTACCTGGTGGATTTGTAGACTACGGTGAGTCAGTAGAAACAGCCGCTACAAGAGAGGCCAAAGAAGAAACTGATCTATCTGTTAGGCTCATTGAGCAGTTCCAGGTATATTCTGCTCCTACTAGGGACGAACGTAAACACACGCTTAGTATTGTCTTCATCGCTACTGCTATAGGTCAGCCAACTGCCCAGGATGATGCTAAGAGCCTAAGAATCTTCAATCCGTGGGAAGTACCTTTAGATTTATGCTTTGATCACTCCAAGATCCTACAAGACTACTGGTGCTATCGGCACTACGGCCACCGGCCTAGACTGTCGCTCTAGATAATCGATCTAGATGACCAACTCGGTGACAAGTTGGTTGTAGTAACCATCGAGGATGACCTGCAACCGGATATGTCTGCAATAGATTGTGTCTGCAATCAGTGTCCACAATCAATGGAGAGCTTTGGTTAGGAGCTAATTCAACGCCGTCATCATGCTGTCACAAATTTATGCTGGCTTAACTTGGCGTCAAATCACACTCAACCCCTTAGAATTGTTCCGTGGTCCTTGACATAGCAACTTAGCTTGATCAGTGTGCGTCCATACTAAGTGGTGGCTCCAAAGACCCTAGAGAACAGAGAGTGTATAGAAATCGTGCGAAAAATTATTCAGACCGACCAAGCCCCCGCCCCTGTTGGGCCTTATAACCAAGGCATCGTAGCTTCTGGCGCAATGCTTTTCGTAGCTGGGCAGATTCCCCTAGATGCTAAAACTGGAAAGTTAGTAGGATCGGCTATCGGCGAGCAAACTGAAAAGTCTCTACAAAATTTAGCGGCTGTTGTCGAAGCGGCAGGCTCAGACTTTTCTCAAGTGGTCAAGACGACCGTGTTCTTAAAAGATATGAATGACTTTGGTGCTATGAACGAAGTGTACGCAAAGCATTTTGATAGTGAGACTGGGCCCGCTAGAGCTTGTGTGGAAGTAGCGCGGCTACCAAAAGATGTGTTAGTGGAGATCGACTGTATCGCTATGGTGACTAAATAGTATTTGTGACTAGTGTGAATAGATAGTTTATAAGCTCTAGGGCAATAGATCCCCACAGCTAATACATTCACACTTATATACAAGTAATTCACACCTACTATACAAGCGAGCAAATACACGATTTTCATGGCCACGCTTGCGAATGATTAGCCTTGACTCATAGAGAAAACGTAAGAAGGGAAGTATGACTGATTCACTTGCGATCGCGATTCTAGCAGCCGGCAAAGGTACCCGAATGCGCTCATCCTTACCCAAAGTGCTTCATCGTCTTAGCGGCTTAACCCTAGTAGAAAACGTCATCGCCAGTACTAGCCTGGTAAACCCTACACGTAAGATCGCGATTGTGGGCTACGCCGCCGAGCAAGTGAAGACAACTTTAGCTGCTGTTCCTAATTTGGAATTTGCTATGCAAACCGAGCAGCTAGGCACAGGCCACGCTGTGCAGCAGGTAATCCCTTCCCTAGAGGGCTTTACAGGAAATCTGCTAGTGCTCAATGGTGACGTGCCACTACTCAAGCCAGAAACCATCAAAAACATGGTTGAGACCCATATAGAACGTGGAAATGCAGCTACTATCTTGACCGCGCAGATAGAAGATCCGACAGGCTATGGCAGAGTGTTCTGTGACGATAGACTCATTGTTCAAGAGATTATTGAACATCGAGATTGTACAAACAAACAAAGAGAAAATAATCGCATCAACGCAGGTATTTACTGCTTTAGCTGGTCAGCTCTGATGACTATTTTGCCACATCTCAAGGCAGACAATGACCAGCAAGAGTACTATCTTACTGACGTGATTAAGGATCTTTCTCCTGTAATGGCTGTTGATGCCTCACCTGCAGAAATTGCCGGCATTAACAACCGCAAACAGTTGGCGGAAGCAGAAGCGGTAATGCAAAAACGCATCAAAGACGACCTGCTACTTTCGGGAGTCACGTTAATTAACCCTGAGAGCATCACTATCGATGCTGCAGTCACTATAGCGCCTGATGTAATTATTGAGCCGCAAACTAACCTGCGGGGACATTCCGAGATTGGCACAGGCTGTCGAATTGGACCAGGCAGCCTGATCGAAAACAGCACTATTGGTGAGAATACAACAGTTGTTCATTCTGTTGTTACCGACAGTAAAATAAACCCAGGTGGCCGGATTGGACCCTTTGCACATCTACGTGGTCAAGCCGAGATCGGAGAGAATTGTCGAATTGGCAACTTTGTCGAGATCAAGAAATCGACTGTAGGAGCTAAGAGCAATGCAGCACATCTCTCTTACATTGGTGATGCTGAGCTAGGCAGTCAGGTGAACGTTGGGGCAGGAACAATCACGGTGAACTATGACGGCAAAAATAAGCACAAAACTGTACTGGGCGATCGCACTAAAACAGGGGCGAACAGCTGCCTAGTGGCTCCAATCACTGTCGGTGAAGACGTTACCATTGGCGCTGGCTCAGTCCTTACCAAAGACGTAGAACCTGACTGTCTCGTTTTCACCCGGACTCCTCAAAAGTCTATTCCTGGTTGGAAACCAAAGTATCTTAGATAGAATTCCTCACGTTGTATCAAAGATGCACTTAGAGATGTACAGAGCTGCATTTTGAAAGTGGCGTTTGAACTAAGCGTTTGAGTCTGACACCACTAGCAACTTGATTCGTGTAGTAAAGTAAGGATGCATGCCTAGCTCTTGGTGGGCTTTTCTTTGCTATCTGAAATATCTAACTACCATATCCAAGCGCGATAACTACTTGATGATGATTCAATAATGATCAGTGGCAACACGTTGGATAGTTCCATACGTCTATGATTTCAGTATATCTTGCTACCCTCTACCACCCAAATATAGTACTTTGCCGACATTGTTGAATTCCAGTTAATAAAACAATGAAAAAAGCCGTAGCAGTACTAAAGTTACGCAAAGCTACAAAACCTTAGAGATCAATGAGTTTATGAGCGTTTCTGTAAAGAAAACTATCTATTAAAGACGCTTTCTATAGTTGATCTAAAGGTTGATTTCCTAACCCATTTTGTTTTCTTAGTATGTAGATGGGAAAACCTAACTTAACTTAGGCTCAATCTACCTGGCTGAAGATGAAGAGGATGTTTTGAATGACAAACGCACAGACTTATCAGCCTAGAGTGGGCGGTGCAATCGGAAGAGATAGCATGACACTATCTCAACATGTTCTGCAGCAGCTTCAAAGCTTTGGTCCAGATGCACAGGACCTCAGCGCTTTGATGAATCGAATTGCCTTCGCCGGAAAGCTTGTCGCCCGCCGGCTTACCCGCGCTGGCTTGGTAGAAGATGCTTTAGGCTTTACTGGTCGCACCAACGTGCAAGGTGAATCCGTCAAAAAGATGGATGTGTATGCCAACGATGTCTTCGTTTCTGTCTTTGAGCAAAGCGGCCTAGTTTGCCGACTGGTTTCTGAGGAGATGGAAGAAATCTACTACATGCCCGAGAACTGCCCACTCAGTCGCTATACGCTACTCTACGATCCGATTGATGGTTCTTCAAATGTGGATATCAACCTCAACGTTGGCTCTATTTTTGCTGTGCGCCGTCAGGTCGGAGATGACTTTGACCAAACTGGTAACGACTTGCTTACTCATGGGCGCAATCAAGTTGCTGCAGGCTACATCCTCTATGGACCTAGCACCGTGCTTGTTTACTCCATTGGCAAAGGGGTGCATGCGTTTACGCTTGATCCCAGCTTGGGAGAGTTTATTCTAGCCAGTGAAAATATTCAGATCCCTCAGCACGGCTCCAACTACAGTGTTAACGAAGGAAACTTTTGGCAGTGGGATGATCCCTACCGCGACTACATTCGTTACATGCACCGACACGAAGGCTACAGTGGCCGCTACAGCGGTGCTCTTGTGGGTGACTTCCATCGTGTCTTAATGCAGGGTGGTGTTTTCCTCTATCCTGGCACCATTAAAAATCCGCAGGGCAAACTTAGACTGCTCTACGAGTCCGCCCCCCTAGCCTTCCTTGCCGAACAAGCAGGTGGCAAAGCGACAACTGGGGAGCAAGCAGTTCTAGACTTTGTGCCTGATCAACTTCACATGCGCACCCCTCTGATCATTGGCAGCAAAGAGGACGTTCAGCTTGTAGAGTCTTTTATCCAAGATCATAAGATAGAACGCCCCTCTATCCCTAGCGGCGTGGCCTAACACTTAGTTACATCCACCCTTGGCTTTCAAATTCTGTTATCTTTTTACTTGTGCACTATGGTCTCTCTCCTCGAAAACCCCCTTCGCGTCGGACTCCAACACGACAAAATTCCGGCTCCTCAGATCCTAGTTATATTTGGCGCTTCAGGTGATCTTACTCAGAGAAAACTCGTTCCTGCCTTGTTTCAGATGAGGTTAGAGCGCCGTTTACCCCCTGAACTAACTATTGTTGGTGTCGCTAGACGCGAGTGGAGTCACGAATTTTTTAGAGAGCACATGGAAGAAGGTGTGCGAGAGTTCGGTGAGGGTATCGATGATAGCAATCAGACAATTTGGGATAAGTTTGCTCAGGGATTATTTTACTGTCCTGGTAATATCGACAAGCCAGAAGACTATCAGCGACTAAAGCAGTTTTTAGCAGAGCTAGATGAGAAGAGGAACACTCAGGGCAACCGTACCTTCTACCTTTCTGTCGCACCTCGATTCTTTGCAGAGGCCGCTCAACAGTTAGGGGGTGCGGGTATGCTAGCCGACCCTAGTAAACAAAGACTCGTCATTGAAAAACCCTTCGGTAGAGATCTTGCTTCTGCTCAGTCGCTCAATTACAAAGTACGCAATGTCTGCAAAGAAGAGCAGATCTATCGGATCGATCACTACCTAGGGAAAGAGACCGTACAAAACCTGCTGGTCTTTCGCTTTGCTAATGCCATTTTTGAGCCCTTATGGAACCGTCAGTTTGTCGATCATGTCCAAATCACCGTAGCTGAAACTGTTGGACTTGAAGGGCGCGCAGGCTACTACGAAACAGCAGGCGCAATTCGCGATATGGTACAAAATCACCTGATGCAGCTTTTTTGCCTAACTGCAATGGAGACTCCCAACTCGCTCGATGCAGTTAGCATCCGCAATGAGAAGGTGAAAGTATTACAGGCAACTAGGTTGGCCAACGATGCCGACCTATCTCAGTGCGCCGTTCGAGGCCAGTATTCTTCGGGTTGGATGAAGGGAAAAGAGGTACCTGGCTATCGGAGTGAAGAGGATGCACCTAAAGAATCTACCAATAATACCTTTGCTGCCTTAGAGCTACGAGTCGATAACTGGCGCTGGCAAGGCGTTCCCTTTTACTTACGGACTGGCAAACGTCTGCCTAAGAAAGTTTCCGAAATCTCTATCCACTTCAAAACAGTTCCTCATCTGATGTTTCAATCAGCTGCTAAACAGATGAATACTAATATTTTAGCTCTGAGGATTCAGCCTAACGAAGGGGTCGCGATGCGGTTTGAAGTAAAGACGCCGGGCTCTTCGCTCAGAACGCGTTCTGTAGATATGGACTTTCGGTACGACGCAGCCTTTGGCAAACCAAGTACGGATGCCTATAGCCGCTTACTTGTAGATGCGATGCTAGGTGATCAAACGCTATTCACTCGTGGAGATGAGGTAGAACAATCTTGGCGGGTATTAACTCCCCTGCTAGAGGTGTGGGATGCTCCGGCCCCAGCCGATAGTATTGCTATGTATGAAGCTGGTACCTGGGGGCCAATTGAGGCAGAGCTGCTGCTAAACAAAACCAATCGCCGCTGGAGGAGGCTGTAGATTCTGATGGTGTGAAAAGCCACAATCTTCGAAGCTACTTTCTTCTAGAATCGTTATTCTACATAATCTAGGTACGAGACTACTTCCTGCAATACCACTTCAATAAACAACAATGGCAACTTCTCTTCTAGCACTACAAAAACCAAAAGATATCTCTCTTGACGAGATTGAAACGGAGCTACGTAATATCTGGCGCGTTCAAAACGATGGCGGCTCTGCGCCAGTCGCCACTAGAGCGACAACATTCACACTTGTGGTCTATGAGCCGGATGAAATTCAACAGCTACTGGCATCACTAGGTTTCTATGCAGGTGAAATCGACGGTTCTCACGGGAACGATACTAGAGAAGCAATCCTAGCGGCGCAACAAGACTTTGGACTAAGGCTGAGTGGGCAAGTTGATACCGAAACGCTAGCACGCCTAAGATCGGAAGTGCGTCAGTTGCCTGCTGGACGCCCCCAGTTTAAGAATGAAGACGTTCGTGGCTATAGCTTTAATTCGTTAGCAGCCCAAAACCCCTGTCGCGTTATTACACTATGTCCTACCTTTGGTGACGACGAAGGCGTTAGTGCTCAAGTATCAGCTTATTGCCCGGTGCAAAAAAGTCATAGTAGCAATCTGGTGTGCTGTGAGTACATTACGCTGCGAGGTACTAAAGAAGCGTTAGAACGAGTAAGCGATCTAGTTAATTCTTTGGTCGTTTCAGATTTGCCTAAGTTCATCTGGTGGAAAGCAACGCCAAATCCTGAACAAATATTGTTTCAAAAACTGGCACTCGCTAGCAGCTGCTTAATTTTGGATTCGAGTTATTACGGTGACGCGGAGTCCGAAATTCTAAAAATTCAGACCTTAGTGAACGAGCGCACAAACATTGCAGACCTGAATTGGTATCGCTTAGCACCTTGGCAAGAGCTAACCGCTGAGGCGTTTGATCCACCAGAACGACGTATGGCTATCACTGAAGTTGATCGCGTTGGGATCGATTATGAAAAAGGGAATCCGGCACAGGCATTAATGTTTCTGGGCTGGTTGGCAAGTCGATTAAACTGGCAGCCCGTTGCTTACGAAAATGAGGGAGGCGATTACGACTTGAAGCGAATTAGCTTTGAAAGTGAGAGCGGTCGGGAAATTCAGGCAGAGCTAGCGGCTATTCCAGTAGCTAATCCAGGAGAGATTCTTGGGGATCTCACGGGTGTACGTTTGGAATCAACTAACCATGATGCCAACTGTAATACTATCTTGTGCTCTAAAACAGCGGGTTGTATGCGAATGGAGTCTGGCGGTAGCGCCCAGAGCAGTTTGGTAGAAGAAGTCACATCACTTTCTGATCAACGCTCAGATCTTTTATTAGAGCAGCAGCTACAGAGCTGGGGCGAAGATGTACTGTTCGAAGAGAGTCTGGCTGTAACCTCTAGCATATTGGAGCTGACGAATTAAGGCACAAAGGAACTATAGTCAACGACCCTTGCGTCTCAACTAGGTAAGGGAAGATGCAAATAAAGACGTAATTGGTTATGTAGCGGTTAGGTAGCAAAGATGCTAAATCTATCAAGATGCTCTTGAGCAAGATTGATTATCACTAGATGATAGTTGGAGTCGATAACCTGCTTTAGCTACTTCGGCAGATATTTTAGTAGCTAAAGCTGACTACTTGGTTAGCGAAGAGTCAAGCTACTATGTTGACCAGATACTATGTCAACTAGCTTACGTAATCGCTCGCTGATAGTTCTCTTTATCAGTGGCCGTAGCTACTGAGATAGCCTTCGAGGACATGAAATCTATCACAGTTGAGGCTGTAATACATCCATCGACCTTGCTGACGAGCATTGACTAGCCCTGCTTCTTTTAACGTTTTGAGATGAAATGAAAGTTTAGACTGGGCAATACCGAGGCGATCGCACATATCACCGACACAGAACTCTCGCTCTTGCAAAAGCTCAATCACTTGGATACGAATTGGCTCAGATAATGCGTGGAAACCAGAAAAAACAGGATCTGATGATTTTGCCATTTTGAGTGCTTTGAGTTTGACTTGGAGGTAGCTCTAGTCCCTAAGCAAAAGAAAATTTCTATGTGCTGCTGGATACTAGAAGCTTAAACAAGCTAAATCAGTTTGGCCATCCGAGCATATACGATGAAATCAAGTTATATCAGTAGTTCTTTAGCTGCACCGACTAGAGATAGTGCGGTCACAGAGGCAGTAACTGCCCGTAAAATTGCTGTTCCTAAAGAGACAATCTCATAGCCACTGTCCGTAGCAACCGTAATTTCGCCAGGTGTCCACCCACCTTCTGGGCCTACGAGTAATGTGACATCATGTGAACCTACGGATACTAGATCATGCTGAATTTTTGATAGAAGATGAGGACTGTTCTGCCTAGTCGCGCAGATATATCGTATCCCTGACCAATTAGACTCAATCACGAACTGTTGAAGAGTAGTAGGGGAGAAAATTTCGGGAGTGGTAGCTCGTTCGCATTGTTCCGAGGCTTCTTGAGCAATGCGATGCCAGCGGGTTAACCGGCTAGCGCTAGGATTAAGTAGGGTGCGATCGCTCATGAGCGGATAGATATGCGTGACGCCTAACTCCGTTGCCTGACGCACTACCTGGTCGAAACTATTTCCTTTAGGCAAGGCCGCCGCTAAACGAAGCGGCCCAGTAGCTGGCCCAACAGCCGATAAGTCAGCAGAGATAACCTGCTCGATAGACGCTTGGTCTACTTGATCGCTCAGCATCACTAGCCATTGCTTCCCTCTACCGTCTTGAGCGATGAAGCGATCGCCTGAATTTAGCCGCAGCACCCGGCGTAAATAATGTATCTGCTCCGATGTTAAGAGCAAGCACTCTTCTTTAAGTTGGTTCGCGGTTACCGTTATTCGCTGAACCATATGAAACAAGGGAAGTATCAGGGATAAGGACAGTGACTGTCTTTCGGTGACTATTGTATTTAGCGCTATAACAGCAGTAGTAAGCTGCCGTCGTATTCTTTAGATATCAGCCTCGATCTATTTGATGAGACTAGGACTCTATCAGAGCTTTCAACCAGACGAACTCTAATCTAGATGATTTTTTAGGAAAACTCATAGTTTGTCAGCTTTATTCTGTGCCCCATCGAACGATTTCAACATCTACAGAAGCGACTCCAGCGCGATAGGTCCCTAGATCGCGAGCGGCTTGCTCTGAAAGATCTAGAACACCACCAGAACGGTCATTAATCCTAACAATTACGACCGCGCCAGTGGTGTAGTTTGTGAGCTGTACCAGCGTACCAAACGGCCAGCTTGGGTGAGCCGCCGTGTGGGCGTATCGATCAAAGACTTCACCATTTGCCGTATAGTTTCCGTCAAAACCAGGGCCGTACCAGCTGACAGGCATAGGCTCAGCTTGAACCCGATACGGTATGGTCAATAGCATCACTCCGATGCCGACACAGACAAAAACAGAGCTACTCAGGCCATCTAGAGACTTAAAGTAACCCATCGGAAAACCCCTTTTATCAATTATCGCAGCTATTATGCCAAGGGATGCAATTCAATGCAACGCAAGCTCAAACGCTTGCGATAGGCTAGGACACGATTAAAAGGCTATGTACTTTCACCATCTGCACTTCTATGTACAAGATACCGAGGCTTGGCAGAAGTGGTTTAGCCAAAAGCTATCATTCAACTCGTCTTCAAAAAACTCGCCTTTCGAGCATTCAGAGGGCTTTAGATATCCATGTATTCAGCCCTA
This sequence comes from Synechococcus sp. PCC 7335, assembly GCF_000155595.1. NCBI lineage: Bacteria > Bacillati > Cyanobacteriota > Cyanophyceae > Synechococcales > Synechococcaceae > Synechococcus > Synechococcus sp. PCC 7335. The sequence goes on along the minus strand of NZ_DS989904.1, from coordinate 2,912,410 downwards.
CGAGACTTTAAGGCAAGGTAATATAGAAATCCGACTCTCTGCTCCGGTTCGAACTAGTTGCTTCAATCGCGCTGATAGGGATCCTTGTCCAGTAGAGAGCTACTTGGAACAACATCCGTCAGGACTGGTAGATATTGCTTTTGCAACTAAAAATTTTGACGCAGTTCTAAGACAAGCTCTAGATGGGGGCGCAAGGCTATTAGAGCCAGTCACTTATGACGAGTCGGGCCAACGCCAGTGTCAGATCAACGGCTGGGCGCATCTACGCCACACCTTAGTGGAAGTCTCCAGCCAGTGGACTGCGGCACAAAAACATACGGAGCTACCAGACTCGATAGCCTTAGTATCAGGGTTTAGATCAGAGCCTAAACTTTCTGATATCGACCATGTCGTAATCAACGTGCCACAAGACGAATTGCATGCGGCTGCCGGCTGGTATCAAGAGGTATTTGGTATGGTATTAGGACAGCAATTTGATATCCAGACTGCCCGTTCAGGTCTACACAGCCAAGTGCTCGTTCATCCTGACGGCCCTTTACAGCTACCGATTAATGAGCCAAGCTCGCCAAATTCTCAAATTCAAGAATTTTTACTACACAATCGGGGAGCAGGCGTACAGCATGTGGCTCTGCGAAGTGGAAATGCGGTAGATGCGATCGCTCACTTCAGAGCGCAAGGACTCAACTTGCTTGACGTACCTTCCACCTACTACGACAGCCTTCATCAGCGTCAGGATTGCCCAATCAAAGACCTTTCTGCAATTAGCCGGCAGCAGCTTCTAATCGACTGGCCCCAAGGCGGACAGCAAGGCTTGCTACTACAGACATTCACTCAACCTATTTTTGAGGAACCTACTTTCTTCTTCGAAATCATTGAGCGGCGCGGTTATATAGAAAACGGTCAACTAAAAGCTGTCAAAGGATTTGGAGAAGGAAATTTTCAGGCGCTGTTTGAGGCGATTGAGCGCTCTCAGCTAGAAAGAGAAGGGTTGCCGGATAAGGACGAACCTTGCAAGTAAAAAGGACCGTCCCTTTCAAAGAACCGTCCTCTTGTTCGCTTAGTTTCTACCCACATAGCCAGTTTCTAGCAAGCTTGTAGTCAGCAGGATTTCAGACTATGGCTGCAAAGCCTATCTCAGGAAACCCGTAACAAACCACAGCACCGCTAGCGTAATACTCGTAGAAAGAGAGGAAACTTGGCTAGCTGGCAACATCGTTCCTTGACCCCTTAAGATCTGTGCGACTAGAAGCCCTAAGCATAGCCCAACAATCAGGCTCAGAGTAGAGAGTCCCACCGAGCGCCAAAGCTTTCGGGTCTTCTGATTCAAAAAATAAACCGCTGCCATCAGACCCAGTGCCAAAGCCACAGAAGCACCCACAGCCTCATCCGACTGCAAAAACCAAGCTAAACCCACTAGGCTAGCAAAGATAACCGACGGCCAAAGCAGTTCCCCACTACTTTCAGGCTGGTCTAGCAAGTCTGAAAACCACTGTGGTCTAAGCCTTTCGCTATTTCCTCCAAAAGTAGGAAGGGACGGTTTAGAACGAGTTTGATCTTCGGGGAACCGAATTCTATCAGGTACTTTAATCTTGCCCTCTCGACGTAACCTCAACTTCTCCATTAAAATTGCGTCGTAGGCTGCCTCGACTTCCTGTTGCCTTTTAGGATCATCCTTACACGCGGTTACTAACTGTGCGCGAGCAGACTGAACCTCCTCAAATGAGGATGCTTCCGTCAGTCCTAACGTTTCATAGTGAACGTTTTGTTCGCTCATGCCCAACCTCCGAATCGGCCTAGTAATCTATATAAAGTATAATGGCGAAAACCTAACGGTAAATCATGCGATAGACTTCGTTCATCCGACCTTATCGCTAGAAACTTACTGAAAAGACTCCTTTTGTCAAGAAAATATTCTTACTTAAAATATACATAATTAACAGTGTAGCGGGAGACAGGCTGAAACGAATAGCAGCTAAAGTTCCGATTGCGTCATCACTTCTATAAAAGTTGTTAAGTGTATTGAAGACTGCTTTCAAACTGGGTATAGAAAAGATCATATATGAAGCTAAGGTAAATTTTCCGCGAAAATCCCATGAGCAAATGATGAATTTCTTGCTAAGGTGTGGATGCGCTATAAAAAAATCACGCTGAAGCTTCACAAACTTAGGATGTAAGGCACATAAACTGATTGATTCTTCTGCGATAAGCACTGGGTTATTCAAACTTTAAACTTGAGTGAACCTGGTGTTTACTAGATTCCGTTTTGTCTGCTTTTGATTTGCTTTAGTACCAGGATTCTAAATTATGGCCGATGCCAAAATCCTCGTGGTCGATGATGAACCCGCTATTCGCAACCTGATTCATCGCTTCTTAGCCAAACAAGATTATCAGATGGAATCGGCTGAGGATGGGAAAACTGCGCTCGCGATTTTCGAGCAATTCAACCCTGACTTGGTGATTCTTGATGTCAACTTGCCTGATGCTAATGGATATGACCTATGTAAGGAAATGCAGTCTCGAACGGGCGTGTTCGTGCTGATGTTGACAAGCCGCACTGATGAGGCGGACAAAATTCGCGGATTCCACACCGGCGCCGATGACTATATCACTTAGCCGTTTAGTCTGGGCGAGTTGGAAGTTAGGCTAGGTGCCATTTTGAAACGGCAACGCCCTGTGACGATCGCTGAGCAGCAGCGCCTAACCTTCAACAAGCTCTCGATTGATCCAATCCGTCGTGAAGTCACCCTAGCGAATGACTTAGTACCGTTGACTGCGCTAGAGTTTGACCTACTACATTTTCTAGCTGGACATCCGGGCCGGGTATGGCGTCGGGCGGAACTGATTCAGAAGGTATGGGACTACGAGTATGTAGGTGACCAAAGAGTAGTCGATGTGCATATCGGTCAAATCAGAAAGAAAATTGAGATCGATACGACCCAACCGACACTCATTCAAACGGTGCGTGGGGTTGGCTATAAGTTTGAGCCCCCTGAAACGGCAGAAAACGGGTGAGTCTTTCTAACGATACTTTCTACCTTTATTAGGCCTCATTACTCATTATTAGGTTAGGAGTGCTGACTGCGATTAGTCTGCAAAATCGAGCTATGGCAACCTGGTGTCCATACAGTGTCCATACATCGATTGTCATAGTAATAAGCAAGGTTAGTCTGCTAGTTCTGCTCCCCATTCGATAGCTTCTTGCCAACCTTGTCCCCTACGTATCACCAGCGGAGATCCATCTGTTACATCGACAATAGTAGACACCTGATGACCAAGCTCAGTATTACTATCTACGACAACATCAACTAACTTCTCTATCTGATCAAACAGCATCACCTTCGACAGAGTATCGATATCATCTTCTGTCGACCGACTCACAATAGAGGCAGCAGAAGTTGAGATAATTGGATTGCCTAACGCTTCTATCAGTGATAGGCACAGTGGGCTGTTGGGTACTCGAATACCTGTCGTTCGTCTTTTGGGATTGATCACTAGCTTTGGTACTGCTTTGGTCGCGGGTAAAAGAAAAGTGTAAGGCCCTGGAATCAAACGCTTCATAATTTTATACGCAGGGTCGGTAACGTGGGCGTAGCTAGCTACGTTCGATAGAGAGGCACACAGAAAAGTCAATGGCTTGTCGTTGGAAAGCTGTTTAAGTTGTCGTACTCTTTTAATCGCGGACTTTGAACTTAGGTCGCAGCCGATAGCATAGACCGTATCCGTGGGATAGAGCATAATTGCTCCCTGACGAAGATCATCTCGCAATGCATTGATTGTTCTAGGATCGGGTGTAACCGGATGGACTTCGTACAGGGTAGCCATAGATAAAAAACTGGAGAAGAAAAATGGAAAGGGAGCGTACAGAATAGGCAGGATTGAGCTTGGATATTGATAGACCTATTAAGATCGCTATAGACAATTACTTAATATCTCTACCCCTATTCGAGTAAGTAAAGATGCTTACCTTCTATTGCTTATGAAAACGTTAGCCTACTTCGACTGTCCGACCGGAATTGCTGGCGACATGTGTCTAGGCGCATTAGTTGATGCAGGAGTACCGATAGACTATCTAAAAGAACAGTTTGCCAAGCTAGGTATAGACGATGAGTTTAAGCTACAGGCTGAATCGGTCTTGCGCAGCCAGCAAGCGGCTACCAAGGTTCATGTCGAACTAACAGAGCATTCGCTTGAAAAACACCATCACCACCATCACCATCACCACGGCACGCGTAAACTGCCTGAGATAGAGAAGCTTATTCAACAGGCTGATTTGCCGCAACGCGCTACTCAGTGGAGCCTTTCTGTTTTCGGTAAGCTAGCAGCAGCAGAGGCTAGTGTTCACAGCATTGCACCCGAGCAGGTTCACTTTCATGAAGTGGGTGCAACGGATGCAATCATTGATATTGTCGGAACCTGTTTGGGCCTAGATTGGTTGAATATCGATCATCTGGTCTGTTCGCCGCTACCGACAGGCGGTGGTACAGTGCGCTGTGAACACGGTCTGCTACCGGTACCTGTACCAGCGGTGCTCAATATGCTAGAAGCCGCAGAAGTTCCGGTGTATAGCAATGGAATAGAGAAGGAGTTAGTCACACCCACAGGTTGTGCGATCGCCATCACCTTATCCGAATCATTCGGTCCTCCGCCTAGCTTTAGGCTACAGAAGGTGGGTCTTGGTGCAGGCGGGCGAGAATTATCTATTCCTAATATCCTTCGTCTGTGGATTGGCACTATTGCTGATACAGCTTCCGATCAGCCGCCTGTTTCCTCAAGCTATATCCATCCCACTGAGACTCATGGCCTTGAGACTATCGTAGAGCTGCGGACTCAGATAGATGACTGCTCGCCTCAGGTAATTGGATTTGTTTTCGAGCGGCTATTCTTAGCAGGGGCTGTAGATGTCTTTACGCAAGGCATAGCTATGAAGAAGAACCGGCTAGGGACGCTACTGACCGTTATCTGCCCAGAATCAAGGGTTATTGACTGTGAGACCATTCTGTTTAATGAAACAACAACTTTAGGAATCCGTCGTACTTGGCAGAAGCGGACTGCTTTATCGAGAGAAATGGTTAGCGTCTCAACCATATACGGAGAGATAATGGTGAAGCTAGGACGGATAAACGGAAAAGTCGTGAATGTACAGCCAGAGTATGAAGATGTAGCTGAAAGAGCGCGATCGCTCAATCTTGCTTGGAAAGTGGTACATCAGGCCGCGATGACGGCTGCAGTTGCTTACTGTGAGGCAGCTCATCAGAGTGATTTGGCGGTTGATTAGACGACCATAGTAGTAGTGCTCAAGTAGTGCTAAAAAAACGGTGTTATTGTTTATAGGGCTACTGATATAGGGCTACTTACGAAGATATTCGTTGTTCAATTTCTATATTGGGGGAGAATAAACGTCCGCTTGGTCTGATTGACAACTCTGTTGCGCCACTTCTAGCTTCTTCTTCTTTTCTTCATACTTGAGAAGGTAGTACCGGGCGAGAGCTATGCTTGCAGGGTCTTTTTGTGTTTCAAAAAACTTTTTAACTAACTTCTTCTTATCTGGGGAATCTGGTAAATCGACTATGGCCTGCAAGAGCTGCTGAGTGCTATCCATTGGTTGGTATCTTGTTAAAAAGCCTACTGGTCACAACACAAAAGTTGATCGATATCATTCATAGATTGCCCAGTGACTGTTTAGGCAATCATATTAGAGTGTTCTCTCTATGGCTTAGAATCAAATGGCCTAGAACCAAATAGCCCAAATCTAACTGGCCCGGATGTGTGTTCAACCCGTTTCCGGACAGTGCCTCGCCTGTAAGCTATATGGGGGCGGAGGGACTTGAACCCTCACGATTTTTACAATCAACGGATTTTAAATCCGCAGCGTCTACCATTCCGCCACGCCCCCTCTTGGGTTTATGAGTTAACAGTCAATAGGAGTTTACTATCGCCTGAATTGTACTCACAGATGTCTATTGCACCACCAAGCGGACGGATTGGCAACTGGTTTTAGTGAATTGTTCTAGAGAAAGGGATCTTCTAAGGGGGAAGAAGTCAGGGTACAAAGAAGGCACTTCTGATTAAGGGCGCGCGAGAATTGCGGTCGGGGGTCTAATATAGAGAGACTTGACTGGTTTTAGATAGGATAACTGCTTACCGATGACACTTCTTGGTCTTGAATCTCCAGCGCTGGTTGCTCTTGGTTTATATGTGGCTTTGGGCGGGCTGTATTTAGTTGTGGTACCTGTAGCGCTGATGCTGTATCTAAAGCAGCGCTGGACTGCAGCGAGTTCGATTGAGCGGTTAATCTGCTATGGATTAATGCTAGTGTTTTTCCCCGGGTGCTTGCTAGTAAGTCCGTTTTTGAACTTCCGTCCGTACCGGCGTGAAGTATAAGGCGCTTGCGAGCAGAGGCAGCGAGAAACCCAGATGAGAAGAATTGACGTTATTGGTATTGGCATCGGCGTCTTCGCGGCAGGCGGCTTGCTATATCTAGTTTTCAGCTGGGCCGGGATGGACGGTTTGTCTGCTGGAATTTGGAGTCAGGTGGTTTTTATAGCTGGGCTGCTAGGCTGGACGGCAACTTATGTAGTCCGCGCTGCCGGTAAGAAAATGACCTACTACCAGCAGCTAGAGGACTACGAAGAAGCGGTGTTACAAAAGCGGCTAGAAGAGATGAGTCCGGAGGAACTAGCAGCACTTCAGGCAGAGGTAGAAAAAGAGCGGCTAGAAGAAGCTCAGCAAGGAATAAGTGAGTGATGGTGTCTATTCAAGAGAAATTTGACGAATTGCGCGATCGCAATCAATGCGCCCTAATTCCCTTTATCACCGCAGGTGATCCTGACTTAGCAACTACCGCCAAAGCACTGCAGTTACTCGATCAAAACGGTGCAGATATTATTGAGCTAGGAATTCCCTATTCCGATCCGCTAGCAGATGGTCCAACCATTCAGGCGGCGGCAACTAGAGCTTTGAACCGAGGGGTGACTTTAGAAGCGGTGATCGATCTCGTTGCGGAAGTAGCGCCTAAGCTATCAGCTCCGCTGGTTCTCTTCACCTACTACAACCCGATATTGAATCGAGGTATCGAGAAGTTCTTAAAAGATATCTATGCCGCTGGCGCTCGCGGACTACTTGTGCCAGATCTGCCCCTCGAAGAGATGGATTATCTGTTGAAAGTGGCAGATAGCATCGGCATTGCGGTGATCCTGCTAGTAGCACCGACTTCTACAAACGAGCGAATTGAGGCGATCGCCCATCGGACTCGAGGCTTTGTCTATCTGGTTAGCGTCACAGGAGTGACAGGCATTCGTCAAGAAGTGGCCACTCGCGTCGAAGGACTCATCGCTGAGTTGCATAGCGCGACGAACAAACCTGTTGGGGTAGGCTTTGGCGTCTCAGAACCATCTCAGGCAAAACAATTGAAAGATTGGGGTGCGGATGGTGTGATTGTAGGTAGTGCGATCGTCAAGCGTTTGTCGTCGGGTACGCCAGAAGAAGGGCTTGCTTCTATTAGTGAGTTTTGTGCTCAGCTAAAGACAGCAATCGAGTAGTGCCACGGCTGGGTACAAATGATCGAACAACTACCGTATAGCGACCAGAAGCCATTAACACGACAGCTCCTGGCGTTCACCACACCCAAGAAGCATACAAAAAGACTTCTTAAGATCTTTTAAGCAACCGTTATATCAGAAGAGAGATAAACGTCCTGAATTAGATGAAATAGCTTGACACCCTCTTCCATCTGACGCTGAAAAGTTTTGCGGCCAGAGATCAGTCCGCAGCCTCCGGCTCGCTTATTGATCACCGCAGTACGAACAGCGTCGGCAAAGTCGCTATCACCAGACGAGCCTCCAGAGTTGATTAGTCCGGCGCGGCCCGCATAGCAGTTGAGAACCTGATAGCGAGTCAAATCAATTGGATGGTCGCTAGAAAGCTCGGAATAAACCCTAGGATCGGTTCTGCCATAGCTCTCGATTTCATTGACTGCGCCATAGCCGTTGTTGACAGTTGGCAGCTTTTGTTTGATGATGTCGGCCTCGATAGTGACACCGATATGGTTTGCCTGCCCGGTTAGATCAGCAGCCAAATGATAGTCTTTGTCCTGCTTGAAGACATCGTTGCGCAGGTAGCACCAGAGGATAGTAGCCATGCCTAGTTCGTGAGCCCGGGCAAAAGCTTTACGGACTTCTTGGATCTGCTGGTGTGATCCAGAAGAGCCGAAGTAGATAGTAGCACCGACAGCAACAGCTCCTAAATTCCAAGCTTGCTCTACGGAGGCGAACATAATCTGCTCGTGAGTGTTGGGATAGCTGAGCAGTTCGTTGTGGTTGAGCTTAACGATAAAAGGAATTTTGTGAGCATACTTGCGAGAGATAGAGCCAAGCACACCTAGGGTAGTAGCAACCGCATTACAGCCGCCTTCGATAGCTAGCTTCACGATGTTCTCACTATCAAAGTAGATAGGGTTGGGGGCAAAAGAAGCTGCAGCCGAGTGCTCTAGACCTTGATCGACAGGCAGGATAGAAAGATAGCCAGTATTGGCTAGCCGACCAGTTGAGTAGAGCTGCTGAAGACTACGCAGCACCTGGGGATTGCGATCGCTTTGTGCAAAGATTCGATCTACCCAATCCGAGCCAGGTAAGTGCAGCAGGTCTTTGGAGACTTTGGCCTCATGCTGCAGTAAAGAATCGGCTTCCTTACCTAGTAGATCGACAATAGAATTAGGTCTAGAAAGAGTCGTTACCATGGGACCTCTTGCTGGTTGATACGCTTTAGATCTTAAGTGTGTACGATTTTTGAATAGGTGAATGAGAACACTCTAAGAATCCTCACAAAGACTGATCTAGTCATATCCTTCGTCGTTAATCTCCAGGTGTCAGTCTTTTGCTGCCATTCTCTATCGTCATCTATATAAGTCCAACATAAGGTAAGTCCGGCATAAGTCAGCCCTCTACAGAGCTGCCTGCCGTGTCCTGTAGCGCCGTAGCATATTGAGCATATTGAGCGGGCACCAAAACTAAGAACAGCAGCCACCAGAGTGCGATCGCTACAGCTACGGGCAGCGTAATCCATAGCCGATGCAGCAGCAGCCAAGATGCGCTCGGAACCGCTACGCCAGTTAGCACAATGGACCATGGCTGGCACCACCACGGCTTTGTCTGCCAGATTGAGGTAGGCGTCTTAGACTTCGATTCTTGATTCAAAGCAGCTTCTCCTGATTTCTCTCGTTCTTCTATCTCTTTTTCGTTCTTTGAATTGACTACCTTATTTCGTCCAGCTATCGATTCCGGCAATGTCTACTGGCTCAATATTGTCTGCTAGCTCAAAGCTAAAAATTTGGGCATAGAAAGAAAGCTCTGCATCTAGTGCCCGCTTGATATTTTCTGCTTTTCTAAAGCCATGCTGTTCTCCTTCAAACAAAAGATAAGCAACCGGAATGCCTTTCTGCTTTAGTGCGTTGACCATAGTTTCCGCCTGGTTTGGCGGCACGATTCTATCCTCACTCCCCTGGAAAAAGATGATTGGACAGGAAAGCTGATCGACTGCATTGATAGGCGATCGCGCTTCATACACGGACTTCTCTGCTGGATATGGACCAACCAAGCTATCTAGATAGCGCGATTCAAACTTGTGTGTCTCTGCAGCCAGACTAGACATATCACTAACGCCATAGTAGCTCGCCCCTGCTTTGAACACGTCGCGAAAGGTGAGTGTAGCTAGCGTCGTATAGCCACCTGCACTCCCACCATCAATTGCTAGGCGATCGCGGTCCGCTTTTCCCTGCTCTACCAGATACAGCGCGCCGTTAACGGCATCGTCAACATCGACAATGCCCCATCTTTTTTGCAGGCGATTGCGGTAGGCACGTCCATAGCCACTACTGCCCCCGTAGTTGACATCTAGCACTGCGAACCCGCGACTGGTCCAATACTGAATAGACGGATTGAGCGCGCTAGAGGCAGAAGCAGTCGGACCGCCGTGCGTTTTGACTAGTAGAGGGGGGCGCTCAGTAACCGAGGCTTCGAAGTCTTTGTTCTGCGGCGGATAGTAGATGCCATAGGCATTGAATCCGCCTGTCGTCGGGAAAGAAATGACCGTAGGCTTAGATAGATAGCCTGGATCAATTTCCAGACTGCTAGAGCGACGAACTTCGGTTATCTGTGCGGTTTCTAGATTGAGCCGAACCAGCGCACTAGGTCTATCTGTACTAGCTCCTAGAAAAACAGCATAGCCCCTGCCGACTTGCAGGCTACCGATCCCCGAATAGGGAACGGCGATTTCGTCCATAGAGCGTGCCAAAGTATTCAGCTCAGCTAATTTGGTTTCGCCTTGATACTGATAGGTACAGAGGATATGGCGATTGTCTACAAAGCCATAGCTGCTTTGACCAAAGCTCCACTGAGGCCCAGCGAATTCTGCTTCCATTGGAAAAAGCGGCTCTCCTCGTTCGCCTTCCCATCGATACAGGTTCCACCAGCCAGTGGCATCGCTAATGAAGTGCAGTGTCCCAGCTGGGGACCATTTGGGCTGGCAAACCGATTCTTTTGTGTTGCCAACTAGATGGCGAGGATGACTGAGGCTGCCATCCTCTGTAATCTCTGCTAGCCACAGCTCGGTACCATCCCAAGGCATTTGAGGATGATTCCAGGTAATCCATGCTAGCGCTGTACCATCGGGGCTAAGCCGAGGCGAAGAATAGAAGTCATTACCGCTGACAATAACCTTTGGGAGACCACCAGATAGAGGAACAGTGGCGATCGCATTAATCGCTTCGCCAGACTGACGATGGTCCTCTACCACACAAATTAGCCGTTCTCTGGCAGCATCAACCACCATATCGGCATAGCGCAGTCCTGCCGCAGGCGTTACAGCGGGCGTTATAGCAAAGGGGTCTTCCCCGGCCCGCTGACAATAGAGCCTTTGATCTGCAAAGTTAGAAAAGTAAACCGTTCCCTGGTGGATCACATACGCGCCCCCGCCATACTCATGCACCCGTGTTCGCACATTCACGCTCGCAGGCGTAATCTCGGTGACGCTGCCCAACGGATCTTCTGGACCGTAGCGGACTATTCGCTGGTTTCCACCTTCGGTTGGCCGTAGCTCACTCCAATAGATATCTGGGCCATCTAGCCTAGCAGCGCCAAGGCGAATAGAACTAGAGACAATCAGATCTGAAGTAATCGGCGACTTCCAAGAGCCATGAGGGATCGTTTGAACCATAGGTCTACAGCTTGCATAACGTCTTCGAGCTTAGCGTCAGGAGCTGACAAATAGCCAAGACCAATTATGAAAGTTGACGCGGACTGTCCACTTCAAAACCGAAAGAAAAGCTCGTTACGCTAGGGTAGGCATACGCTTGGGCCCTAAGACTGCCCTTAAAAACTGAACTGTAGAGAACCTATAGAGAACCTCCGCTATGCTCGATTCTTGCACGACCCCCGGCCGCGGCTGCTTGAGCCGGACTCTTTTGCTCACAGGCATGCTCTTGAGCGTGATCGCAACGACTGCCGCCCCTAGCCACGCCCAAATTCCGCCGCCGCCTCTGCCTGAAGTTGAGCCAGAAGGGCAAGAAACCCCAACAGCTACTAGCGATCCCCGGTTTGAGTGTCAGATCGTAGACGGTCAGTACACAGTGATGTATCTACCTGAGAATCAGCCAGGTCGAGCTTACAAATGGGCATCGCCTACACGGATGGGTGGTGGCTGGAGTGCTGAAAAGCGATGCTTCGCCATCAGCGATCGCCTAGAATCCTACCGCCCTGAAGGACTCGTTGAACTTCAAGTCGGAATGGAAAACGGCTACGATATCGTCTGTGCGACAACCGAACAATCACCTGGACAATGCAAGATAGTCTTCACGGTGCCTAGAGGCCAGAATCCGGTGGTAACGCGTGATCGCGTCTTTGACAATCTTTCTGTCGCCGACGCAGGTAGCGAAACCACTGTTGTCACTACATTTACTGGCAATAACAACAACGATATACTGGGTGAGATTGGTAGTATCATTGGCAACTTTCCTACTGGTGATGCCCCCTCATCGGTACCTGATAGTACCTCTACTAGCAATGGCATAAATCTAAAGCCATTCCTCTCACCTGCTGATGGTGGCACCGGTACCGCCTTGGCTCAACCATCTGGTCCTACATCTGGCCCTAATGGTTCTCTCAATCCTGACAATTTCCGCTAGTGTGTAGCGACTAATTTATTGAATCAAACTATCCCTTTTAGTTTGCTAAGTTTGCTAAGCGGCTTGTAGAGTGTGCTTTCTTATAGGAGACAGCTAGCAGTAGGAACGAAGGACGTCTCTACTGCTAGCCTCTTTAGCTTGTCTTGGAAGTAATGATAGAATTCGAGCCAATGTTTCTACTAGCCCTATGAACGCTGCTCAACTGATTGCTCAAGAACTCTCAGTTCAAACAACACAGGTAGAGGCTGCGTTGTCTTTGTTTTCTGAAGGGGCAACGGTGCCATTTATTGCTCGCTATCGGAAGGAGCGAACTGGCGAACTAGACGAAATTCAGTTACGACAAATTGCCGAGAGATATGACTATCTAACAGAGCTAGCAGATCGAAAGCAAACTATCTTGGAGGTAATTGCTAAGCAGGATAGACTTACGCCATCGTTGAAAGCTAAGATTGAAGGCTCGCAGAGCAAAACCGAGCTAGAAGATCTTTACTTACCTTATAAGCCCAAGCGCCGAACGAGGGCAACGATTGCAAAAGAACAAGGACTAGCGCCGCTTGCCCAAGCAATTTCACGATTAAACCAGAGTGCTCAATCTGTCACAGATTTAGAGGTGATCGCCAAACCTTATCTCTGCGACGAAGTTCCTACGACAGACGCTGCTCTCAAAGGCGCTGCTGATATCCTAGCGGAGACGATGGCAGAGCAGGCCAGCTTGCGCGCCTATGTTCGTCAGTTTTTCTTATCCAAGGGACTGTTCACCTCGAAGATCAAATCGACTCATCTTGAGGGCACAACAAAATATGAGATGTACCGCAGCTATCAGAGGCCTGTAAGCAAGATCGCCTCCCACAATCTACTGGCGCTGCTGCGAGGAGATAAGGAAGGCATTCTAAAGCTATCTTTGAGCTTTGATGAGGATGAGATTCTAGCGTACTTGCTAAAGAGTCAATTGAGAACCTCTGATCGAACGCTGCGTGATTTTTACGCCCAGTGGGTCAAAGATGGTTTCAATCGGCTAATGAAAACAGCGCTGACGAACGAAGTAATTGCTGAGAAGAAAGCCCAAGCTGATGAAGAATCGATTCAAACCTTTGCCGAGAATCTACGTCATTTGCTGCTAGCCGCGCCCGCGGGGATGAAGCCGACAATAGGCATCGATCCGGGCTTTCGAACCGGGTGCAAGGTAGCAGCTATCAGTGAAACCGGGCAGTTTTTAGAGTATGAGGCGATCTATCCTCATTCGGGTGAGGGGCAGCGGGCAAAAGCAATCACCACCCTGACTCGTTTGATTTCAACGCACAATATCGAGCTGATAGCGATCGGAAACGGTACCGCTAGCCGCGAAACGGATGAGTTTGTCGCTGAAGTGCTCACGCCGCTAGACAAACCGCCAGTCAAGGTCATGGTCAGTGAATCGGGCGCGTCTATCTATTCGGCCAGTGAAAGCGCGATCGCAGAATTTCCCGATCTAGATATCACCGTGCGCGGGGCTATTAGCATCGGTCGCCGTCTACAAGATCCTTTAGCTGAGCTGGTTAAACTTGATCCGAAATCGATCGGCGTTGGCCAGTATCAACATGACGTTGATCAAAAGCGGCTGAAGCAAAAGCTAGATGATACCGTCGAAAGCTGTGTGAACTATGTCGGCGTGGATTTAAACACAGCTTCAAAAGAGCTATTGCAGTATGTATCAGGTGTTAGTTCGACAGTCGCAAACAATATTGTCAGCTTTAGAGACGAGAATGGTCGATTTCGCGATCGCAAGAGCCTACTTAAAGTTGGCAAGCTCGGCCCGAAAGCCTACGAACAAGCTGCTGGGTTTCTTAGGATTCGAGACGGGGACAATCCACTAGATAATACTGCTGTCCATCCCGAGAGCTATGGTCTGGTAAAGACAATGGCCAAGGACTTGCAGCTGCCTTTAAAGGATATTCCTCAAGCCGGTGAAAAGCTCAAACAGCTATCGCTCAAGCGCTACGTCAGCGAGAAAGTAGGAGAACCGACACTAAGAGATATTCTCAGCGAGCTAGAAAAGCCAGGTAGAGATCCTAGAGCCCAGTTTACTTACGCACAGTTTGCGACCGGCGTGAACGAGATTAGCGATCTGCGTAGTGGCATGGTACTAGAAGGCGTAGTGACTAATGTGGCCAACTTTGGTGCGTTTGTTGATATTGGCGTACATCAAGATGGACTAGTGCATGTATCCCAAATGAGCGATCGCTATGTAAGTGACCCGAAAGAGATTGTGCAGGTTGGGCAGGTAGTGAACGTTCAGGTGATGGAGGTTCAAGAGAAATTAAAGCGTATTGGTCTAAGCATGCGACTAGACGGTAACGGCCAGGCGAGCAAATCTACTCGGCAACAAGCTAACACTGGGCAAGTTGATAATTCAGTGAAAAGCTCCAATAGTGCAGTGAGAACCAATAGTGCAGTGCGAAATAGTGCGGTTGAAAAGCCTATCCCCAGAAAGAAAACAGACGCGCATCAACCTAAGACTAGGCAACAGAAAAAATCCAATCAGTCTACTTTCAACCCGGAAGATCTTAAGAACAGATTCAATCGCCGTAGACCCTAAGAAATATTTCTAAAAAATTCCTACGCCCCACCGGGAAGTACCGCACTTAGGATAGCTAGAACAATTCCGTTGATAAATACAATTCCTAACGCACCTAGCACAGCGCTCAGAATTCCTTTTCGCAGCCTAAATCCTGGGACCAGGAAAGCAGAGAGTGCAAACAAAATAGTGTTTCCGACTAGTCCAACGATTCCCAGCGTTAAGAAGTTGATCACTGCGTTGTTGATGAACCAGCCAAAGAGTGCGTTTAGCAGCCCAAAAACTAACGCTGCAATACCTGCTTTACCAAAGTTGTCGGCTTCAATACCTGTAGGCAACTTAGTCAGAATAATGAATGTGATAGTTATTGCAATCCAGGTGATAATCAGCGAGGGCATAGGTCGGATCCTCTAGGTTAGCTAGCTAGCTGTAAGCTTTTATAAGATACAAATATAGGTAGAAAGCAATGAACGAGCTATCGGGATTTTATCATAGGCAATAGCAAATCGAGCTATTCACTATCCGCTCGTTCAGCGAGAGTCGCGTTCCCGATAGTATTGCCTAAGTCGCTGCTGAAAGTTTCGCCAGTAGTAGAACAAATCGTCGGAGCCGAGTGTGAAGATTTGAGCGGGATGCTCTTCTAGCGCGATCGCAATCATCCCTTTTTCTATCTTGATACCTGTATCACGGTATACCCAATTCACTGCATAGCAATAGGCCGCTACCTGCATGCAATAGTCGCTAATCCACTCTATCTGCTTTGGCCGACGCGCTGTTTTCCAATCGCACACACAGAGTTCGCCATCGTAGATCATCACTGCATCCGGGTAGCCCGCAAACTCTAGCGGATGCCATACCGCCCCCTCCACTAGCAGCACTTCGTCGATCTCTGCCAGCACAGGCTCTATCGAACTCCAAAAGCCGTCTAGCCCCTCTGGTAGCTGATAAGGTTCTTGTTTGAGGTGCGACTTAATAATTTTATGAATACGAGTACCAGAGCGGGCAGAAGTTGTCGTGATCTTTTGAGCTGCTGCCTTGCCAATCCGATCTTGCCAATCCCAAAGTCTCTTTTTCTCCTCATAGGGCTTGGTTGCTGAAAGAATCGTCGTGATGCCCGGATAGCAATAGCCTTCTATCTCATAATGCCGCTTGCGATCGACAGAAACCTGTTTGGCTTTGTAATAGGGCAGCTCAAGCATGAAAAGGATATACTTCTAAATCTGAAGACTGTTGTAAAGACTCATCTATTGACGGACATCACGAATGGTTTTCGGTTATGGGCAATACGAGTAGAACGATGATCTTCTGTATCGCCCTGCATTTCTCAATGGTTTTCCAACCGATAGCAGATAGACAGATTGTCTGTGTAAGCTCTCCATAAAATCATTAGTCCTGATCTTGTTAATCCGTCCAGAAATCGTTACCACAGCAAGCTGTCTTTTATATCATTTTTATTCTACTGGTTTTACGTCGCCAGAGAGTAATAGGCTTCGTTAGCAAGCCTGTACTGGGTTCTTGCAACTGTTTCTAGGCCTCTTGGGCGGTAGTCTGGTAGAGATATGTTTAGCCTGCGCCAGAATTTGTCGTGTTGTTCTTGCCAGAAGAGAGCTTTTTCAACACGGCGTAAGAACAAGTGCCAAGTTTAATAGAGATCGGAATTGAACAGTAGGTACTCCTCACTAGCCCAACCACCTTAATCGCCCTAGTAGAGACAGCTTCTTATGGTTGACAGTATGAGAAAGGTGAAGACACCAGTCACTAGTACTTAGCAGGGATCTTCTGATCTGTTTGCGACTACCCTAGCCCTTAGAAAGCAGCCTCTTTCTCTAGTAGTTGCTCAATGGTTAGATCAAACTGGGCCTTGCCTTCAAACACGCTGCCCACCTTACGCTCTGTGAGATGATCGAGCGCGATCGCATAGGCTTCATTCGGCAGTGGCTCATAGCCGACATCATCAACTACGGTACGAGCGTTCGCTAGATAATACTCAACAAATGAGCTGAGCGCCGAGTTTTCCTCTAGCCCATCGGCTCTAACATAGATAAACAGCGGCCGAGAAAGCGGTTGATATTCACCCGAGCGAAGGGTCTCTCCCGTAGGCTCAACTGGACCATCACCGCTATCAACAGCCAGCGCTTTCAGGCTCTTCTCGGCATCTCTGTAGTAGGCAAAGCCAAAGTAGCTCAGCGCATTTACTTCTGAGCGTACGCCTTGAACCAGCTCATCATCATCTTCGCTCGCAGTGTAGTCCGTGCGACTAGCCCCCTCTTCACCGACAACGACCTCTGTGAAATAGTCAAACGTACCTGACTCTTCACCGGGACCATAGAGCGTGATGGGTTCGTCAGGCCAATCGGCTCTAATTTGGCTCCAGCGAGTGATTTCGCCTTCAGCTTCAGCCTGCCAAAGGGTTTGAAGTTCTGCTAGGGTAATCTCTTCGGCCCAAGTATTTTCAGCATTGACAACAACCGTCAGGGCATCAAAAGCCACGGGTAGTTCGATGTATTCAACGCCGTTAGCTTTACACGCTGCCATTTCTTCAGGGCTGATCGGACGAGACGCATCGCTAATATCTGTCTCACCTGCACAGAATTTCTCAAATCCACCGCCTGTTCCCGAAAAATTAACAGAAATTGCGGGGCTGTCTGGCTTGGCTTGCTTAAATCTTTCCGCCATCTCCAGTGTGATTGGGTAGACAGTACTAGAGCCATCTATGTTCAAAGGTTCGCTGCTAGCGATCGCCTCAAGATCGGGAGGGGCACTGTCTGCTAATGGCGTTGTAGACGGTGTAGAACAACTAACAGTAGCTGAAAGGCCTAATAAGAGAATAGCGAACCTGTTGTAAGTTTTTCTCATAGCTGCAACACCCCTAAGTGAATGTCAACTGGATGAATATCAACTAACTTCCATGCGTGGTAGAACCGCCTAATACTCTGCAAAGTATCTGATCAAAGCGAACCTCATCAAAATCATAGAAGCCGATTTCAGCCAAGTAGTGAAGAGTATACACAAGTTTTTGAGCGCAGCCGTTTAAAGAGATAGCTGAAACGCCGCTAGAATAAGACTTTCACAACCATTTGAAAAAACAAGCAAAGTATAGAGAGATACAAACTTTCTTGTATCTTGTTGGCGATAGCTCTTCGGTTATTCAGTTATCTAGATGCTAAAACGAAGGCACGAAAGTATGTCTTAGGGAAGTTGATCAATCGGCAAAGAGCCCGTAATTTGATCGTTGCTGGACTGAACGTCCTTAGGAAAAGCGACAAAGAAAACAAAGAAATCTATGAGAACAGTTACGCTCAACGACGGAAATACTATGCCTGCCTTTGGCTTGGGCACTTGGAAATCGCCCAAAGGTGAGGTGAGTAAAGCAGTCGCAGAAGCGTTGACAGTCGGCTATACCCATGTTGATGCCGCTTGGATCTATCAGAACGAGCAGGCGGTCGGAGCAGGTATCAGTGAGGCTATAAAAGCAGGGGTGATCGCTCGCGACTCGCTTTTTGTCACCTCAAAGCTGTGGAATACTTTTCATCAGCCCGAAGCGGTTGAGAAAGGCTGTAAAGAAAGTCTTGACGCACTTGGACTAGACTACCTTGATCTCTACCTCATGCATTGGCCAGTTGCCTTCAAGCCCGGAAAATCCCAGCACAATAGTGCTGATGATTTCTACTCGCTGAGCGAACTGCCACTATCTAAAACATTTGAAGCCATGTCACAACTGCGTGAGCAAGGGCTAGTTAAGAGTGTGGGTGTTTCGAACTTTAGTATTTCAAAGATAGAGAAGGTGATTGCAGAAGCTGGTATTGTTCCAGCGATTAATCAGGTAGAAATGCATCCCTACAATCCTCAGAACGAGCTGTTGGACTACTGTCATGACCAGGGTATCCATGTGACGGCATATTCGCCACTAGGTTCAGGCGATCGCCCTGCTAGTTTGAAAGCAAAAGACGAACCGCCCCTGCTAGAGAACGAAGATGTTAAAGCGATCGCTACCGAAGAGAATCTCTCTCCCGCTCAGCTCCTCATTGCTTGGGCATTAGATCGAGGTACAATCGTCATCCCAAAATCGACAAACGCTAAACGAATTTCTGAGAACCTAGCTGCCGTTGAGCACACGCTTTCTTCTGATGCGAGAACTGCTCTAGATAACATCGGCATTCAACATCGCTACGTCAATGTCAGCGACTGGTACATCCCTGGTGTCACTTACGAGGGCTCAGACTTTTGGTCGTAAGGACATCAGACTTTTAGCTATATGGTATAGGCTAAACCTCAACCGCCCAAAGCACACTAGCGTACAGCCACCACCTCAATTTCTACTAGCCAACCTGGATTCGCTAGACCGGCTACCTGCATCGCTGATCTCGAAGGTAGATTTGGCTGTGCTTCCGTTCCAAAAAATTGAGTGTAGCCTGACATAAACCCAGCAAAGTCCATGACTCCATCCATCTCTGGATCGCCGACCAAGAATACCTGCATTTTCACTACGTCACTCATTGTCAGATCTAGACTAGTTAAGATGTCTTGAATCTTTTCAAGAACGGTGAGTGTCTGAGTCTCAGTATTACCAAATGCCGCAATTGTACCCCCCTCAGCGGTTTCATCCACCACAGCTGGCACCTGTCCGCTGAGATAGACTAAGGTAGCATCGGCTGGTAGCTCAACCGCTTGAGAGATGGGAAAATCCGAACCAGGAATTGGATACCTGACAACATCTGTCATCGCCCCTGTCATCGTATCTTGCGCTGATACACCGGTGACCAAACCCAAGCACAGACCCACAGCTATCAACACACCTAAAACAACTCTTTTCCACAACATAAAACCAATCCTCACAATAGATCTACCAACAAACATCATCTAAGCGGGCCTTATCCTAGCGCTTCAGTCTCAAGAACAAAGATTCCTTTGCAGCTACTAACTTATCCATCAGCAGTTTGGGCTACTCGATCTGCAACGCCTTTCACAGCTAGCAACGCTGATTGTACAGCGCCCTCTTGCCATCCGGTCAAATAGCTTAAATGCTCGCCTGCAAGGAAAATAGAATCATCTGGCTGTAGCAGGATTCGGTAAGCGGCTTCTCGCTGTTCATCTTCCCACTCAGCCCAACCCCCGTCGCTAAACGGTACTTTCTCCCAAGCGATCGAAATACCCTGTGCTGCCGACACTTCCTCAGCATAGTTAGGATGAATTGCGCTGCCTTCTTCAATTGCTTTGGCCATGCGCTCTGCAGGCGATAGTAGGCCCCAGGCATTACCGATTGGATTATCCCAAATATAGGCACCCACAATAATTCCATGGTTACTCTGAAAACCGCTAGAGGGATACCAGATCTGTGTAATGTCTTTCTCTGTCCAAGAGATACCGCCGTAGATATTGTAATCTTCTTCCCAGAAGCGGCGGTTGGCTTGAAAAGCAACTTTAATTGCATTAGCATAGCTGCTCCCCCCTTCTTCAATTGCAGCTTGTACCGCTGGAGAAAAGTCCGCATCTATCTTTGCCAGCACTGATAGCGGAAACGTACAAATCGCATAGTCTGCCGCCAGCTCTTTTTCTGTTCCATCGCCGCTGCTATAGATAATGCTTACGCCCTCTGGTGTTTTTCTAATTTGGCTAACTGGGGCGCTGTATTCAATTAAATCACTGACCTGAGACTCAAAAGCTTGGGCAATTTTATCCATGCCTCCAACCGGTTTTAGCATAGTAGCCGCTTGAGTATAGCCCTCGCCAAAGTGAAGCTTGTAGTCCCAGAAATCAGAGCTTAGCAACGGGGCTAAGCCTAATGGTTCGAACGATTCTCCAACCGCCGTGCCAGCGCCTGGGCCGGTGATATAGCCGCCCCGTGAACTCCCGGTATAGCGATAGTCATCACCTAAGCTACCGAAGCTTTTGACAAAGCTCATCAATCGCTCTTGATCTAAGTCAGAAACTTCTTGATCGAGAGAATTTTGACTAATTGCCTTAGCTAGTAGCTCAGAGATATAACCTCGGCTATCATTCACTACCCGGCGATTGAGAATGGGTTGCCCTCCAAAGGCTTTGTCGTCTTGAAAATAAGTGGCCCTATTCTCATTCACAATGACCTCTAGCGGAACTCCAAATTCCTTGCAATAGCCCAGTACAGCGGTATGGTGATAGGGGATGCGGGCTGGCCCCGGATTAAAGTACAAGCCTTCGTCAAAAGAACAGGTTTGAGAACTCTCAGTCTCTACGACAACATCGCCGCCTCGAATCGTTTGACAGCGTCCCCCTGCGCGATCACGTGCCTCTAGTATTTGACAGTCGTAGCCTGCTTTCCGCAG
The DNA here is from genome assembly GCF_000155595.1 of Synechococcus sp. PCC 7335. Classification (NCBI taxonomy): domain Bacteria; kingdom Bacillati; phylum Cyanobacteriota; class Cyanophyceae; order Synechococcales; family Synechococcaceae; genus Synechococcus; species Synechococcus sp. PCC 7335. The sequence goes on along the minus strand of NZ_DS989904.1, from coordinate 2,891,379 downwards.
CTCATAGGCTGCTGTCATCCCTGCTAGCCCTGCACCCAGGATTACGACGCGAATCCCATTTCCCTGCTGGGCGCGCAACTGTGGCTTTTCAACAGCGTCAGCAGATGCTAGCAAGCCCATCTCCTTCATCGTTGTTAGCACAGCGGCTGTTCCCCCTGCTCTACCTACAAGCTTTAGGAATCTACGTCTTGAAGAACTCACCGGACGTAAAGGCGGAAGGGGCATAAGCGAGATCTCCAACAGAACATCTAGCTTCAAAGAGTACGAGATAGGCGACTGAAAAACTGTTTACTAGGCGACTAAAGCGATACTGAGATACCTGTAATTTACATTACTAAATAGTTCTAAAGCCGGCTTCGCGATAGATTGCCTCGTCTCGTTATTTCGATCAAGAACTGCTATTCTCCTTTCAACCAATACAAGATCTCTACTTTGAGCTGCTTAATGTCTCGATAGAACTCTTGCTTTACAAACTGACCAATCGCATCAAAGGGACTAAATGAACTGTTCGCTTCCCACTGAACATCTTGAGCAATAGGCGTAGTATGGCTACCTCTTAGAATTCTAACAGTCGTCGTTGTTGGAAAACGCTTGATCAGAACGTCGCTTAGCGGACGGGTTTGATCGATCGTATCGTTGCGAAACTTTAGTAACAGATTGTAGGGTGTGCTGTAGTGAGTATTTATCAGCTCCAAAGTCTGTTCTGGGCTAGGGACAAATTCCAAACGAGTATCTAGCTGAAAGTCAGGAACGAGCTGAGTAAACTGTTCTAGCAGGGGAATAGATTTGCGGGCTGGGTAGTTGTTAAATGAGATAAAAATGTTACCGACACGGGGAGTTTGGTCTGAGGCCAAGAGCATACTGCCAATCAGAAGATGGACCTTACAACCCATGCTGTGACCTAAGCCGTAGATCGGCAAATCTTGTAGTTCTGGGCGCTGTTTGCGTAAGAAGACCATACCTTGGTTGAAGGTTGTGAGTGTTTCTGAGGCGATCGCACCGTGATCAAATGTATTGACAAATGGCGTCGCGATCACCGCATAGCCTTCTTGGTACAGCGCTTCTAGCAACCATCGATACGTCAGATGTGGGGCCGCTGCCACAAAGGCTCCGCCTAGAAAATGAACAATCGCTTTGGGCTGTTTGGGTACTAGGAACCAATTGCCAGAAACCTCTTGCCAATACATAGAATCTATAAAAGCCTTGCCTGTTTAATAGTCCTATTCTAGTGACTTTCAGCCTCGAATGAGTGATCGCGACAGGGTAAACATATCTCATAACAAAGTAGCTTGTGTTAGCCCTCAGCACAGGATGCTTCCTGAAGACAAGCGACTTCTAGTGAGAACGGAACATGAGAGGATCTGAATATTCTAGGCAGGTGGGTAGGTTGCTTTGACCCAAGAGCCGTGAAGACCGTGAGCCAGCGGATGAGTTAGCCATAGCCGACAGATGGGGCCGGTAGATAGCTTAGTCGTGTCGAATATATTAAGGGCAGAGCGATCGCGCAAATGATCGTACATCAAGCACAACAACCATCCGTCGTCTTTATTACCTTGTGAATGAGGGACGAAGACAGGTTCTTCGGCAAAGTTGAGCGGATGAGCGTTCCAGGTCTCTATCTCTTGTGTTTGGGTGTTGTATTTTAAGTAGCCAGTAGGTGGAGAGGATTGGCCAATATTGTTGCAGTATGCCATGTAAAGATATTGGCTAGGCTGAGTTTCGGTTTGGGTATTGGTGTGAGGATGAGCAATGCAATAGTTTTCGAGAGCGGGTGTAATTCGATGAGTGACGGTTTGGGTAGAGGGATAAATCTGGGTATGGTAGAGAAAGGTAGGTGCGATAGCATCAAAGTCTGGGGCATAGCCACTCCAGCTAGTGAGAAAACCGCCGGTTGTAGCAGGCCAGCCGGAGCTATAAATTTCAACACTCCCATCTGCGTTTTCCCAGGCACAAGCTTGATGAATAGAAAACCACTGTTCAGTATCTAAAACAAGGGGAGCGTTTCCTGCTTTACTGCCATCAGGGCGAGGAATGAGATGCACCTTGGTAGGTATAGGCTTTAGCGTGAGACAATCAGCAGGAGACTTTCGACCCAGTAAGTAGTCGAGGATTCTGAGGCTGAAGGCGTTTTGGAAGAAGATATAATAGTTGGGTGTTAAAGCGAAGTCGTGAGGATTGACTACCGCACTAGGCATTTCGTGCGTGGTGAGACTAAGCGACTGCCAGTTTGAGTCGTATTCGATGATTTCTAGGTTCAGACTATTAGGCTTGTGAAGATTTACCTGAATACCCCAGGTCCAGGTGATCAGTCTGTTGCTAGCTGGATCGATATGGGGGTGAGCAGTCATAGCCTGCTGACCTCGGCGCCGGAGAAGAGCACCTAGTCTAGAACGGGGTAGGGGATTGGAGTTTAGCTCACCGCTCAGGGTTTCGAGACCAAGCGTTTCTAGGGTGTGGGGGTCGATGCGGTAAGGTGCGCCTGCTTCGTATAGGGCCAGTAGCTTGTCACCCCAGGCAACGATATGGGTGTTAGCAGGATTTTTGAGATGTAGATCTAGCAGAAGCGAAAGCGGATGTTTGAGTGGATTACCGAAGGTAGTACGAAACTGAAATGCGTTGGTAGTCTCTTCGAGCTTGTGCTCAGCAGTGCTGATAAAGCGAGAGGTAAAATGCACTTTACCTTCGCGGGTAAAAGTAATTTTGGCCAGATAGCCATCTCCATCTAGGTAGTGAGAAACTCTCTGCTGACCACGTTCAAACCGGCTAGGTCCGTTGCGAAAAAGAGTCGATCCTCTAAGTTCGTCAGGAATCTCTCCTTCAATATGGGTGATTTCATACTCAAATTCTTGGAGCTGAGATTGAAAGGCGGCGTTCCAAGCAGCTTGCTGTACATCTTTTAACGCCTTACCTTCTCCCTGCTTTCCCCATGCAATGCTATTGGGAGGAAGCGGTGCCTGAAGCAAACTAGAGGGCTGTGAATATGGAGGCGCTGAAGACACAAAGAAACCGATAGAGCTGTGAATGACTTAGGATAGTGGTTTATCTATTCATTAACGTGTACCGTTGTGCAGAATTCATCAGATGGTTCTTCACGAGTCACAGCAATCAAGATTGTGGCTTCTACTTTGGTGATAGCAGGCATGGGGCTATGGCTGTGGCAGCTGTTCAGCGTGCTGCCTACATACCTAGACAAACCGTTTTGGCATAAGGTCAGTGCGATCGCCAACGTTGCGCTTGTCATCCACTTAATAGAAGGATTTATTGCCGCTGTTCTAACGTTTAGGAGGCCATCTCCTAAATTGATGAAACCGCTTCAAGCGGGCGTCTATGTCTTCTTCGTCGGGACGATAGGGTTACAGGAAATCGTCCAAGCAAATAAAACTAGCGCTGATACAAAAGCTACGCCTACAGCGAGCGCGGAGCTCAAACCACAGTCAAAAGCATGAACAGCACTAGACGCGTCGGCAGCACTTTTATAGAACTGTTGCCAGAAGATTCCTTCTTAAATAAACATTTCTCGATAACGGCACTGGTTCCTTTGTTAGTGCGATGGATGATGCATTGGCAAGGCAGACGCCCTGATGCCAGTGCAGCTCGGCTAGTGCAGGTACTCTTTGGGCAAAGCTACAGCTTATTGTGTGCAGGTATGGGTCCAGTTTTGCTAGCAATAGGGGTTGCCGACTGGTTAGCGATCGCCTCGCCACCAAAGACATCAGAGAGAACCCTAGCGAGCATGTTGAGAGATCGCACAGTCTTTTTTGACCAAGCGTTGTCAGTAGCCTTAGTGTCTGTAGAACAGGTCGTAATTCTAGGTGCAGGATTTGACACCCGTCTGTACGAGTATTGTCGAGGGCGAGATTTAGGGCTGTTTGAAGTCGATCAAATAGAAACCCAAGCCGTGAAGAAACAAGCTTTAAAGCAAAGCGGTATCGATATCGGCAACGTGCATTTTGTCACAGTCAACTTTGCTGATGAAGACTGGATGCAGGGACTAATTTCAGGCGGATTCAATTTAGGAAAGCGAACATTCTTTTTATGGGAAGGCGTGACTTATTACCTAACGAAAGCTGAGGTTGAGAAGGGATTTGCACTGATGAATCAAGTTTGTGGGGATGGAAGTGCGATCGCCTTTGATTTCTTTTCAGAAGCGTTAGTGAACGATGAAAGAACTAGGCTAGGAACGGCTGTATTCAACATGATTGGTGAGCCTCTGCGTTTTGGATTAGAAGTATCTAAAGGCGTCGAGGCTGGCTTAGTAGATATCATTGCGAATACTGGTTTATCACTTGATAAGGTACAAACGATAGAGTCTTGGATTGGTGAGAAACCAGAGCCTGCAGGTAGGGCTGCATCTGGACTTTTATCTGGAAATGTGCTAGGTGGCTTTGCTACCCTCAAAAAGGATAGAAAGCACAAGAAGTGATACTGAGTTGCTGTACTTATTGCAGGTCGTTTCTTTATTCTGAAGTATGAACGCAGTTTTATTGCTCTTTTTATTGCTCTAAGCTGGCTTTCTAATTGGAAAAAGTGTTGTTTTTCATCTATTCACCTTGAGCTGATTGTCATGGTAGAACCGACTGAGTTCTCTCGAAGAACTCGCTGATCGCCTGTCATACAATTCTCAGCAATGGCTAATTTATCCACCTTAGTCAAAGCCTTATGGTTATAGATGTTCAGATGCAGCTGAACTTTATATCGAAGTAGCTTATCTGCTAAGGCAACATGTTGAGAGAGATTAAAGCACGAATAGTTCATCAGCTAACCTATCAGCATTCTGTTACGAAAGAGCTGATTGTACCCGGTGCGCTTGTTATCGGCATTGTCTGCATAGTGCGGCTAAGCGGGTTGCTACAGACGCAAGAGTGGATGAACTTGGATACTTTCTCTCGCTACTGCCCTAGCTCTACAGGAACGCTAAAAGTAGTCCGCATTACTATTGATGAAGAAGATTATCAGATCACTGGTATCCCCATCTCAGCAGAAATTCTAACTCAGGCCCTACAACAGTTACAGACCTACCGGCCGAGGGTGATAGGTCTAGATATCGTTAGAGATTTGCCTAGAGGAGAAGAATACTCGTTATTAGGTGATGTGCTGACTTCTATGCCGAACGTTATTGTTGCTGAAATTGCCCTGAGCGGAGCTACAAATATGAATGTTGCCCCGCCCGAAGGCGTGCCTTCCGAACAGATAGGCTTTGCTGATGTCGCTATTGATTCTGATGGCAAACTGCGGCGGGTGGTACTAGCGACTAAAGACGAAGCTGGCATTCAAAAGTATTCGTTAGCAGCTCGACTTGCTCGCTATTATCTGCGTACAGAAGCTGATAGAAATCCTGAACTCGCTATTGGATCAGGAATAGAGGATTCTAGTAATCCTATCAAATTTGGCTCAACTACGCTGCCTGAGTTCCATTCCAACTCAGGTGGATATGTTCGCACCGACGATAGTGGCACTCAGATGCTGCTAAACTTTTGCATGTTACAACAGTCTTTTGAAACAGTCTCACTTCGCGCGCTCTTAGCCGGTGAGGTCGATCCACAGATCCTACGAGATCGCATTGTCATCGTCGGTAGAGCCGCTGTCGCCACCAAAGACAGCTTTATTACCTCAGCTGCGAAGACAACGCTTCATTCGACGCAGTCATTGTCTCAACATCCCACTAAGATCATCTATGGCATTGAGGTTCATTCGCTTGTCGTTCAACAGATTGTTAGGTCTGTCTTAGAAGAAGACTGTGCGCTACGAACCTGGCCAGACCTGATAGAGTATTTCTACATTGTTTGCTGGGGCTTGGTCGGTATTGGCATTAGTGTGGCTTTGATGTCACCTTGGAAAAGCGTCTTTGTGCTAAGCGTCACAGCGCTAATACTGATCTTGATAAGCTTTGGGCTTTTAGTACAGAATGTGTGGACACCAGTGGTCCCGGCGGTGCTAGCACTGGGTGGAGCGGGGTTGACAACCGCCTTTTTCGATAGAGACATGCGCTTTGAATTGGCTCAAAGGCGCTCTACTATCGAGCGAACGTATGAAGCGGTCCATAACGGGCCTTTACAGCATTTGAGTGCATTATCTCGTCAGATTAGTAGCACAGCAAATTTGTCTCAAGAACAGTTAGAACAGCGATTACGATCGCTCAGTACTGAAATGCGCAACATCTTTGAAACGATGCGCCAAGAAACTTTCAGCTACCGCAACAGCCTATATATAGACGACAGCACATTCTTCGATTTACATCAGCCTCTAAGCGATCTACTCTATCAAGTCTACGAACATACTCTCAGTCAGCCGCTAGCCGGGTTTGCTCAGATACAAGCTTTTGTGACACCTATTTTTGAAACCTTTTCAGAGGCTCGTTTCACCTTAGAAGAAAAAAGAGGACTTTGCTTATTTTTACAAGAATCTCTCTTGAACGTAGGTAATCATGCCCTAGGAGCTACCCGGTTAGACGTTGTTTGTATCGCTGAGGAAACTCTCTACAAGTTACAGATTATTGACAATGGCGTCGGACTCGACTTCTCTAGGCCAGCTAGACAGGGAACCCGCCAGGCGATCGCAATTGCACAGCGGTTGCGAGGAGAGTTCCAACGCAGACCTCACCATCCAAAAGGCACGGTCTGCGAACTTACCTGGCCAAAGAAGCGTCTAATGAGATCTAGACGATGAGATCTCTTAACTGCCTGCTAATCACGCTATTGACACGCTATCTAAGAGCGCTAACTAACCTAGACAAATCCCAACTCGTAAACCGCTAGACGCTTACTAAATCAAATTAGCTATCAAGAACGCTTCCACGTTTCACTAATCATCAGCAATCTATGTCAGGTTGCTTTTAACTCAACCTTTTTAACTCGACTTTTTTAACTTCGAGCTTCGCTACCGGACAGCTCATTTCTAGAGGAAACTACTCTTTCCTCCATGTAAAAACTTAAACTTCCTTAACTGGTGCAGCATCTATCAAATATGGCTTCTAAAAACACATCTCCACGGATTCTCCCTCAGCGCTTTTTACTTATCGACGATCACGAGGCGATTCTAGCAGGCATCTTGCCTGGACTGCAGCAGCGCTATCCAGAGGCCAAAATTATGACTGCAAGGAATGTTCAAGCAGCCGAAAGGATCATAGCTACTCAGTCTCCTACTTTCATCTTGGTAGATTTAATCTTACCAATGACTCAACAGTCCCCGGCTACCGTTACAACAGGTATTAGACTTTTAGAACAGCTATTGACTAGTGAGTTAGCTCCTAGCCTGATGGTCTTTAGTATTAATATTCGTCCTCTAATTCGCCTAAAATCTGTGATTAACTCTTATCAAAGTGGATTTGTAGCCTTGGAAAAGTCAGAGCCATTACAGACCGCTTTGAACAGAGTAGATATTGCCTTACGCGGATCTATCTATCTGCCACCAGAGGTACGAGCCCGCCCTGAGATTGATCGCAGGTGGCTGAAGGTACTGACGCTGAAGTATCAAGAGGGACTCTCCGACCAGGCGATCGCCCGGCAGTTGGGTGTAAGCGATCGCACCGTGCGCAACTATTGGCTAAGGATTCAAGATGCCCTTCAAGTGATAGACGATAACCGCCGAGATCTCCGTATTCAGATTCAGCTAGCTGCTCGCGAGGCAGGGTTGATTCCATAGCCAACAAGCGCCCTCAGACTGATTCGAGGATAAAACCCAGATTGAAACACCTAGTCAGCGTTTGAACTAGGCAAAAGAGAGTACACATATTGCTGTAATGCATACAATAGCGAAATATTAAACCGTTTGAACAAACTGAAACTTTGATAGCGTTTACTATACTTACCTTGAGCTTCTTGAAGTCGCTAAACTAAAAGGACTGGGTAATCTACTACTTCCCCTACCTTCTTTCCAAAATCGGAAAGGGGTTTGCCGTGTTTCTTCGTGTATTTTCGTAGGACCTAGGCCAGAATAGCTGTCAGCGAAACCGTACTAAACCTATTTTCATAGGTTCAATTACCAATGCTTCAAGCTACGCAGGAACGTCTAGGTACGCAACCCCTTCGTCGGTCTCGTTTACCTCAACTTCAACACATTCTGATCATCGCCGACCAGCCAGAATTAGCTGAGTCTTTGCAGATAGAACTCAATCGTGAAGGATTCCAAGTTAGCGTAATCAGCGATGGTATTAGAGGGCTCCTAGCCGTTCAACGGGTAGCCACTGATTTAGTTGTTGTAGGCTGGTCGCCGCCAAGAATTTCAGGATTAGAGATTTGTCAGCGCCTTCGAGCTAGCCAAGGTGAGGCGCCAATCATTTTGCTAACTGACCAAGACAACGTCAATCAGAGAATTGCCGGACTAGAAGCAGGTGCCAATGACTGTCTTTCGCTGCCTTGCGATCGAGAAGAATTATTGGCTAGAATTCACGCCAATCTGCTGCGTAATCAAAGTTCTCGCCTTGAGTCTGCGGTTTTGCGATGCGCAGACGTCCAGCTCAACCGCAGAACCAGAGAGGTCTTTCGAGGCGATCGCTTTATTCGTCTAACAGCCAAAGAGTTCGATTTACTAGAGTATCTGATGTGTCACTACTTTCAAGTATTGACGAGATCTCAAATTCTAGAGAATGTATGGGGCTACGAATATATGGGAAGTTCCAACATCATTGAAGTTTATATCCGCTACCTAAGAAGAAAGCTCGAGGCGAACAGCGAGATTCGCTTAGTTCACACTGTTCGTAGTGTCGGCTATATTTTCCGAGAAGATGGTTTGTCCTAATAATCCTTTAGTGATTCTTTAGCTGATAAACCCAGCTCTACGAGCAGCCAGCTGAATTTGTACTCGCAAATCTTGGCTAGGATCATCGTAGACCTGTAGGGCATCTTGAATGCGAGTCCAATAGTTGCGGACGGTGCGATCGCTTACACCTAGTCTCCGGGCGATCGCCTGGTCAGACAATCCCTCTTGGTACTTCAACTCAATGACTTTCAACCACTTGGGATCAAACTCTACCCTAGCTCTTACTTCCGGGGGCAAGTGGATTGAACCTCGTAGTGCAATCTCTACAGATTTGAGCATCACTTGAATGGGAGCTGCTTTGTCCATAGCGACAAATCCCCCTCCGTATGAGTTTATCAGCGGCTTCAAACGAATCAATGGTTTTACATTTGTGCTAAGCACCATTAAATTGGGTGCGTCATCGCTTCGCATCAGCTTGCTCAATAGCTCTACACCGACTTTGGAAGTTGCTGGCATAGTCGGTTCTATGGGTAAGCTTAAGTCCACAATGACCAAATCTAAACTGAGTCCGTCAATTTGCTTCTCAGCTGCTCGCATACATTGCGCTGTATAGATTTCAGCACTTGGATACTGTTGTTGTAGAGCTGGAATAGTTCCTTCCAAAATTGCTTCGTGATCGTCAACTACCAGAAATCGTTTGCCAACCATTTCTTGATTTTCCCCTTTCCCAGTCTTGAATTATCAGCGACGCAATATCCCCTACTGTTGTTAATTTACAGTCATAGTGGACGGCAAAGTTAATCGTTGATTAAAATTCGAGCAATAGAAACACTCTTGCTATCAAGTGTTATAAGCGTGCTCTGCTCAGTAAAGCATTGAAATTAGACGTACTAGAGAGTGTCAATAGAAAAACCATCAGAGCGTAGCATGCTACGCCCTGATGGTTTAACATTTATCAGTGCCAATTCACATATACCAGCTAGACAGAGGCGATATATGAATCCAACACAAGCTAACGAAGTCCTCTAAAAGAAACTGACATCAGTCTATTTAGTCTGATTGTCCAAGTGCTCTAAACGAGTATCTTGAACGTCGTCAACACTTTTAGTCTGGTTGTCCAAATGCTCTAAACGAGTCTTGTGAACGTTTTTACCACCAGCAACTTCTTTTAATTGGTCATCAGAAAGCTCAGTATCTGTGACGTTTTTGTTTTCTTCTGCCATTTTAATCACCTTGTAGTTACGAACAGTTTGAGCGTATCCGGACAACACCTACATGACGTCCGAACCGTTAAGAGGACGAGTTTTGTGGAGTAAGTCGCGTTACTTCTATCAATCAAAATCGATTGCGAGCAATAAAACTTACTACCTTCAAACAAACCAAAAGAACAAGTTCAATTGCTACGCATCTCATCATTACAAACGCTAACGCAAAATATTCGCCGCCTTGCACTTCAGATTACAACTCTTAACTCAACAGGAGATAACCTAAAGAGATTATGAGAGGAGAATGAGAGAGAGGTGAGAGAAAGCTCAAAATCGTCTTAAAACAACCTTTCTGTTCTAATTTTTGTATCGATCCAAACATCGATTGTATGAGCAACCGTTATGTTTATGCTTTGATAGTGAAGCTAGCCTGACTTGCCTAACTCTACTCACCTGTGGCTCTCGAACTCCTGCGCTTGAATCATTAATCCACAGCGATACTTAACAATTGATTCCCTATGTCAGATATTTTGCTTCGTGAGATGAGTAACGCTGATATTGACTGGATGGTGACGACTGGTCAGCGTCAGTCTTTAGCTGATGGTGCGGTGCTAATTGCCCCCGGAGTCAATTTCAATGATGGTGACGATAGTTTTGATAGCTCTGCTAGCAATCGTTTAGACGCGCTGTATTTGGTCTTAGAAGGCAAGCTAGCGATGAGTGCGCCATGCAGCGGCGAGGCCTTTGCTGAATTGTCCCGTGGAGATTTGATTGGGGCCAGTTGGCTGTTTGATAGTTCTCCGGTGAGTGTGACCTCCGCCAATGGAGAGGCGCTGGTGCTGACCATTCAAGGAGAACTGCTGCGCCAGAAGCTACAGACAGAGGTCAGCTTTGCAGCGCATTTTTATCGGACGATTGCGCTGATTACTTCAGAGCGAATTCGTACTCAGTTTGAAGCAGCGAGCAATCCCGATCTATTACGCTATCAGTCCGGGCAGATGGTAAAAGAAGCGCTGTTTGTTTTTGGAGAGCTGAAAGATAGTGATATTGATTGGATGATGAGTATCGGGCAAGTCAAGAGCGTCGCTGCCGAAGACGTTCTATTAAATATGGGTCGCCCGGTCGATGCTCTCTATACCGTATTAGACGGTCAACTGGCGATCGCGACTACCGACATCCCTTATGATCCGTTATCGGCCTGCTCTCATGGCTTACAAGAGCAGTGCTCTGCGTTTACACCCGTTGCCTATATCTCTAAAGGCAGCCTACCTGGCGTTATCTCTTTTCTAGACTTCAAACCCCTTCCGGTCAGAGTTCATGCGACTAAAGAATCAAAGGTATTAGCAATCCCTCGTCAGTGGGTCTTGATTAAACTTCAAGAGGATCTTGGCTTTGCAGCTAGGTTCTATCGAGTGATGGCTACTCAAACCGCTCAGTTGCTTGCGTCTGTCACCGCAGTCGAATGTCGCAGTGCGACGACCAACATAGAGGATGAAGGCGAACTAGATTTGGAAGCACTGCAGCAGGCTTCACAAGGGGCTCAAAAGTTTGACTGGATGCTCAAGCGACTTAGCACAGCAATCGGCTAGGTATCGACAGTATTACCCACTGGCAATACCTGCTGGCAATATCAGTAGAATTTCTGCTAGGACAATAGATAGCATGGACGACAACAGCATTTTTCGAAAGGAGGCAGTAGAAAGGCTCTCTTCTCCTGAACAGTTAGATCAATTGATGAGAATTATCAACCCACGTAGCTGGTTACCTTTAGCTGCACTAGGCGGACTCCTAACTTGCGGATTGATTTGGAGCTTTGTTGGACGCATTCCTGTCACCACTACCGGACGCGGGGCGCTAGTCTATGCAGATGCGCCTAACAATGCACTACCCGCATCTTCTTTAGACGCTCCACCAAAGCAACTAGTCGGGGTCGCCTACTTTAGTGCTGGAGAGATTGCTCAGATCGAACCGGGCATGGAGGTTTTACTGATTCCAGATGTAGAAGGGGCGCAAGTGGCTGGGGGATTAATGGCTACTGTAGATTCTGTTTCAGAACCGTCTATCACTACGATCGAGTCAGCTAGAGAAAATAGGAATGAACAAACCTACGTTGAGGTGGTCACCATTCCTGATAAAAGTGAGAGTGGTGACTATGCTTGGTCGACAGGGTCTAATGATATGGCTCCGATTGCAGGGATGCCAGCGATCGCCCGGGTCACGCTCAAAGAAAGAGCGCCTATTACGTTTGTCTTTCCTTTTTTAGGCCAGTAAAATGACAGCTAGTCCGATGACAGCTCAGCCGTCCGACCAGCGCCAGGGCAGAAGTTCAAAGAGTTTCAACAAAAAGCCGAATCACCAATCAGCATCCAAGCAGCGGCCGAAGCGGTCTAAAACACCCACTGTTTTTCAGATGGAGGCAGTAGAATGCGGAGCAGCAGCTCTTAGCATGGTGCTGGGCTACTATGGTCGCTTTATTCCTTTGGCTGAGCTCAGAGCTTCTTGTGGTGTCTCTCGCGATGGGGTGACTGCTGCCAACGTGCTTAAGGCCGCCCGCAACTATGGTCTACTTAGCAAGGGATACAAAAAGAGTATTGATTCGCTCAAAGCGCTAGCACCGCCGTTTATTGTTTTTTGGAATTTCAACCATTTTTTGGTTGTTGATGAAATCACCGATACCAGTGTTCGCTTAAATGACCCTGCACTAGGCCCGCGAAAAATCACGCCGGCTGATTTCGACGAAGGCTATACCGGCATTGTGCTCACCTTCACGCCCGGCGAAGACTTTGTACGCGGGGGAAGACCTGCTAGCGCTATCTCAGGTCTTCGGCGACGATTGAGTGGTTCAGTAGGCGCGCTGGTCTTTTGTGCGCTGACGGGCTTTTTGTTAGTGCTCCCAACCTTAGCGCTGCCTGCCTTTAGCCGGATTTTTATTGACAATGTGCTATTGGCAAAACGGCTGGACTGGTTACCGTACGTGCTGCTAGGTATGGGAATAACGGTGCTGCTGCAGGCTGTATTAACGGGTTTACAGCTGCGATACCTGCGATCGCTTAGGGTCAAGTTGGCAGTAGGAATGACCAGCCGTTTTGTATGGCACGTACTCAGACTGCCAGTTGGTTTTTATGCGCAGCGATTTGCCGGAGAGATCAGTGATCGCATTAGCCTCAATGACGGCGTAGCAGGCGTATTGTCGGGTCGATTGACAACGACAGCCATCAGTATGGTGATGATTGTCTTTTATGCGATCGCCATGTGGCAATACGATATTCCACTCACCCTGATCGTTGTCAGCTTTGCCGCTATCAACGTCATGACACTGCAGTGGGTTTCACGCACTCGCACAGATGCCAACCGCCGCCTTGCCCAAGAATACGGTAAAGCCTCTGGTGTCAGCATTGCTGGACTACAGAGCATTGAAACGCTCAAAGCATCCGGCATAGAATCAGACTTTTTCGCTCGCTGGGCCGGCTATTACACCAAGGCTACCAATGCCCAGCAAGAGCTTGGCCTAACCAACCGTCTGCTGGGTCTGCTGCCTGCTCTATTGACCATGCTGACTACATTAGCGCTCTTAATCATCGGCGGCTGGCGGGTCATTCACGGTAGTCTTTCGATTGGGATGCTGGTTGCTTTTCAACTTCTGATGCAAAGCTTTCAAGGACCTGTGAGGAACTTAGTTGGATTTGCGAATACTTTGCAGGTTTTACAAGGAAATTTAGAAAGATTAGACGATGTGCTAGAAAATGAGGTAGATATCGTTTTTGATGAGGGGCCTAGCTTTGGTAAGAACACTACGCAGACGTCTCTAGAGAGATCTCACGCTAATCACCGGGCTGATAGTCAGGCTTTGGGTGCTGTAGGTGAAAGCGATCATCAAAAGTCAGGTGATCAGCAAATCAGTAAAGGCGCTCAGCACTCCCCTCACTTTCGCCTATCAGGTACGATTAATATTACTAATCTCTCTTTTAGCTATAGTCCTTTAGATGCGCCTCTAATTAAAGATTTTAATCTCTCTATTCAACCTGGGGAGCGAATCGCTTTTGTTGGCGGCAGCGGTTCCGGCAAATCTACCCTAGTTAAGATAATTGCTGGACTCTATCAACCCACAGTAGGAGAGATCTGCTTTGACAACAAACCCAGACGAGAAATACCTCGGGCAGTCATAACCAACTCAGTTGCTATGGTAGAGCAGGACATTTTGCTATTCGCTGGTTCTATCAGGGATAATCTCACCTTGTGGGATAGCACGGTACCGGACGCCCAGCTTCAACAGGCTTGCCAAGATGCAGCCATCGAGGAAGCCATTTTAGCGCTTCCGTATGGCTATGATGCACAGCTACTAGAGGGGGGTCAAAACCTTAGTGGCGGACAGAGGCAAAGGTTAGAGATTGCTAGAGCACTGGTCAACAATCCTTCGATCTTAATTATGGATGAAGCGACCAGTGCGCTAGATTCTGAAACCGAAAAAATCATTGACCAAAACCTACGACGGCGAGGCTGTACCTGTTTGATCGTCGCTCACCGCTTAAGCACTATTCGCGATGCGGATGAAATTATTGTGCTAGAGCGCGGGCAGGTCGTACAACGGGGTACTCACGAAGAGCTTTGGCGACAAGAAGGTCACTACGCGACTTTGATCAATCAGTCTGGAACAGCCCTATAAGGGAGATACAATGCTATGGTTTCTGTCCTTTCTCCTTCTTCTGACAAAGCATCTGATAAAACATTAGCAGGGAACGAAACTTTTCTGCTCGAAAAGCCCGGCTCCTTTTGGCAGGTGAGTTCGGGATCTGTTGGCGTTTTTGCGGTCACTTGGAGTGAGGGCAAACTAACCGGCCCTAGATATTACCTCTTCACAGTCTCAGCAGGAGACTATCTACTAGGATGCACACCTCAAGCGTATGGATTGGTCGCGATCGCCTTCGAACCGTCGGTGATCACGCCTTCTCTCACTTCCCATACGCTCGCTCCCTTTACTTCCTGGTTTGAGCATTTCAGCTCGATAGAAGATTTTCCCCGTTCGCCAGCGCCTATAGATCCCAATCCGTCTGAGTACATCTCACTAAGAAACGGTATCCGCTATGGTTCACAAGAGAAAATGGTATGGATAAAAGTCAAGCAAGGCAATGCTAGCTGGCTAGACCATATCGAATCGCCGCTAACCCCAGATGTAGGATTGTTTCCGATAGCGAAAGGCACCTGGCTACAGGCCCAAGGTGGGAGCGTAGAGCTACAGGTTTATTCGCCAGAGGCGATCACCAAACCCGATGAAGCTAGTAGTGGGATTGAGTGCTTCCATCGGTATGTGCTGAACGCAATTGAAAGAATTATCCTCGAAAAAGGAGAGACTGGCCTACGACAGTTTCAGCAGCGGCAGTCACTTAATCAAAAAACTGCTGATCAGGCCTTAAGAGGACTGGCCTCTTTGCTGCGGCCCGAAGACAACAGCTTTCTCTCGGCGGACACGCCTCTTCTAGTCGCTGCAGGGGCCGTTGCCCGCGTATTAGACGTCAGCCTTCGCGCGCCAAACACTTCAGAAAATTTTCAGCAGGTCAAAGAACCCTTAGAGGCGATCGCCAGAGCTTCTCAGCTACGCCTGCGGCAAATCCTACTGCGCGGCCCTTGGTGGACTCAAGATAGCGGTCCTATGGTGGTCTATACCCAAGCAGATCACCTGCCGATGGCACTGTTGCCGATCAAAGACAATCGCTACGAACTGCTCGATCCAGTGAGCCTAAATCGAACGCTCGTCACTGAATCTATTGCGAACACGCTCGATCCTAGAGCGTTTGTATTCTATCGTCCCTTACCTGAAGGTCAGCTCAACGCCTGGGTTTTACTGAAGTTTGCTTTGCAGGGACACAAAAAAGATCTGTGGATGATTCTTCTAACTGGCGTTGCCATGAGTCTGCTAGGCATGGCGATTCCGCAAGCCACAGCAGTCTTAATTGACGACGCCATTCCATATGGCAACGAGGCGACCTTGATTGAGTTAGGGCTGCTGCTGCTCGCTGTAGCCTTTGGTCGTAGCTGTTTTCAATTTGCTCAGGCGATCGCAGCTATGCGGATAGAGACTAGCTCTGACTCAGTGCTTCAAGCTGCCGTCTGGGATCGGTTGCTCAAACTACATCCGTCTTTCTTTCGAGACTATTCTAGTGGAGACTTGCAAGCTAGGGTCTCTAGCGTCAATACAATCCGCCGTAAGCTCAGCGGTACGGCCTTAGATGCCATTCTTTCCGGCGCTTTTGCCTTTTTGAACTTGGGGCTGTTGTTTTATTACAGCGCTAGTTTAGCGGTACTGGCACTGTTTGTTGCTGTTCTAGTGATGGGAGTGACTATCGTATCTGGCATTCTCTTATTAAAAAAGCAGCGCCCTCTATTAGAGCTAGATGGTGAAATCTACGGCTTGATGGTACAGCTCATAAATGGTGTCTCTAAGTTAAGGCTAGCAGGCGCTGAACCCCGTGCTTTTGGGCAATGGGCACAGCGATATCGACAGCAAATCAAACTTGATCTCAGTACCCAAAAGTTAGAAGACGGGGTTGATGTATTTAACACGGCAATGCCAACGCTGACCTCGATTGCGCTGTTTGCAATCGCCACCACGCTAGTGGGCCCAGATCAATCAGCTGGGCTCTCTAGCGGCACGTTCTTAGCGTTTGTCGCTGCCTTCGCCATCTTCATCAATGGAGCAACTAGCCTCAGTTTGACTGTGATTGAAGTGCTAGAAGTCATCCCCTTATGGATGCGATCGCAACCTATCTTAGCCGCCACACCCGAACTTAGCACCCAAAAATCAGATCCTGGTCGCCTTTCCGGACGCATTTGCCTAGATCATGTGACCTTCCGCTATCGAGAAGACGGTCCACTCATCCTAGACGATGTTACCGTAGGTGCTCATCCTGGCGAGTTTATTGCGCTTGTTGGCCCCTCTGGCTCTGGTAAATCTACCGTCTTGCGGCTACTGCTTGGATTTGAATCTCCTCAGTCTGGAACTGTCTATTACGATAACCAAGACGTTGCCGGCTTAGATGTTGCTGCTGTTCGGCGACAGCTCGGCGTGGTCTTACAAAATGGCCGTATCAATGCGGGTTCGCTATTCGAAAACATCTCCGGCGGTGCGCTTATCAGTCTAGAAGATGCCTGGCGAGCTGCAGAAATGGCGGGCTTTGCGGAAGATATTCGTAGCTTTCCAATGGAGATGCATACCGTTATCAGTGAAGGCGGCGGCAATCTCTCTGGAGGGCAGCGACAGCGCCTGATGATTGCTCGTGCATTAGCTTTAAACCCAAATATCTTACTGCTAGACGAAGCGACTAGCGCTCTAGATAACAGAACCCAAGCTATTGTCAGTCAGAGCCTGGATCGGCTCAATGTTACCAGGATTGTAGTCGCTCATCGGCTGAGCACCATTCGCCATGCTGATCGTATATACGTCATCAAATCTGGCAGAGTTGTTCAGCAAGGAAGCTTTGATCAGCTCGCTCAAGAGGAAGGTGTGTTCAAGCAGCTAATCAAAAGACAGATGGCTTAGCTCGCAAACAGCTAGACTAAAAGAACTGGACTAAACGATCTGTTGTCTTCCCGACTTATTCCCGATTGGTCTCTAGATTGAAATCAATCACTAGAGGATTTCATCATGCATCTCACAAGGCAACAGTTCAACGGCCAGCAGCCAAGCGATCAGCAAACCGAGACTAGTGCTGCAGCAGAAACCATTGTTCTCTATTCCTTGCAGCCTGTTGCCAAAACAGCGCCCAAATCTCGCATGACTGCGACATGGACAACAGAGAATGATCGTTTAATTTGCAAGTGGCAGCAGCTCAGCGCGTAGGCCGAAAACCAATATAGGAAATGTCTTGCAAGACAGCCCTATAGGATAGACTTAGAACATGAGAAAACTACCCATTCTGTTGTTCGCATCAGGTATAGCATTCGCTGGTTCTAATACCTTGGCTATAGTCAACATAGCTGCTGATCAGTTGTTTGAGGCTAGTTGGCAGGCTCTGTCCGTAACAGGTGCTGTATCTGCCCAGACGCCTACTTTGGCACAGTCTAATAATTTTGCACGGTCTGATAATTTAGCACAGGCCGATGCCAATGAAGTTCCAGAACTTTTGAGATTGACTGATACAAGTGTTACCAGCAACTTGCAGTATAGAGATGCTAGCTATCTGTTTAATATTAATATTCCAGCAGATTCTACAGCGCCGCTTCAGGCAATTACTTTCTCTCAGATAGAGGGAGCAGACTACCCTAGCTACAGCGCTCGGAAAAGCTATGTGTTTGAAGGCGGCGATCGCAATCAGAAGATATCTTCAGCTACTGTTGCTAATGATTCTAACAACAGAACAGTTACAGTCAGCTTTGATCCATTTCTCCAGCCAGGTCGAAATATCACAGTCGTGCTCAGATCTTTTCGCAACCCGCGCGATGGTATCTATATTTACCAAGTAGCCGGTATTCCTACTGGCGACAACAGCAGACCGCGCAGGTTAGGAACCGCCCGGCTAAGCTTCTATGAAGGGTACAGTCGACGCCGCTTCTACCATTAGTACTACCACTAGTAAATGCTAATAGGATTTGAAACGTACTCTAACAGGTGCTCTGACTCCAACAGATGCTCTGTCAGTAGGCGCGATCAGGAAAAGCGGTCTAGAGTCTGTTGTCGCAATCAAGAACTATCGCTACCCTAGAGTTATGTTCTCATAGGTCAAGTCGATATGTTCTTTCCGTTCTGCTGCTCTCCACACCAGTACTCTCCCCAAGACTATAAAAAGTTCAAGCTTAAAAGACTCAAAGCGATCCGTGATTTTTTGGAGGCTCGCCTAGCCGCTACCAACGCCGAAATTGAAACTGTCGAACGGCAAATGGCGACGACAGACGGTATGGAAACGGTTGCTTAAACCGTCTATTCGCTAGAGTCGTCACTAGCTAGAGTAGCTGCCTAGAATAGGCGCCGGGCATAGGCGCTAGGTAGCAATTTTTAACCCCAGCAGCGGCAATCATTAACGTTCCTAACAGAAATATCATCCGCCGATGACTGTATGCTTCGTAGCCATGATTGAAGAGGGTCAAGGAGCGACGGATAAAATGCACTGTATCAGATGAGAGAAGCGATCGCCTGATTAAAT
This sequence comes from Synechococcus sp. PCC 7335, assembly GCF_000155595.1. Taxonomy (NCBI): domain Bacteria; kingdom Bacillati; phylum Cyanobacteriota; class Cyanophyceae; order Synechococcales; family Synechococcaceae; genus Synechococcus; species Synechococcus sp. PCC 7335. The sequence continues at coordinate 2,872,343 of NZ_DS989904.1, read as the reverse complement.
GTCCGACTAGGCCGCATTGCCTCTCTCACTTTTTGTGCATCAGGTAAGTAGTATCCACCAATTTCCATCGGCTGACCTTGTGAAGTTCTTAGCTCATCTACTATAGTCGCTTCATTTTCACTGAGCTGCCTAGCCACGGGCACAAACTTTTCTTGTAGCGTCCGGTCCTCATCCTGCGTAGCTAGTGTCTGGGCCCAATACAGGGCTAGATAAAAATGACTCCCTCGATTATCGATTTCCCCAACCTGACGCGAGGGCGATTTATCTGTATCTAACAGCTTACTTGTTGCCTGGTTCAGCGCCTCAGCAACGATCATTGCTTGCTGATTGTTTGTTTTGCGGCCCAGTTCTTCTAGCGCTACTGCTAGTGCTAAAAACTCTCCCAAGGAATCCCAGCGTAGATGCCCTTTAGCGATAAACTGTTGCACATGCTTTGGCGCAGAGCCGCCGGCTCCCGTTTCGAACAAGCCACCGCCCGCTAGCAACGGCACAATTGACAGCATCTTAGCGCTAGTTCCTAGCTCTAGAATTGGAAACAGATCGGTCAGATAGTCTCGTAAGACGTTCCCAGTTACGGAGATGATATTTCTTCCGGCTTTAATTTCTGTGCAGGTGAAGCGCATCGCTTCGACGGGTGGCAAAATTCTAATGTTCAGCCCTGCTGTGCCGTAGTTTGATAAGTACTGCTTCACCTTGGCGATGATATTAGCATCATGGGCCCGGTTTTCATCTAGCCAAAAGACCGCTGTATTCCCCGTTGCCGTGGCCCGTTTGACTGCTAGGTTCACCCAGTCTTTGATAGCAACATCTTTGGCCTGACACATCCGCCAGATATCGCCTTTATCCACGCTGTGTTCCATCAGTACACGGCTGGCTCCGTCGACCACCCGCACCGTGCCATCCGCTGGAATTTCAAACGTCTTATCATGAGAGCCATATTCTTCTGCCTTTCTAGCCATCAGTCCCACATTAGAAACGCTGCCCATTGTGGTTACATCAAAAGCACCGTTCTCCTGACAGAATTCAATGCACGCCTGGTACATAGTGGCATAGCAACGATCTGGAATCATTGCTTTCATATCGTGGAGCTTGCCGTCTGGCCCCCACATCTGACCGGAGGTCCGAATAGCAGCGGCCATAGAAGCATCGATGATAATATCGCTAGGCACGTGCAGGTTCGTGATGCCTTTGTCAGAATTGACCATTGCCAAAGGTGGACGGCTATCGTAGGTTGCCTGCAGGTCGGCTTCAATCGCAGTGCGCTGTTCTTCTGGAAGCGATTGAATTTTGGTATAGACATCGCCCAAACCATTATTTGGATTTATCCCTAGCTCGGTAAAGGTATCGGCGTACTTCTCGAAAACGTCTTGATAATAGACAGTAACCGCATGACCAAAGAGAATTGGATCAGAGACTTTCATCATCGTTGCTTTGAGATGAAGTGAAAGCAATATGTTCTCTGCTTTAGCCGCCTCAATTGCTTTTGTATAGAAAGCGCGCAGGGATTTAACGCTCATAACAGCCGCATCGATTACCTCTTGCTCTGAAACGGGTGTTTTTTCTTTGAGCACCGTGACAGTACCATCACTCTCAACTAGCTCAATTCTGACGTCGCCAGCAGTCTCAACTACAACAGACTGCTCACTGCTATAGAAGTCGCCGTTGTCCATATGTACAACATGAGATCTAGAGTCAGATCGCCAGCTACCTACAGAGTGAGGATGTTTGCGAGCATATTCCTTGACAGCCGCAGCGACTCGGCGATCGGAATTCCCTTCGCGTAAGACCGGATTTACCGCGCTACCGAGCACCTTGGCATAGCGAGACTTAATTTCTAATTCGGTCTCGTTTTTTGGACTAGCCGGATAGTCAGGAACGTTATAGCCTTTTGACTGGAGTTCAGCGATCGCACTCACCAACTGCGGAACTGACGCGCTAATGTTTGGCAGCTTAATGATATTAGCTTCCGGTGTTTGTGCCAATTCACCTAGCTGAGCTAAGGCATCTGGCTGCCGCTGAGCTTCGCTTAACTGCTCAGGAAAACTAGCAATAATTCGACCTGCTAAAGAGATATCGCTGGTCTCAGCAGCGACATTTGCCGCTTTAGCAAAGGCCTGAACAATCGGAAGAAAAGACTGTGTAGCCAGAGCCGGCGCTTCATCTGTAAAGGTATAGATGATAGTAGCGGATGGGTTAGGCATTATAAAGTCCTCCTACTGCTGAGTCTGCACGCCCTGAAGGAGTATAGCAGTCGATATTGGCAGTATTTTGTACCCAATAGCACGAGTCCCAAAATTAATATTCCTTGCAGAAAAATCTAAGGTGATAACTTTTAGCCAAGTCAAGCAGTTCCAACTAGCCTAAAAGGAGATGTTTTGAACCTATAGGTCGGCAACATTAAGAGAGAACTCTCTCAATAGCCAGTTTAGTTAGCAGCTAGTTTAGTTAGCTCAACAACTCGGACTGACTAAAGACAGCTCACTAGAATGAGAGTTTAGATTTTCTCCCTAGAGATTTTGTTCATAAAGTGCTCACTTAAAAATGACGTCGCCAGCTTCAAGCGATCTAGTCGCATCTGACTCAGTTCATGAAACCGTCCAAAACCCGGCACTAAAGCGCAGACCGCTGATTGTCGCTGGTATTGTGTTAGGGCTAGGACAGGCAGGTTTCTTTGATGGGATTGTTATCCATCAGCTTTTGCAGTGGCACCATATGTTCACCAGTGTGGAGACAGATAGTACTGTTTCTGGGTTAGAGCTAAATACGCTTGGAGATGGTCTGTTTCACTTGTTGGACTGGGTGTTGACCCTCGCTGGGATCGCGCTGCTTTGGGGCGTTGTCCAAAATCCAAATGCGCAGAAGTCTACTCCGGTTTTCATAGGAGCCCTGCTTACTGGAGCAGGACTTTTCAATTTTATCGAAGGACTTATTGATCATCAGATATTGGGCATTCACCATGTCAAACCAGGCCCTAACGAATTTGCATAGGATATGGGTTTTCTAGCGCTGGGCCTTGGTATGGCTGTCCTGGGATGGCTAGTCATCCGGATTAGCAGCAGGCAATCATCAGTACAATCGTCTTGATATTCAGTCTTATGGCCAATAAGAAACAACAGCCGGGCTGATACCCTCTCTTTCCTATTAACACTCATCTTCGAATCAGGGATTTCACCATTTTCATAAAAGCGCTCATTCACAATACTAAGCATCGCCGCTACGCCATTCTTTGCGTAAGTGTGACTGTAGCTGTTGCGGTGGTGCAGCCATTGCTCACTGGGCGCATATACAGCGAAGCTGAATCCCTTCAACTACTAGAAGGAATTAGAGAGTCTTCTTTGTATCTAAGTTCTGCGATCGCAACTGCTTCTGTCACGACCCTAGCGCTCATGCTGACTTTGCTGAGCCTCGCTAGCCGAGCGGATACTGATTTTGACTATGACACCTACAAAGGTATCGAACTTATCGGTAGGCTCTCAACCGCTACATTCATCGGTTCGGTGACTCAACTTCTTATGCTGAGCTTTCCTATTGGCGAATACGAGAACATCGGTGAAGCCTGGTTCAAAGTGCTCTATTACATGCTTTCGAGCCTCAACGGTTTGCTCACAGGACTGATGGTAGTCGGCGTACTCGTGCTGTTTGATACGATCATCACCCTAATCAAAAAGCTGTCTCCCGATATCAACTAGCCTTCTCGTATCGCTAATACAAACTGCAATAGGCATTCATTCAATTAGATAAAGTTTATTCAGTACAGACAATCAGGCCAAAAAAACCAGCTTGAATAATTACGGCTGGGAGTGCATTGAAACCGAAATTAGCAGATGCTAGCGCCAGGTAGCAGGTGAGCATTCTCTGACGATTCTAGGGCTTGGCGGACTTCATCGTAGTTGGCAACAAGATCGGCTATGTCTTGATGAACAAGTTTGACCAATCTGCCAGTAAGTTTAAGCGATCTGATCTCTAGGAACTCGGACAACCGCTGGGCAGTAGCAGGATAAACATTAGGATCAATCAAATCATCTTCGTAAGTGAGCGATAGATGGGGAATGCCATGCAAAATGGCTTGAGCGTCTACTCTCTGGGCCTCTATGTAACTCAGGCAGTCCAATAGCGCTTGTACGGGAATGGTGACTCGTCTATTGGAATGGACCCAGTTAGAAGGACTGCCGAAAGCGTTAGTTTTGTTCAAGCTAGAGTGGAATTGGATATCATCGGCTTTAAGCGTCGCGATCGCATGTCTTAAAAGATCTCGTCGCTGAAGATAGATTACTCGGCAGCCTCCTCGATGCAGGTCTTGCAAAAACTGATTAGGACTTGGAATAGCTTGCACTTGTTGCAAATGCTCAACTCGCAGATTGAAGCCGTACACCTCACCGTGGCTCTGCTGAACCCGCTGGAACACACTCAGGCGAGGAAAGCGCACTTGCTGGCCCAGGATATTCTCCTGGAAAACGATATCTTTGCGATCGCTAAACCATCTGATCAATGTAGTACAGCCGCTTTGACCTAGCTCAAACACAACAAAGCTAGGCTTGTGTTGACCAATGCCCATCAAGCTCCTGCAGGTCGCTAACCAGCTACTAGCGACATCTCCATCAAAGCCCTCTCCGTCCTTTCTACTACCCAAATATCTATTTATCCTTGTTGTGTCTGTCTATAATTCCCTACGTCTAGGGTTCAAAGATAAGAAGTATAAAAATACGAAACATCTAAAGTAGAATCACAAAGACCGCCCCTTCCTAATCGCTCTATCGCTATGGCTAATCTGCTTCGCACACCGCTACACGCCCTATACCTAGAGCAAAAAGCGAAGATGATGCCTTTTTCTGGCTGGGAAATGCCTGTTCAGTTCAGCGGCATCCTCCAAGAGCATGCTGCTGTAAGAGAAAGCGCTGGTGCCTTTGATATCTCTCACATGGGTAAGTTTGTGCTAACCGGAGAAGACGTAATCATACATCTTCAAAAGCTAGTGCCCTCAGATCTATCTAGGCTCACTTCTGGCAAAGCACAATATACTGTCCTACTCAACGAACAAGGTGGCATCATTGACGATCTAATCGTCTATCACCAAGGCGAAGTAGAGGAAGGCAAAGTAGAGGGAGCTGTAGGCAAACGAAGAGAGAAGGTTACACTCATTGTCAATGCGGGCACTACTCATAAAGATAAGTCCTGGCTTGAAGCACACCTTCCTAACACCGTTGATCTCCAGGACCTTTCCCAAACACAAGCACTCATCGCAGTTCAAGGCCCTTCAGCCGCCGCCAAACTTCACCAGCTCTGCCCAGAAGAAGATCTGAAGTCTATCTCTCGCTATAGCCACCACACAGGTCAGCTATTCGGTCGTCCTGCCTTCTTCGCTCGAACGGGCTACACCGGAGAAGATGGCTTTGAAGTAATGGTGCCAGTTGATGCCGCGCGTGAACTATGGCAGCAGCTAATTGAAATCGCTGTCGTTCCCTGTGGCTTGGGTGCTAGAGACACTCTGCGATTAGAAGCCGCAATGGCCCTATACGGCCAGGATATAGACAATAGCACCACTCCACTAGAAGCAGGTCTTAGCTGGCTTGTCCATCTAGACAAATCCTCAGACTTCATTGGTCGCAGCGTCTTAGAAAAGCAAAAGTCAACAGGCCCAAGTCGCCGTCTCGTTGGTCTTACGCTAGCTGGGCGCAACATCGCTCGTCACGACTACCCCATCATGCACAACGCTACGCCTGTCGGTACCATCACCAGTGGTACGCTTTCCCCTACCCTCGGCTACCCCATCGCCCTAGGCTACGTCCCCACAGCCATAGCCAAAGTTGGCACAACTGTAGAAGTCGCTATTCGCAATAAAGCTTTTCCGGCCACCATCGTCAAACGTCCCTTCTATAAATCTGCAAAATAGGCGTAATATCTTAAACGTAAGCGCATATAGCGTTTCTCTGATGCATTAGAGGAACGCGAGTCACTTGACCTGTTGCTACCTATGGCTTTCAGCCTGAAAGTTGTACCTCAGTCAAGTGACCAACACTATCGAGAAAAACTAACCCATTTATCACTAACGATTCATCGTTCATCACTCCTAGAAATTCCCATGGCATTTGATTATCCAGACGACCTACAGTATCTAGATAGCCACGAGTACGCCCGTGTCGATGAAGAAGACAATACGGTGACAATTGGCATCTCGGCATTTGCGGTAGATCAAATGGGTGATGTGGTCTTTTTAGAGCTGCCGGATATTGGTGACACGGTTGAGCACGGCGAAAACTTTGGCACGATCGAATCTGTCAAAGCAGTTGAAGATCTAAAGTCACCTGTTGATGGTGCAGTAATCGATCGCAACGAAGCGCTAATTGAGTCTCCTGAAGAAATTGCGAATGATCCCTACGGTTCATCTTGGCTAATCAAAGTGCAAGCGGACGATCTTTCTGCGCTAGATGACGCTATGTCAGCAGAAGAGTACAAACAGCAAGTAGAAGGTGAGTAGCCTCTCCTTCTCTATATATAGCGAAACGTCGTATATATAGAGAAACGTCCTGTACAGCTATGACTCACCGACTTTTTGTTTACGGCACGCTATAAATTTCTGATATGAATAGTCGTTATGCTTGACCCATAAGCCATAAATGGGTCGATAGCCGCAACTTATCTTAATATTGGATAACTCGCTGGTAATCTCATTTCCTATGTCTTACGACCTAACAACTTCTACCGAAGAAGTAATCGCTTCGGATTCAGTCCTTACAGCACCTCCAACCACCAAAGAACGTCCTAGCTGGATACAGTCAATAGGCACCGACCGCTTTGATAGCCGTCATCTAGGACCTACTGACTCTGAGATTGAGCAGATGCTGAAAGTGCTTGGGACGGAAACAGTCGATGCGCTGATCAACGCGGCAGTACCAGCAGGCATTCGACTCAACCAGCCATTGAAAGTGGGTACGGCACTGAGTGAGACAGAAGCTCTAAAGAAGATTGCCGAGATAGCAGCGCAAAATCAGGTCTATCGTAGCTACATTGGCTTGGGCTATCACGCTTGCGTAACGCCGCCTGTCATTCAGCGCAATATTCTAGAGAATCCGGGCTGGTATACACAGTACACCCCTTATCAGCCAGAGATTTCTCAAGGTCGCCTAGAAGCGCTGCTAAACTATCAAACGATGGTCACTGATCTAACTGGCCTAGAAATTGCTAACGCCTCACTCTTAGATGAAGGGACAGCCGCGGCTGAGGCAATGAGTATGAGCTTCGGCGTTTGTAAGAATAAGCAGGCGATCGCCGCTAAGCAATTTTGGGTCTCGGCCGCCTGTCATCCCCAGACAATTGAGGTTATTCGAACTCGCGCTCAGCCATTAGGAATCACTGTCGTTATCGGTGACCATACCCAGCCAATAGCCGCAGACGAACCGTACTTTGGTATGTTGTTGCAATATCCTGCTACAGACGGTGCTATCTATGACTACACCGAGTTTATTGAACAGGCTCACCAAACTGGTGCGATCATCACCGTTGCTGCCGATCTGCTTAGCCTGACGCTGCTGAGAGCACCCGGCGAATTCGGCGCGGATATCGCCGTTGGCAATACTCAAAGATTTGGCGTTCCGTTGGGCTATGGAGGTCCCCATGCCGCTTATTTTGCCACCAAACAAGCCTACGCCCGCAAGCTACCAGGTCGCCTTGTTGGACTTTCAAAAGACAGTAAAGGTAGGCCTGCTTTGCGTCTAGCGCTGCAAACTAGAGAACAGCACATTCGCCGCGATTCAGCGACTAGCAATATCTGTACTGCTCAAGTTCTTCTTGCTATTATCGCTAGTACCTACGCTGTCTACCATGGTCCCACGGGTCTAAGAGCGATCGCCCACAAAATCCAACAGCTTACAAGTGCCTTGGCCAGTGGGCTGAAAAAGCTAGGTTACGAGCTAAGCGATGAGCCCGTTTTCGATACGCTATCAATTCAAACTGGTGAGCGAACATCAGAAATTATTACTCGGGCGCGCACGCAACAAGTCAATCTTCGAATCGACCCAAATACATCAGACCAGGCCGCTACAGTCGGCATCTCTATTGATGAAACAACAAATCTTAGTCAGATTGCTGAACTGTTGACAATATTTGCAGGAGATAATCCTGTTCCTAGCTTAGAATCTCTGACACCAGAGTCACTTCCCGCTTCGCTGAGCCGGACATCGAGCTATCTTACACATTCTGTATTCAATCAATATCATAGTGAAACAGAGCTGTTGCGCTACCTCTATAGCCTACAAAAGAAAGATCTTTCCTTAGCCGATGCCATGATTCCGCTTGGCTCTTGCACTATGAAGCTAAATGCAACCGCCGAGATGATGCCCATTACCTGGCCAGAATTTGGACAGATCCACCCGTTTGCGCCGCTTTCGCAGACCAAAGGTTATCAGGAGCTTTTCACTCAGCTAGAAGATTGGCTATGTAATATCACTGGCTTTGCCGGTATCTCTTTGCAGCCCAATGCTGGCTCTCAGGGCGAATATGCTGGTCTGCTAGTAATCCGTGAATACCACAAAAATCGCGGTGAGGGTCATCGTAATATCTGTTTGATTCCTCAATCGGCGCACGGCACCAACCCCGCGAGTGCGGTGATGGCAGGCATGAAGGTTGTCGGCGTGAAATGTGATGATGACGGCAACATCGATGTAGAAGATCTGATCGCTAAAGCTGAAAAGCATAAAGCAAATCTATCAGCGCTGATGGTAACCTATCCCTCCACACACGGCGTCTTTGAAGAAAGTATCAAAAGAGTCTGTGAAATCATTCATACTCAGGGAGGGCAAGTCTATATGGATGGGGCCAATATGAACGCGCAAGTTGGCCTGTGCAGTCCTGGCGATATTGGCGCTGATGTTTGTCATCTCAATTTGCATAAGACATTCTGCATTCCTCATGGTGGGGGCGGACCAGGTGTGGGACCTATTGGCGTAGCGGCCCATCTAGTTCCCTTCCTTCCTGGCCATAGCCTAGTTGATACTAGACTCGAAAGCGGAGAGGACAAAAGAATTGGCGCTGTTTCTGCCGCACCTTGGGGAAGTTCAAGCATTTTGCCAATTTCTTGGATGTATATTCAGATGATGGGCTTTGACGGTTTAAAGAAGGCGAGTGAAGTCGCTATCTTGAGTGCTAACTACATTGCCAAACGATTAGAAGATCACTACGACATTTTGTACAAAGGTAGCAGTGGGCTAGTTGCCCATGAGTGCATTATTGATTTGCGTGAGTTCAAAAAGACGGCACAGATCAACGTGGACGACATTGCTAAACGGATGATTGACTATGGTTTTCATCCGCCAACGATGTCTTGGCCGGTCGCTGGAACCATTATGGTAGAGCCCACCGAGAGTGAGTCTTTAAGTGAGCTGGATCGCTTCTGTGATGCGATGATTGCGATTCGCGCTGAGATTGAACAGATCGAGTCGGGAGTCTGCGCGCTTGAGGAGAGCCCTCTACACTACGCACCTCATACCACCGCTGATCTAGTTGAAGAATGGCACCGAGCCTATTCGCCTGAAGTTGCTGTCTTTCCAACTGAGTGGACACGCGATCGCAAGTTTTGGCCCAGCGTCAATCGGATCGATCAGGCATTTGGCGATCGCAACCTAGTCTGCACCTGTCCTTCCATGGATGAGTTTGCAGAATAACTCTACCTTGCTTCCCTACCTTCCAACCCACCCTATGTCCGACCCTGCCCAGGCTACCTGGCAAACACCTCCCGAGCCAATTGCCAGCATGCTCGATACGCCACGTCTGCCGGCGGTCTCCTTCTCGCCAGATGCGAACTGGATTGTCGAACTACGCTCAGCCGGACTTCCCCCTATAGAAGAACTAGCTATACCCAAGCTAGGACTAGCTGGGCTGCAGCTAAATCCTCAGACGTGGGGGCCAGCCAAAGCAAGCTACTACTGTGCACTATCTATTCGCCGCCGAGATGAAAAAACGGCCTGTCCCATAGCGTTGCCATCTAGTCCACGCATCCGCAATCTGAGTTGGTCAAAATGTGGCCAATATCTGTCTTTCACTCAAACGCATCTATCACCAGAACTACAGACACCAGGATCACAGACACCAGGATTAAAGAACCATGGGTCTCATCCGGCAGCAAGCGGCATCAGCCTCTGGGTGCTAGAGTTGGAAACCGCTAAAGTCTGGGCACTCACCGACTCAATCCTTCACAATATTGGCGGTGGTAGCCCAACTCGATGGCTACCCGATGGCACTATTATCTGCCGCATCCGCATAGACTCTGAGCCGCCACCAGTACCATCGGCAATTCCCACCGGTCCGGTGATCGAAGAGAATCTAGGAAAGGTAGCTCCCGCGCGCACTTTCACCAATTTGCTGGAAAACGTTCATGATGAAGCGCTATTAGAGTACTATCTCACTTCTTCTATCGCTAAGATTTCATTGACAGGCGAGCAGACACCGCTAGTTGATCCAGATCTGTACACAGGATTTTCACCTTCTCCTGATGGTCAGTGGTTGAAAATCGTTAAGGTAAAAAGACCTTTTTCCTATCAAGTACCACTAGCTCGTTTCCCGCGTGAGGCTAGCATCGTCAGCCTTCAAGCCGATGCGCTAAAACAGACTGCGTATGTCATTTCTGATCTACCCCTAGCTGAAGAAATTCCCATTAACTTTGATTCAGTCAGGGCAGGCAGAAGGACTTCTGGTTGGCGGGCAGACAAGCCAGCCACTATCTACTGGGTAGAGGCATTAGATGACGGTGATGCTCAAGTAGAGAGCGAATACCGTGATGCGGTTTATACGTTATCTGCGCCGTTCATCGATACGCCACATCTGTTGTGGAAATCTACCCTACGCTTTAGCAGCTTAGTTTGGGGAAATGATACGGCCTTACTAGCTTACGAAGTTTTCTACAACACGCGGCAGATTCGCACCTGGAGACTGTTCCCCAACGATCCTCAAGCAGCACCCGTACTCTTAGAAGAGCGCAACTTTCAAGATGCCTACAGTAGTCCTGGTAATCCAGTCACCACACCAGGGCACTACGGTTGGCCGGTTTTACTAATGTCCGAACAAGGAGACATCTACTTTAGTGGGAGAGGCGCTACGGCAGAAGGCGTTTCTCCTTTTCTAGATCGGTTTCATTTAGAAAGTCAGCACAGGGAGCGAATATGGCGATCGCCCTCAGGTACGTTCTCTCGGGTGCAAAGAATTCTCGATCCAGCGGCTAGAGAGTTTATTGTTCGCCGTCAAACCCAAACAGAACCCGGCAACTATTGGCTCCACTCAGAAAACGAACAAACCGCCCTCACTAGGTTTAGTGACCCTTTGCCCTGGTATAGGAATATTCATAAAGAAATCGTTCGCTATACTCGCGCTGACGGCTTAGACCTTTCTGGCACCTTATATCTGCCCCCAAATCACGATTTAGAACGCGATGGTCCCTTGCCAACATTGCTATGGGTCTACCCAGAAGAACACAAAAGTAGAGAGACAGCTAGTCAAGTTACGCAATCAGAAAACACGTTTGGTAGACCCACTCGCGCTTCGGCGCTGTTCTTACTAACCCAGGGCTATGCGCTGCTTTCAGGGCCGTCAATGCCGATTGTTGGAGAAGGGCAAGCAGAGCCTAACGACACTTATCTAGAACAGCTCATTGATAGTGCAACGGCGGCTGTGGATTATTTAGTAGAAAGAAAGGTGTGCGATCGCGACCAAATTGCTATTGGCGGTCACTCCTACGGTGCATTCACCACCGCTAATCTGCTGGCTCACACCGATCTTTTTTGCGCTGGCATTGCTCGCAGTGGCGCTTACAACCGCAGCCTTACCCCCTTCGGCTTTCAAGGCGAACAGCGCAACTACTGGGACGCCACCGCCACCTACAATCGTATGTCTCCTTTCACCAACGCGGATAAAATCAACCATCCATTGCTCCTCATTCATGGGGCCGCTGACAACAACTCCGGTACCTATCCCATTCAGACCGAACGCCTTTACGAAGCTATCAAAGGACTTGGTGGCACTGTTCGCTACGTCAGCTTGCCATACGAAGAACATGGCTATCGCTCGAAAGAAGCCATTGGTCATGTTCTTTGGGAAATGGTCCAGTGGTTAGATAGCTACGTGAAACGGATATAGCAAAGTAAGGACACATTCTTCCTTCGTCTTGGTGAGGAGATAAGAACAGGGTGAGGATATGAGAACAGGGCTTTAGCACCGGTGGTCTAGGCCGATAGCGTTAGAAATATGTTCTAAATTGTTATTGTGTAAACGCTCAACTAAGCCGCTAGTGATATTTTTGATCATTGTAGGGCCTTCATATACCCAACCAGTATAGGTTTGCAGCAGCGAGGCGCCAGCGGTGATTTTGGCCCAGGCATCGTCGGCGTTGAAGATGCCACCTACGCCAATAATGGGTAAAGTGCCTTTGGTTTGAGCGTAGATCTGACGAATGACTTCTGTGGATCGCTGCTGCACAGGCGCCCCACTGATGCCGCCTGCTTCGTCGGTAACGGACTTACCTATAGTCGTGATAGTGCGAGTGGTGAGCGCGCTGCGATCAACTGTTGTGTTAGTGGCGATAATACCGGCTAAGTTGCAGTCTTGGGCAAGCTGAACGATATCTACGATGTCTTCGGTAGCTAGATCCGGAGAGATTTTAACCAATAGCGGTTTGTTCTCGGTATTAGCGTTTTGAAGTGTTTCAAGGATAGGGGCGAGCTGTTCTGTCGCTTGGAGCGATCGCAATCCTGGCGTATTGGGTGACGACACATTCACCACAAAATAACTTCCCTGCGTCTTCAACAGCTCAAAACTCTGGAGATAGTCTGTTGAGGCTTCTTCTAGTGGCGTGATCTTAGACTTACCCAAATTAATTCCAATCGGTATTGGGTAGTTATCTTCTGGCCAAAGCGCTCTAAGCGTGTTCGACAAAGCCGCTGCCCCCTGATTGTTAAACCCCATCCGGTTTAGCGCCGCTCTATCAGCAGGTAAACGAAACATTCTCGGTTTAGGATTGCCAGGCTGTGGGTGGTAAGTCACCGTACCTAACTCTGCAAAGCCAAAACCAAGTAAGGGCCAAGCTCGAGCTGCCGTACCATCTTTGTCGAATCCAGCGGCTAGCCCCAGCGGATTGAAAAAGTTAATATTCCAAAGCGACTGACAAAGAGAAGAAGTGCCACTCGCAAAGGTACTATTCATCGCGGCTTGGGCAGCTAGTCGAGTAGGTTGATGAAATAGTCTACCGCTGTTGGGTTTGGTAGCTAGCCAAGCGAGTAGATCAATCGTTTGACGATGAACGCGCTCGGGGTCTGCCTTAAGAGTTTTGAATAGCGATCGCACCCCAAATTGATAAAGCTGTTGCAAAAGAAAATACCTATCGTTACCAACTATCGCCCTCAGCAATATATCAAGCTAGGACATGCGGCGCACAGCAATGTAGGCCATCACATCCAATATCAAGAGGATGCCGCTGGCGTAGAAGACTGGGGTCGTGTAGTCTAAAGGGTCTGTCTTTGAAGAGTTCATCGAGTATGAGCGACGCCTATCGCTGGATTGGCAAGTCTTTGCAAACTATACACCGCGCCAACTGGTATCGTAGCGTTCAATCGATTGATAGCTATGGTGGACCTACGGTGACAATCAATGGTCGTTCATTGATCAACCTAGCCAGTAATGACTATCTAGGACTAGCCGCAGATCCAAGACTAGTCACCCAGGTAAAAACAGCAGTTGAACGCTATGGAACAGGGTCGACTGGGTCACTGCTATTGAGCGGACATCGGCCCTTACACCGAGAATTAGAACAGGCAATTGCTCAGCTAAAAGGAACAGAAGATGCCATTGTCTTTAGCAGCGGCTACCTAGCAAATCTTGGCACAATCACTGCGCTAGTCAATAGCCGCGACCTGATCTTGAGTGATGAATACAACCACTCAAGCCTAAGAAATGGAGCGGCCCTCAGCGGTGCAAAAACAATCACCTACGCACATGGCGATCTTAGAGACTTAAGCGCGAAGTTAGCAGCCGCACGGGCCGCCTACCGCCGCTGTTTGATCTTGACTGATGGGGTATTTGGAATGGATGGCGACGTATGCGACTTGCCGCAATTGTTAGGTTTAGGCGATCGCTTTGAGGCGATGGTGATGATTGATGAGGCCCATAGCGTAGGCGTGCTAGGTAGAACAGGCGCAGGCTGCGCTGAATTTTTTGGTTGTCAAGACCGACCGCTGGTGCAGATGGGAACGCTTAGTAAAGCGCTTGCTAGCTTAGGAGGATACGTTGCTGGCAGTGCAGAACTAGTCGATTTTCTGCGTAATCGTGCCGCTAGCTGGATCTACACAACTGGACTGTCGCTTGCTGACTCAGCAGCAGCATTAGGCGCAATCTCTTTACTCATCCAAGAACCTGAGCGCCTAAGTCAGCTTCGCCAAAACGTCCAATATCTCATCGAGCGGATAGATCATCTGCTTTCTAGCAAAGCAACTCTACTTCAAACGAAGTCACTTAATCTCAGAAGACTTCCCTCGGACTCAGCGATTGTCTGTTTGCAAGTAAAAGATGCCACTACTGTGCTCTCACTAGCCAAGCACCTTAGAGAGCAAGGAATTTTCGCTGCAGCCGTTCGCCCGCCAACGGTACCGGTGAGTCGTCTACGTCTCAGTTTGATGGCTACACACACCTCAGCTCACATTGACCAATTTATCTACACACTCAGCAGCTATCTCAAATCTGTCTAAAGATTCTGCTAGAGAGCTGACATGTCAATTTGCGTGATCCTTTAAGATCATTCATGTAATCTCACTGGTTTAAATAACTTACTGTCAAATCATGGCTGATATTAACTGCGCTGTAGACTGCAAAAATGGCTGCGTCCTCGGCGACGACTGCCCCCATAAAGATTCTCAGCAGCAAGCCTCAAAGTTTATTGAAGATACCTCTCTAGATACCATGCTAGAGATGGCGGCTGAAGCTGTTCGCCGCAAGCAGCAAGAGCGAGCTGCTGAAGGTCCAAAATGGGTTTTTCCTGAAGACGGCATTCAGAACTCGTAAATTCGACTTCTGGCTCAACTTTCGACTTCTGGTTCAACTACCCAAGCTCAGCTACCGTTGGCAAACTGATCGCCTATGGGCTGGTTCTGTGGATGGGTAGCGTTAAAACTTGAGGCAGGAACTAGATTTTGATCTTCAGGCTTTTCCCAAGATACTTCTAGCTTCTGCTGCGGTACGCCGAGCGAAATTCCAGCTTGATCGAAAGCCTCTTTTACTCGCACGCGCAGCTCTCTGGCGACTAAAAATTGTTTGGACGGCTGAGTCTTTAGTAGAAGTCGAATGGAGATTCCCGCCTGGTCTACAGCTTCGACGCCAAGCAGATCAGGCGGCTCTAAGACAAATTGCTGCCAGTGCGGGTCAGTTGCGATCGCACTAGCCGTTTCTTTGAGTAGCGGCAATACCTTATCTAAATCCACCATAGGCGAGACCTTCACCACCAAATCTATCTGCGACCAGTCCTTTGACAGATTCTCAACAATACTAATCTGGCTGTTTGGAATGGTGATTAGCCTGCCTTCTAGATCTCTTAGCTGAGTGATGCGCAGATTGAGACGTTCCACGCTGCCGGTTAGTCCTTGGATGCTGACAATATCTCCTACACCAAACTGGTCTTCAAACAAAATCAAAAAGCCATTGATCACATCTTTGATTAAGCTTTGCGCTGCTAGAGAAATGCCAACCCCTGCAATTCCTGCCCCCGCGAGGATAGGACCCACTTCAATACCCGAAATTGATAACACCAGCAGCAGCAGCGCTCCAAAGATTACCGCTGCGACCAGCCCTTTAGCCACTTGAGAAAACGTCAGAAATCTTAGCTTTAGCCGCTGCGATGATTCCGGTGCCCATTGCGCCCCTTCTTGCAAAGCAAATCCTACTTTATCGATCAAGAAACTGCTGGCTCTAAGCAGAACATAAGCAATCCCCGAGGCTAAGAAAATTCGACCTGGTACTTCTAACCAGTGCAGCAGCAGTGTTGTTAGCCATCGAGTGTAGGGGAATCTAGCGAGTATCCAAAGACCAGTTAGTATCCACAGCACGCCCTGAGAAACTACTAGCAGAGCTCGTATAGTTTCGTTGATCTTGCGCTTCTGACGATTGTCTAAACGGGCTTTTAAAAGCTCGAAAACTGACTCGAATACGTCGGCAGTCGGGTAGGGGATCAAAGGTGGACGGCCCATGCTGGTCGCCTTCCCAAGCTGAGTCCTAGCCGTAGAAAGGTATTTTTGCCGCCGTCTGATCCGCACGATGGCTTGCCGAATGATTGTCTCTATCAGTAGGGCGATTGCAGCGGCCAACAAAGACAGGATTAGCTGCCGTCTTAGATACGAAGGCTGACGCTCTTGGCGGTAGCGGATAAGCGCAGACTCTAGTGTGTCTGCTAGCGTTCGTGCATATTCTCCGGGGCTAGCTAAGCCAATAATTTGCGCATCCAAGGTGGTTACGGTCAGAAAAGCCTCGCCATCTACTGCGATGACCGGCAGGCCAGTCGGCTCGTCGGTGGTGACCGTTACTGATGGACTGCTTTCAAACTGGTCTCTGGCTAATACATGCAGTCGTTTCTGGATTTCTTGAGCACGCAGCTCTGCGGCTTCTGAACCGGCAGCGGTAGTAGCACTAAGGTAAAATATGGTTCTGCCATCTAGATAGACAGGTGCGATCGCCTCAGTTGCGGTATCGCCTATAATAGGCGCCTGCCAATCTAAAGGAATAGTGGGCAGTAGTCGATTGATCGCAGGCGCTTCAGTGGGTGCCTGTTCTGCGCCTGGTTCTACAGTAGGCGCGACTGGCTGTATGGTCTCTGGCGCGACTGGCGTAGGCTGCGCTTCTGACTGGGCGATCTCTAAATGTGTGACCTTCGAGTGTGCGACTGCGGAATCTATTACTCCAAGCGCAAGGACTATCAGAACGGTGATCAAACCAATCACCACACCAGCCAGCACTTTTGACTGAGATCTTCGCCTCCCTTCTGCAAAAAAATTGCCCATAAAATAGCAACCAGATAAAGATAGCAACCAGATAAAGATCGCTTAGCACCCAAGATTAGTACGTTGATGGCTCTACTAAATTACTACATCTATTCAGTTTGAATATGACCGAAGCCACCCTTAACCTTGGTAGCGACACTGACTTGATGCGGCGCTGCTGCGAGTTAGCCGCTCAAGCTGCGGGCCACACTGCGCCCAACCCCCTAGTAGGCTCTATCATCCTTCGAGATGGCGAGATTGTCGGGGAAGGATTTCACCCGAAAGCAGGCGAACCCCATGCCGAGATCTTTGCGCTACGAGCAGCCAGTGACCGAGCTCAGGGAGCTACTCTCTATGTCAATCTAGAGCCGTGTAACCATAAAGGCCTCACGCCACCCTGTAGCGAAGCTGTGATCAAAGCTGGGATTCGCCGAGTGGTGATTGGCATGCGAGATCCCAATCCCAAAGCCAAAGGCGGAATCGAAAAGCTACGTCAAGCTGGCATTGAAGTTGTAGTCGGGATTGAAGTGGATCGGTGTCATCAGCTTAACGAAGCCTTTATCCACCGAGTGACACATAATAGCCCATTTGGCATCTTGAAATATGCCATGACACTAGATGGCAAAATTGCAACCACAGCTGGGCATAGCGCCTGGATCAGTGGGCCTAGCTCTCGTCAGCGAGTACATCAGCTACGCAGTCGATGTGATGCGGTCATCGTCGGGGGCAATACCGTGCGCCAAGACAATCCAAACTTGACTAGTCATGGAGAGGGAACGCGCAACCCGCTGCGAGTTGTGATGAGTCGCCACCTAGATCTTCCCTCAGATAGAAACCTTTGGAAGACAGAAGTGGCGCCTACGCTAGTCTTTACTCAAACGAATGCGAACCTTGAAACAAAGGCTGCTTTAGTCCGCCAGGGAGTAGAGATAGTGGCGTTGGAGAGCCTCACTCCTGCGGCCGTCATGGCCCATCTGTATCAGCGCGGGGCCATGAGTGTGCTTTGGGAATGCGGTGGCGTGCTAGCGGCTAAGGCGATCGCAGCGGGCTCCGTGCAAAAAATCTGGGCGTTTATTGCACCCAAACTCATTGGCGGTCAGCGCGCGCCCTCACCGATTGGCGAACTAGGCTTTACAGCAATGACCGAAGCGTTAGCTTTACATTCAGTATCAATAACACCAGTCGGCCAAGACTTCTTGTTAAAGGGATACCTATGACCTAATAGCAATTCTAAATCACGCGAAGTATGGCAATTAGCATCTTAGATAGGCAGGTAGGAACCTACCTTGCCACCGCCTTCAAGCTGCCTTGTCAGCCTCAATGACGAATCTAGGTGACTAGGCAGAGCGAGAGAACATACTTTCTAAACAATGACGCTGCTTGATCCCCTGTAGCTGAGCTAAGAGATATTCACGACTTCTAAAGCCCTCTATCCGCTGAAGTACTCTACCCTGTTCTATATATAGCAAAGTCGGTAAAGCAGTTAACTGATAGCGATTGGCTAGCTTCAAATTTTGGTCAGCGTTGATATCGACAATCTGAATCGGTCCAGGCCATTCTGTTCGAAAGCTGTTTAAAACAGGAGAGACTAGCCGACAAATACCACACCACGGGGCGCTGAAATGGACAAGCACTGGAACTGAGGAGGCTAAAACTTCGCGGTTGAAATTCTCATCAGTGACCATAGTCATCATAGGTGAGCTCTTTTATTTTTGGTTTTTAATGGGCGTTCTACTGAAAGGTTTCAGACAGCCCTTTGCTGTCTGAAACCCAAGCCATCAGACAGCCTTCGCTGCCAAGAGGCATGGGGATCAGTGCTTATATATTATATGTTTTTTCACAATTAGCCACGTTTTCTTTCCTAGAAAGTAGTTGTACATAGATATGGGCTAGGTACTTAGGATATGGGCTAGGTACTTAGCCAGCCAATAGCGATCGCTACGATTGCGCCAATTGTTGTGTTGATGATATTAACCAGATCGTGAGTTAGCCAGCTTAGCTTTTCTTCGATAGTGGCACCAATTAGGCTTTCTGCGGTAGTAGCAACAAAAGCTGCAGCGACACATATCAAGATCCCAAATGGTCCGAATAGGCTCGGTTCCAACAGGCCAGTACCATAGGCCACTACTGCTAGCGCTAGCGAACCAACCACACCTGCTAGGGTTCCTTCTAGACTGACTGCTCCTTCTGTTCCCTTAGGAACTGGAGAAAGGGTTGTAATCAGAAACGTCCTCTTCCCATAAGCTTTGCCAATCTCAGTTGCAGCTGTATCTGAGAGCTTAGTGCTAAGTGAGGCTACAAATCCTAGCGCCAACAGCGACTGCCAGAGAGGATAAGCAGTACCAGCCGTACCTAGATCAAATGGCGCTAGCGTTTGCGCACCTAACACTTGCAGCGCGATCGCGATTAGGCCACAGACAGCTGCGCTCAAAGCCGAGCCCCAAACGTTCCCAGGTCCACGAACCCCTCCTCTCGCCTCAGCGATGCCCAAAGCTTCTTTTTCAGCTACGCCCACCTTAGTAACGGCCGAGCCGATAAAGAAGTAGAACAAAATCGTCACATAGCCCTGCCAACCAAATGACAGCCAGACGACTATGCCTAAAAGCCAAGCATTGCCATACCCCGCAGGCGTTAGCAACTTCTTCGGGAGGAGAAAGGCAATTACAATCAGGCTCGTATTGAGTAGAATTGCGACTAGCAAAGGATTATCTAGAAGCATAAATTAGTCCGAAGCAGATCATAGGCACTTCAACTAGCATTATTAACCCACCATAGCCATGTGACACCAGCCATGTGACACCAGGTTAGATATCTACAGTAATAAATATTACTCCTGATATTTATCTAGAGCTTTGATTTGCTATAGCCCCGATGACTTACAGCCAAGGCTTACTGTCTTTAATCTAGCCAAACTAAAATCTAGCTAGACTAAGCTTTTGTAACACTCTCCGACTGGGAATAGCGTCCATTACGCCCTCTATACCAGGTGCCATCTCTAGCACCTGCAGACAAAATGTTAGAGATACGATTTCGCGCCTTGAGATAAGACGTCTTTGGCATGCTCTCTTTGAAGATAGAAGACATTACATCAGCGATCTTGAAGATCTTACTAGGCTCAGATCTTAGAACGGTACTAACCGCCTCAGGTAGCGCTAGGCTCCTATACTCAGACTGGACATACTTTTGCCAGGCAGCAGCTCTACCGTCTTTCTTTCTTTTCGTAGAGCGACTTGTCTGCTTTGGCTGTCGGTCTGACTTAGACGCTACAGAAGATCTTCCTTCCGACTTAGCAGACGCCTTGTCTTTATTGGATGCTTTTGCCCGAGTAGAGCCAGACGCTGCGCGATCGCCATTAATTTCATCATCTTTGAACATATCAATGACGGACAGTAGCTCCTGACGTTTGATCTGCAGCTGAGAAAGCTGAGCTTCCAAATGCTCGATTTGTTCGGCTAAATCCGATTCAACAGTAACAAGCTGAGAAAGTACAGGGTCAGTCATGATAAAGAGGTTCCTCGTATGTTTATAAATTCCTCATCCTTGATTGGTTTGAACAAATCAGATAGCTACGTTCTCAAGATTCCCTTTCAAGATACGCTCCTAAATAGCTATGCACCTTCAAAAGCACTTTCAAAAAGAGGATTTGTACAAAGTGAGTGTAGCGCCTTCTGTCACCGTCGTTTACCTGATTGAAGAATCTTGTAACGAATAGCCACCTATGTTGACATACCCTTAGGTAAAAACACTTTACAACGAAGATACTCTACCTAGAGGCACCGCATTACACGACGGCCGGTTACGGGCTAGCAAGTAGCGAAGACGAGGGTGGCAAAGGCATGTCACATCGCCACCCTATCGAAAGACAATCGTCTTATTCTTATGCAGCATCACCCTATCTTCAATGTGATAACGTAACCCTCTAGCAAGAACGGTCTTCTCGATATCTTTACCGTAGCGGACCAGGTCTCTTGGCGCGTCAGAATGGTCAATGCGCAACACATCTTGATCAATGATCGGTCCGCAATCGAGATCTTCGGTGACGTAGTGACAGGTAGCTCCAATCAGCTTTACACCGCGTGCATAGGCTTGGTGATAGGGCTTTGCACCGACAAAAGAAGGGAGAAATGAATGGTGAATATTGATGATTTTTCCAGAATAGCGATCACACATCTCTGGTGGCAGTATTTGCATATAGCGTGCGAGCACCATGACATCGCCATCAACCGCTTCAAAGTAAGACATCATCTGTGAGTAAGCCGCTGTCTTTTTTTGAGGTGTTACCGGTACATAATAGTAAGGAATCCCATGCCATTCGACCAAACCTCTAAACACCTCGTGATTAGAGATCACACAGGCAATTTCAATCTCGAGCTCTTGTGATTTCCACCGAGATAGTAAATCATACAAACAGTGGCCGCTTTTTGAGACCAGGACGACAACCCGGGTCTTTCTGGTCGAGTCTCTAATTTTCCAGTCCATCTTAAATTGAGCGGCAATTGGCTCAAACCGGCTACGCAATTCCTCGATGGGGAAACTGAGCGAATCCGCCAGGATCTCCTGACGAGTAAAAAAACGCTGCTCTAGCTGGTCAGAATGGTGATGAGCCTGGTTGATCCAACCGTTGTTATTCGAAATCAAGGTACTCACCGCCGCAACAATACCTACACGGTCCGGACAAGAAAGAGTAAGAATATAGCGTCGAGGAGAAGACATGAATCACCACCTAGAAATCCTATGAAAAGTTAAGAACAGGCTGTTTTGTGAGCACAGACTACTATAGATTTTATTCGAGTAGATTCTATTGGCGTAATTTGTGAAAGTTGCTGGTGAGGAAGCTGTGCAATCGATTTGGCTATCAACTAGGCAGTTCATCCCTTTGTCTTTTATTCCAGCTGGCACTGGCTTGTTATGGCAAGCGGTCTCTGGTGAAGCCTTAGCACAGCAGCTACTAGCGCTAGCACTAGCGCTGTTCTGCATAGAATTAGCCACTATGGCAAAAGTAGACCTAGATAACATCTTTCAAACTCTACAACAGACCAGTGATGCCCGTCTTTACTCTTTTCTTTTTGTCGTGCGTAGTACTATTGTTCTAGAGCTAATAGGGTTCTATACGGCACTGACTTCTCCGGCGATAGGAGCCCTTGTGATCGTATGTAGTCAGCTCTGGTTTAATTTGTTGGCGAAACTGCAGCTACAACCCAAACAGACGCCTGCTATCATCTCTTTTGGGATCTTGCCACGAATCCCTATCCTTCTAGCAAACGGGGTAGGCATAGGTCTACTCAGCCTCTGGTTTGTTCCAAACTTGGGTGAAAAGCTAGGGATTGTTATTCAGCTACGTCAATGGCTAGCCGGAGGATTACTGATGCTAGTCATCCTCTTCCTTTTGATTAAGTACACGCTTCTAAGTGTTCGGTCAGTTATAAATGGTGGCAACAACGGGTAAAAAGCCGAAATTTGACCGTAATCTCCCCTAATCTTGCGAAAAAAGTTAAGAAAAGTCTTGCCTGAAAAGAAGAAAGTGATTAAATAGTGTTATTGTCAAGAAAGTTATCTTTGCCTAAAAGCGCTTCAGATAGGGTTTAGCCTTCGCAGTTGTCTTCTATAGCTATTCTATGCATGTCTTCCGGCATGTTTTTAGGAAGTATGGTTTTAGAAAATATGCTTTTGCAATACTGCTTGGATAATTGCTTCTACAGAATCGTTGTTGGGTATTTGTTTCAGGTTTGCCTGCTACTGGATATACGAGGAGACAATCACTCGAAGATAGCTGAATTGCAGGATAGCTAAATTGCAGGCGGCTGCGGCGTTTAGCTGTTGTTTGATACTCAGGCCTTTCAATTTAAGGGAGTCTTCGTAAGGTGTTCTCGCCCTCGGAGGTTTTCGAAGGCAATCGCTCTAGACTCTTTGGTCTTTTGCCTAGAGTTCTACGAATTCAACTTCTAGATAACCAGGCTACAAGCGATTAATTTCTAAAAGACTGAGTCAAGCGGCCGCTCTTCTATCTTTTATATCATTCAATTTCTGTATCAACTGTAAGGAGAAAATTTTGTATGTCTACATCTGTTTTACCACAGCTTCTAGAAGTAGATTCCGAGCTATCTGCACAGGCAACTGTCTTAGAGGCTAAGCTAACCCAGCTTCAGCAAAAGCGGGAAGGCATTCAGGCGGTCATCTCTATGTTTGAATCTGGGGAGAAGCCAGCTGCCTCAGCTATTTCGACGATTACAGACGCGTCGACAACGACAAAGATAACGACCAAAAAGACGCCTGCAGGTAACAAAACTAAAGGCAGACGTAAGGCTGGTAAGTCTTCTACTCAATCGACCGCACCTAAGTCAACCACAACAAAAGCTTCAAAACCTAAGGCTAGTCGCGGACGTCCGGCCAAATCGAAGCAGAGCGCAGCTTCAACCAAGCGTAGCGGTAAAGCTGACTGGCAGCGCTATATTCAAACAACCTACAAGAAGTCACCACTTCCTGACGTTATTGTTAGCGTACTACAGGCTCAGCCGAATAATGTCTTTAAGATTGCAGATGTGATGAATCTAGTCTTTCAAGAAAATATGCCAAAAAGTCATTTTCTGAAGGCACGAAACCGAATCTCTAACATCCTGTCTGCAGGTGCTCGTGATGGTGTTTGGCACCGTGGTGGGAACGGCACTTACAGCATGTCAGAAAAAGCTATCAAAGCTAGCTAACAGGCTAGTCACATGTTTTCCTTATCCATTCGGCTTTATCTAAGGAATAGAGGCTACACGGTGAGGGCACTCGAAGACTGACCGGCAAAAGACCGACTAGCATAGGATATCAATGACAACACACAAATGGCTTAGCAATCTGCGGAGTGATTCGGCGGAATGATTCGGCGGGTTGCTATCTATTTAGGCCCCACAGAACCAGAGCAGAGTATTTATCAAGGGTGCAGACAAAGTGCAGAGTGCTACCGCCGCCGCTCCTCTCCTTGTTGTGGTTTTTGGTGTACGTCTTGACGGTGCATAGAGAAAGCACTTAGAGAGTGCATTGAGAGTGCACCCCATGTAGTGTGCCCTCTGTCCGCTTTGTGCAATTCTGTTTTGTACAATAAACTGCAGATGCGGAGAGAACAGTCAAATTCGGGACTGTTTTAAGTCAAGGCGTACTATGTTGATGGCCGTATAGTCTGAAGAGACTTAGGTCCTAGGTCTAGCCTTGTTTACCTTTAGTGTGCGACCCATCCACTCAGCCCCATCTAAAGCGGCAATGGCCGCTTCTTCCTCTGCATCACTAGACATCTCTACAAACGCGAAACCTCTCACTCGACCGGTTTCGCGATCGGTAGGAACCTTCACAGACTTAACTGAACCGTACTCAACAAAGACTTCGTTGATGTCATCGCGAGTAGCATCAAACGATAGATTTCCAACGTAAATTGACATAAGGCGTTTCTAGATTGCTTCTAGAGTAAGGATTACAAGGCTTTAGAGAAGTCTATTCTAGACATAGTTACTAGGGACAGTCTCTGGTGGTGGCTGACTACGTCGTACAAATACGGTGTTAGCATACTTCAGGTTTACTTGCCTGACTGCTATTTTGGCTGTAGTCCCCATTACAAAACAGTAATCCTTTCAAAGAGATTATTAAAGCGACTGGACTATGGAGGTTTTATGAGTACTATCTTTCATCTTTCTTTCCCTATCGCAGATATTCCCCAGACCAAACACTTCTATGTTGAAGGGCTCGGTTGTGAGGTCGGTAGAGAGGGTAAGGGTTCACTGATTCTAAACCTAGGTGGTCACCAACTAGTTGCCCATGTCGTGAAAGAGCCCACCACGGCACAAACAGGGATTTATCCAAGACATTTCGGTCTTACTTTTGAAACAGAACAAGAGTGGGAAGCAGCATTGACTAGGGCTAAGGAGAAAAAGCTGACCTTCTACCAGCAGCCTAAGCATCGATTCAAAGGTGATCGCATTGAGCATCGAACCTTCTTCCTAGAAGATCCCTTTCATAACCTGCTGGAGTTTAAGTATTACGTCTATCCCAGCGCAGTGTTTGGAGAACATCAGTATTCAAAGGTAGGAGACAAGACGGAGTGATGTTTTGCTCTACTTTATTCTTTGAGAGAAGTAATTCTTCAAAACAGAGGGTTAAAAGCCGATAGAGCAGCTAATAGAAAGACCTAGCGAAAAGCCGGAAAGTATAGCGCTCACCCTATCTAGGCAAGGACCATAAGTCTCTTTGGCTGTTGTTACATACAGCTTTCGGCCAGTATGCTCTACATCTAGCACAGCGTGCAAAGCGACAGTCAAGCTAGTGCTTGGGCAATGACAAAAAGTGCCTGTTGATCTCTAATCATACGGTTGTGACTAGGGATCAGTAGTCGCCGTGTCTGTCCGCTGCCAATTAAAGAACTCCATGGTGGCAAAATTAGAAGGTCAAAGGGTGTCCAAAAAGAAAAGAACTGAAGCACTTTCAAACAGTCTGCATCCTGGTTAAGCGCTTTGATAAAATCGCTGTTTGGACACATTTGACGGATGCCCGGGCGATCGCTACCCAGTGCTAAGAATGTTCCTCGGTGCGGCGTAGAAACCGTCACAAACTTTTCTACTCTACTCAATCCGCCTAGTCGCTGCACATAGTAGCGGCTCACCAATCCTCCCATACTAAATCCCAACAGGTTAAATTGCTGTTGGGGTGCTAGCCTGCTATCGATAAAGGTAGCAAGTTGACGGGCTAAGCTCTCTAACAATGCGTCGCCATTGTTAGGCGTCATAGTCAGTGCGTAGACAACATGGTCGTTCGCTTCTAGATAGGTTTTGAGGGTTGTAAAAATCTCCGCTCGATTCCAGATACCGTGAACTAGTACGATCGGTAATTTTGAAGAATTACTCATAGTCGCTACTTGTTGAGTACTCACCGCTACTAGCCATCTTCTTGATTGCGGTCTTCCCAACGAAATAAAAACACCATCAGAGCGACAACACCAAGTTGCAAAGCGAGATTTGGCAGCGATGCAGCCAGATCTCGTCCAGCTAAGATCTTTGTAAAAAAAACGAATCCGCCAACTGCACCGGAGGCCCCAAAAGCAGCGTACATAAACTTTCTCAAACCTTTATAAGGCGCTTGAGATTCCGCGACTAGTTTGTCATAGCGCGCTTGACTCATGCCCTTTGGCGGCGTTTTTCTAGGAATGTCTTTGGTCCTTGAGTTCGCTTTCAGACTGTTTGGTGAGTTAGTCTTCTGATTTTTGTTAGCTGAGCCCTTTTGACGAGATGTCTTGTTCTTACTAGCCATATCGCTCTATCTTGTGCTTCTACTGCTTTGATTTCTACCTATCATTGTGACAGGTCCTGTCCGGTGGGGATGGCCTGGTCACTTCAGAAAACGTCGCCAAATCGCGCCTACCCGCTTTGACTAAAGCATCGTTTCTAATTCGACAAGAGTCACAGCGGCCGCAAGGAAGATCTTCTCCGCTATAGCAAGACCAGGTTTTTTCAATCGGGACGCCTAGGTTCAAGGCTCTATGAACGATGTCAACTTTAGAATCTGAAATGAGGGGGGCCACAAGCTTAGGAGCGCGATTTTCAAGTCCAGCTTTTGAAGATAGGGATGCTAACGTCTGAAAAGCAGCTAGGTAGTCGGGCCGACAGTCTGGATAGCCAGAGTAATCGACAGCGTTGATACCAAGATAAATAGCGATCGCTCCGCTAGCTTCAGCCAGGGAAAGAGCGATCGCAATAAACACAGTATTGCGCCCTGGTACATAGGTCGATGGAATCACCTTAGCGTCTAAGTCTTTACCCTCAGTCGGAATGACCATAGTCCGATCGGTCAAAGACGAACCGCCCCACTGAGCTAAATTAATATCTATTATCTGATGCTCCGTGATGTCCAAAGCACTGACCAGTTCTCGCGCGGCCAGCAGCTCTCTATCATGACGCTGACCGTAGTTGAAAGACAGCGCAATTACGTCATAGCCATCTGCAATTGCTTGGGCAGCGCAGGTAGCTGAGTCTAGCCCACCAGAGAGTAAGACAACGGCCTTTGGGGATGGCTTCATGAGGCGTGATTTCCCTTGAATGTCTAACCGGCCATCATTGTACGCCTTCTGTAAAGTGTCTGACTTTTTGTTCAGGCATCTATAGCTTTGATCACTTAGCTTACGGCATAGTCATTGGCTATAACCCTTGTGTTTCAACAGGCTAAGTGACTCGCAATGCACGTAGGCTTTGCCTTCTCGCAGAGTATGCATCCGCACATTGCTATATCCTTTAATTTTGGCCTTGGAAAATCTGGTTGTCTAAGCTTTTGTTGCACACGTGCACTACATGTCGGCCTAGCACTCTAAATTGAAAGCGCAGCTTGGCTGTTGATTCAAACCAGATTCAGACATTTAATAGGAAGACACATTTCATGGACTTAGGGCTAAAAGATCGAATCGCTGTAGTGACAGGGGGTGACTCTGGCATTGGTAAAGCGACGGCTGAAATCTTGCTGAAAGAGGGTGCTAAAGTAGCAATCTTGAATCGCTCCTTTGATGAGATTGACGATCTCAAATCCTTTGGCGAACCGTTTCCAGTCAAAGCTGACATTACGAGCCTAGAGCAGGTAGAAGCAGCCCGCGATCAGGTAGTCGAGCACTTTGGCAGGCCTGCTGAGATTGTCGTTCATTCAGCAGGTATCACGGGCGCAGTCGGTGATTTTTTAGACGATATCGACGATGAAGGCTGGATGCATACCATCAACGTTAACCTAATGGGAACGGTACGAGTCTGTCGTACCTTTATCCCGGATATGCGTAAGGCAGGATGGGGACGGCTAGTGCTGCTAGGCTCTGAAGATGCCGTGCAACCTTACATAGAAGATATGCCATACTGCGCCTGTAAGGCAGGAACGCTAAATCTGACTAAAAATCTATCAAAAGCCTATGCCAAAGACGGTGTACTCACCAATATGGTGTCGCCTGCCTTTGTAGAAACAGCTATGACCAATGCGATGATGCGATCACGTTCTGAGGAGCGCGGCATTAGCATGGAAGAAGCTGTGTCCAGCTTTCTTGCTGAGAACCGTCCCGGCATCGAGGTAGGTAGACGGGGCAAAGTCGAAGAAGTAGCAGCAGTGATTGCCTTTCTCTGCTCGAACCAGGCTAGCTACGTAGTCGGCTCCAACTGGCGAGTAGATGGTGGTTCTGTCTCTACCATCTCGACTTAGCCTTCGCCGTCGACTGTTTCGCCTGGCAGCTCAACCTCTTCGGCAGGGACTACCTCAATATCTACAGTCTTGAGCGCAACGGGCAAGGCACCGCTTTTTAGCTGAGCTTCCAAGGCTTTAGCAGCCTCAGCGGTAAAGTTACCAGAAATCACAGCTTTACCGTCGGGGATACCCGTCTGAGCATAGTCAACATCTACAACCGGCGTACTTAACAAAACATCGTCTAGAAAAACACCAATCGTGCGACCCGTACCCGCGATCGCCTTAGTCTTTTCGGTGAATCTTTTGGTGCCTTCCTCGTTGAACCAGACGGTAATTTCCCAGGTATTAAAGCCACTCATCAAAACGGCCTGTGCATCTGAGACCAAATCGCCGGTTAGTTCACTAGGCTCGTAGAGCTCAACGATTTCGGCCCTGGTTTGATCAATTTGCGACTGTAGGGCCTCAGCATCCTCTAGGTTATCGGTCTGCTTCAACGTATCTTGTTCTACTAACAGCCGCTGCAGTGCTTCAATATTTTTGGCTAGATCCTCTTCGGTTTCTGGTTTTTGGCGCCGTAGTGATAGCTGTCCAGTATCCGCAAATACATCTGCGATGGCTAGAGCGTCAACTTCAGCCGGTAATCTGAGCCTAATCAGGCTAGAATCTGCTTCAGAGATAATCTCAGCGGTCTCAATCTCCAAATTGGTCAGACGTTCTTCTAGGATGGCTTCTGTTTGCTCTATTGTTTCTAAATCGAGTTCGGTATCTGCTTGAGGGGCAAGCGTAATTTGAGTATAGTTTCGAAGTCTGTTAGAGCAAGAGAGAGTCAAAGTGGAGGCGATCGCCATCCCTACCAACCACCGACTCAATCGTATTGTCTTCATACCTACTTATTAGGAAATTAACGGTCTAGGCCTAACAACCTAGCCCTAGTCATTCAGGAACATACAGCGTCTAGAGAGAAGACACTGCATCAGAGTATTATCGCATGCTTAACTGTTGATCTAGAAGGCTAGTTTTACTGGCTACTCTTCCAAAGCAATCTCCTTGTCCAAATGTCGTGGCAGCAGTGGGCTTTTCCTATCGACCGAGGTCATAAAGAATCGCTGAGTAGGATAGGCTAGAGAGATATCGTCGTTTTTAGCGAACTCGCGCAGAATATTCTCCCACAGCACTTGCTCTGATCCGCGGCGTCGACGGGGCTCACAGAGGTAGCGCAAAGTCAGCAGGATGCCGCTTTCTCTGACGGTGGTATAAACCGTAGGGGTCAGCTTGGAATAAGAAATCATGTACTTTCGACCGGCTCTACGGATGTGCTCCTCAGCAGAACTACTCAGATGCTCGGCGTGCTGGCTCAGCTGAATAAATAGGATAGACTTGGCAGCCTCCCAATCGCTTTCAAACGTAATTAGAACTGGGATTTCATGCCATATGTACTTAAATCCCTGGGTGTAGTTAGCGATAGGCTGCTGAAAAATCCGGCTGTTAGGAAGATGAATAATTCGCCCGGTGCTTTGGTCTGTCTCTACCCAATTACCAATCTCCATGAGCGTGAATTGAAAGATGGAAATATCGATTACATCGCCAGCATGAGTGTCTACTTGAATGCGATCGCCCATCTGAAAGGGCTGTCGCCATAGAATGAACAACCAGCCCACTATATTTACCAGCGGATCGCGAAGGACAACGGCTAGGCCCGCTGCGAACAAACCCAAGAAGGTTGATAGTCCAGCAATACTGGGTAGCCAAAGCATGACCACCGCAAAAGTATAGAGGCCATAGCAAAGATAGCTATTCCACTTGCGCCAAGCGTAGCGATTTCTGGGATCTTTAATTTGCTGATCGATCAGTCGATTTGCGCCTACTCGCAGCACGGTAATCGCGACTAGGCCGACTATCGAGGTAACCAAGTTATTTCGAAGAACTGGGTTAGCCAGCGGACCCAAGGAATCAACGACCTGTGCCAATAAAGCCATAGATGTGGTTCAACAACAATATGAAAATAGGAGCCCTATAGAAGCGGCTTAGCTACCGTCTTTTGCCATAGCCAGAGACCGCCAACACACAGCGCACTTGTCCACCATATCGCAGCCAATTCCGACTGTCCGGTAATTAGGTAGCCACTTCCAATCAAAATCAATGTGATCATACCTATTTGAGCGGCCACTAGCATCAGCCGGACTGTCTGCACAGCAAGCTGAAGCCGCTTTGCTATATCGTCTCCAGCGTTGAGTACAATGCTTGACTTGGCTGAATTTTGAATAGCCGCTTCAAAAGATTCAACCCTAGCTACATCGACTTGATAATAGGTACCGAGCTCTGCGTCGCGCAGGGCTGGATCGGAGCGCAGACCGAATTGTTTAGCCAGAGCGATCGCTGCTCTAATCTGCTTCTTGTTTGCCACGGGTCGGAACGTTTCAAACAGCGACTCCCGATAAACCCCAGTTTGGGC